>JAHJCH010000118.1 GCA_018813065.1 Myxococcota bacterium
CGCCGCCCCCGCGCCGGTCGCCGTGCCCGCCCCCGCCAGCCCCTTTATCGCCAAGGTCAACGGCGTGGGCATCACCCGCGAGGCCTTTGACGCCAAGTACGAGCGCATGACCCGCTCCTTCCAGGCCCGCAACAAGCCCGTGCCGGACAGCATCGCCACGCGTTACCGCGAGACGATCCTCAAGCAGCTCATCGAGCGCGAGCTGATCAACCAGAAGATCAAGGCCGAGGGGATCATCATCTCCGACGAGGCGCTGGCCCAAGAGTTCGACGAATACAAAAAGCTCTTTCGCACAGATGAAAACTTTGAGCGTTACCTCAAGACCTCTGGTACGACGCTTGAGGAGATCAAAACCAACATTACACACAAGCTCGCCACAGAGAAGCTCTTAGAGAAGCTCAATGGCCTCAAAGTAACCGATGAAGAGATCAAAGCCTACTACGAGAAGAATAAGAAGCGCTATGAAGTTCAAGAGCAGGTCAAGGCAGCCCACATTCTCCTCAAGCTTGGCGAAAAAGAGGCCACACCGGAGAAAGACGCCGAGGTTTTAGCCAAGATTAACCAAATTCGGGCCGAAGCGATGGCCCCGAACGCGGACTTTGGCGAGCTGGCGAAGAAGTACTCCGAAGGCCCCAGCGGCCCACGCGGCGGCGATCTGGGCTTCTTCACCCGTGGCCGGATGGTCAAGCCCTTCGAGGACGCCGCCTTTAGCCTGGAGGTGGGCGTCATCTCTGAGCCCATCAAGACCCGCTTTGGCTACCACCTCATCAAGGTCTTTGAGAAGAAGGCCGCCAGCGCCCGCGACTTCGAGGAGATCAAGCCCCAGATTGAGCGGATGATGCGCAGCAAGCTGTTCCGCCAAGCCACCCGCGACGTGGTGACGGCCCTCGAAAAAGAGGCCAAGATCGAGCACCTCTAAGCGCCGCGCCCCGCCAAGCCGGCCGCCTGCGCATAGCGCGCGCGCCGCTGAGGATGAGAGAGCAAGGCGAAGGCATCATCCAGCACATCGGCGATCTCCTTCACCTGCGACCACAGCGGCCCCTCTCGACGCACGCGGTGTGGATCAAAGCGCGCCTTGAGTGTCTCCCAGGCGGCGCGCAGCTCCGCCTCCGAGGCGTCAACGCCCACCTCTAAAATCCGAAAATAATCCAGGGATTGCGCCTCCGCCCACTTACGCGAGACGAGATCCGCGTAGCCGGGCATCTGATCGGCGGTGCGTGGCCCGCTGACGCGCTCGATGGCCTCTGGGCCGAGGGGGGGCAGGGTGGCGATGGGCCGGGAGGAGGGCAATTCCAAGCGCCCCAAGATGGACAAGCCATAGAGGATGGCCAAGGCGTCCACCTCGCCGAGGCGGGTCACGCGGGCCAGCTCTGCGACGGCGCGCTGCCCATCCACGGCGGCCAAGAGCGCCTGCTCATCGGGGCGCAGATCAGACAGCGGCGGCGCGGGAGAGGTGACGCGCTTGGGGATCGCCGAGAGGGCGCCGAAGGCCCGATAGAGCCGCAAGCGCCCATACTTACGGCGCACGCCGTCGAGGATCAGCCGTGACAGCGGCGTGTTGAGATCCACCGGATCGAGGGGGCGGCCACCCCCTTGAAGGACGACCGCCTCCCCTGCCTCCAGGCCGAACAGGGCCAGGACGCGGGCCAACACATGAGGGCGGAGGGCTTGATAGAGGACGCTGGACTTCAAAAAGCCCGCCTCGATGAGCACATCCTCAGTGCTCTTACCCAGGGCGCGGGCGCGGGCGGCGGCCTCCTCCAGAACGACGCGGCTGATATAGCCCTCAGCGGCCAAGAAGTGAGAGAGATCCTCCGACGCCGCGCTGCTATCGGCGAAGATCGGGCGGCCCGCCTCAAAGAAGACGCGGCGCATGATGCCCGCCGAGGACAGCTCCACGCGGCCGGTCAAGCCTGCGGCCTCGATCATCACCAACAGCGGCCCGATCTCGCGGATCTCGATGGGCACGGCGCGGCCCAGCTCCAAGGCGCGCAGCCAGTGCTGCGGCCCCTCGCGGGGGGGGGAGGGCGGCTCAAAGGCGGGGCTCCAAGCCACGGCGTGGGGTTGCGTATCACGCCGCTGAGCGCCTTGCGGCGAGCCCTCTGGGCTGGGCCTCACGGCGCCCTGCTGAGGCTGCGCTTGTGGCTCAACGCCGGTATCCCACGCGGGCTGGATCAAGGGGGGGGGCGCGCTCATCGAGCCGGGGGGGTGCTCATTCACCGAGCCCATACTCACCGAGCCCATGCTCACCGAGCCCATACCGTGCTCATTCACCGAGCCCATACCCATCGAGCCCATGCCCATCGAGCCCATACCCATCGAGCCGGGGGTGTGCTCATCCACCGAACCATCGGGCGTCTGGGGCCAAGCGCGCTGCGGCGCCTGCGAGGCGGGCGGATCGGCGCCCGCGAGCACCCCTGCGGGGCCGATAAAGGTATGAATTTGCTTAAAAAGCGCGCTGATCTGCTGTGGCTTTTGGAAGTAATGATCAGCGCCGACGCTGAGGGCATCGCTGACAGAGGAGATCTCCTCGCGCCCTGTCCCCAAGAAGAAGATGGGCACGAGATCGCCTTGCGGCTGCTTACGGATCTCCGCGCAGACGATGGGCCCTTGCCCCCCGCTGAGGGTGAGGCTGATGATCACCAGATCGGGGCGCCAGGAGGCGTGGAGGCGCAGCGCGGCGTTGGCCGAGGGGGTGACCTCGACGCCGTAGCCGCGCGCGCGCAGTCGCCGTGAGAGCGCGGCGGCGATGCTCAGCTCTTCTTCGACGATCAGCAGCTTTTGGGCGCTTGGGTTCATGCTTGGGCCATTGGGAGCGTGACCCCGCATCATAGGCCCTCACCTGAGGGGGCGCGACCCGAAAGTGTGGCCTCAGTCTGTCGAGGAGATCGGGAGATCGCCTCTGAAGGTGACATGAACGGCGTGCCCATTACCGAAGGCGCTGATGATCAGCCCCGCGTCTGGATAAAACTCGCCTTTCATGTTCAGTGTAAAGCGACCATCGAGGGTGTAAGCGATCTCCCAATCAAAGTCACTGTCCATTGGTGCATAAAAATAAGATGGACGATGAGTTATGCTGCTATTTTGATCACATTGAGAATCATCTATAATTAAATCTGATGTATGATTTAAATAAATAAGACCTTTTCTTACATAAAAATCAAATAAATAATTTTCTCCAGTGCGGTTAAAAACATCAATAGTGTTAAGGTTGCAATTATTAAACTCTAAACTGTAGATTTGATTTAAATTTCGACAAACTTGAGATATTCCTAGTTCATTGATTTCATCTATAGTGACAATAGTGTCATTAACAATAAACCCCCGTTGACCTGCGCCAATATTAAAAGAAGAAAATGTAACATTTGAATGGGCCATGATATTTTCACTTAAACCATTGATTCTATTAACAATAGAAATTGAACTAGATTCTCTGTAATAAGAAGACCGTCTATCGTAAGAATCTTGGAATTCGTTAATTGGTTGATTGTTTATCATAAAACAATTTGCATCAATGGTGTTATATGTTGACAAATATAAAACATTATTAAATGATAAAGTGTCACTACGTTCCATCGGATTAGGAACTCTTCCTGATATTATCTCAACATCTGAATTAAATGATGATATAACACCGTTAACATTTAAGCAAGTTAACGAAAATATGGAGAATCCAGATGTAGCCACTTGACTATATAAACCGACATCTTCTATCTTTGAGAAAGGTACATGAATTTCGATACTTCTTCCATCAAAAGACTTTAATCTTAAAAAATTTTCATTAAATGATTCGGAAATTACGCCTGTTCTATTCGTATGTTGATTTATTTCATTTATTAAATCTTCGATATGATCAAAATCGAAACCACCAATCGCTTGATCATTAATCAGAATAGGTGAGTCTTCATCTATATGGCCTGATTGAGTCGGTATATTCGCATTTATGACAGTCATGAGAGGTTCTGAATGTATACTTCTATCTATACCATAAATACTATTATCAACAACCTTATTTGCTTTATTGATCCAATAAGAATGATTAATTCCAGCGCCTAGATTTTCATTTAAATCGAATGTTGGCGGATTATTGTCAGATAAAATTATATTTGGATCAAACCAATTGAAATTGCTAGCGCTATGATAACCAGACACAATAAAACGAATTTTACCAGATATCGGCGAATAACTTTGTCTATAAATGCCTCTAGAATCAACCGGATTACCTACGACTGCAAGCTTTCGGCCGATTTGAATCCTAAATTCATCAAGTACATCATGATCATTCTGACATAAATTAACTTCACCTGAAATTTGAATTTCTCTTTGATCCTGGTTATGACTAAGGTGATCAATGACTAAGCTCGGTGTACATATTGAAGGATATCCTTGATCATCAGGGATATCTTGATCATCAGGGATATCTTGATCATCCGTGACATCTTGATCCAAAGATATAATTGAATCAACAAGATCTAAATCTCTCGAAACAATTACATCATCAGCTTGAGTAATATCCATATTAGATACATCTAAGCTCAGATCCAACTGATTTAAATCATTTACAGATAAGATGTCAATATCAACAACAGTGGAATCTTTTAATGAAACATGATGATCACGTTCCTCATTTACCTCATAAACAACCACATCATAATAATCAACACAAGAAGACAATGAAACCGCCAAAGATAAACCGATACTCTTCGCTTTCTTCATCCTTGCCTCTGCGATGACTTAAAGTGCGGCGACAATATCGAACATCAAGCTCAAAACTTTAAGCGATTTTTTACTTTGAGCGATTTTTATGATGAGGCGACGCGCAGCGTATTTTTAAAGTGCAGCTTGGCCACGCGCCCCAGGGCGGCGCGGCCTTGAGTGGCCACCAAACGGCGCGCCGCCTTGTCAACGACCGCGCCTGCGCCCAAGGGCAGCGACGCGCCCGCCGTCGTCGCCAGCGCCGTCACGCCCTCCAAGAAGGCCGCGCGGGCCAAGACGCTGGCGGCGGCCACGCCTGGATCATCCTCCGCCCTGGGCCGCTGCTGAAAGCACGCCGCCCGGCCCCGAGGCCCAAAGTGCCGCCACATGGTCTCCACGCGCGTGAACTGATCCGTGAGCACGAAGCCCGCGCCGGTGCGCTCGATGAGGCCCTCGACCACGCGCCCATGCGCCCACGCCAGGAGGTGATTGAGGTTCTTAAACTGGGGATAAAGCGCGTTGTAGTCTGCGGGCGACAGGGCGCAGATCTCATGGGCGAAGCGCGCCCTCAGCGTGGGCGCCATCGCCAAGATCATCGCGTCATCGAGGCGCTTAGAGTCATCCACGCCCAAGGCCCTCAAGGCGTCGATCTCAGCGCGCTGGACGAAGACCCCCGCCACCACCAGCGGCCCAAAATAATCCCCCTTGCCCGCCTCATCCGTGCCGATCCACGCGGCGGGGGTGGGGGCAACGATCTCCGATCTCATCAAGCGGCTCCTCAAGCGTGATACCACCAGCGGCGTGTGATTTACGTGATTTAAGCGCGTGGATCAGCCAACAAAGATGTAACATACCGCAGACTCGAAAAGCGGTGTGTGAGGGGAATGAGCGCGCCAAAGACTCATCTGGGGAACAACCATCAACTCCGCAAGGGCGATCTCATCGAGGGGAAGTACCGCGTCAGCGGGCTCTTGGCCGAGGGGGGGATGGGTCGCATCTACGAGGCGATCCAAGAACCCTTGGGGCGTGAGGTCGCCGTCAAGATCCTGAGGCCGCTGAGCCAGAAGCCGGAGGAGCAAGCGGCGGGGCTCAAGCGCTTCTTCCGTGAGGCCAGCCTCCTCAGCCGCCTCAACCACCCTAACACGTTGACGATCTTTGACTACGGTCAGCTCACGGACTCAGAGGGCTTCTTCCTGGTGATGGAGCTGCTCAAGGGGCAGTCTCTGCGTGAGGTCTTGACCGAGAAGGGGCGCTTAGAGGTGGAGGTGGCGCTGCACATCGCCACACAGATCGCCGCCTCCCTTGCGGACGCGCATGAGGCGGGGGTCATCCACCGTGACTTAAAGCCGCCCAACGTCATGCTCGTGCGTCGAGGCCAAGACCCTTACTTCGTCAAGCTGGTGGACTTTGGCTTGGTGAAGGAGCTGGATCGTGATGATGATGATGAGCTGACCGCTGCAAATACAGTGGTTGGCTCACCTCGTTACATGGCCCCAGAGCGGTTCTTAACTCAAAAATGCGATACACCTGCGCTTGATATCTATGCACTGGGCATTGTTTTTTATGAAATGATCTCTGGCCGAACGCCTTTTATTCGCGATAAAGATTCAACCGTTCATGGTCTAATGATTCAGCATGTGCAAAAGATTCCACCTCCAATTTCTGAAATTGCTCCCGATATTAAGGTGCCATCTTCTATTAATCGTATGATTATGAAATGCCTGGCAAAAGATCCAGAGGATCGATTTGATAGCATGTCAAATCTACTTCTGGAGCTTAAATCAATGGATTCGAATCAAAGTTTATTAAGCCAGCTGGCTTCAGAGAGGATACAGGAGTCATCGAATCATGAATTTCGAGTTGTTGACTTCATGCGCGAGCCAGGCGATTCAACCAGCCAAAGACGTTTTAACCCTAAATCGCTGCCAAACTATAATGTAGATATTCCCAAAGAAATTAAAACATCAAAAAACATTAAAAAAATTATACCTTTATTCTTTGTTTTTGCGCTGGTTTTAGGATCAATATGGTTTTTTATCCAAAATAATAATGATGATTATGAGCAAAAATTAATCATAAGATCAGAACCAATGGGCGCATTTGTTTTTAATGATGGCGTTTTTTTGGGTGAAACACCATTTGAAATAAACAAAAAAACACCATTAGTGCTTAATTTTAAAAAAGACGAGTACAAAAGCTATCAGTATAAAGTAAATCAATCAGAAAATCGGGAAGTACTTGTTTACGCAACATTAGAAATTGATAAAATAATTGACGCATCAGTTGTTGATGGCGCATCAACGCCCGATGCGGCCAATAAACTATTGGATAACAAGTTGATTTCAAATAAAAAACCAACATCAAAGATAATTAAGAAGAAAATTCCGATAAAAACCAAGAAAACTGAAAAAAACAATGATTTTGAAATAAAAACGGCCAGATAAACACCTAAAAAACAGGAAAATAAATGCTCACCAAGCAGATAAATATATTTATTTTGCTATTATTGTTTTCCTCGCCATCATTATCAAAAATAAATATAATTGCAGGTGCGGATGAAGCAGATATAGAATTTCGTTTGGGAAATGATGCCTATCGTTCAGGTGATTTCAAAAAAGCGTTGTCACATTACTTTTCTTCATATCGGATAGTACCAAATAAAAACGTAATTTTTAATATCGCTACTTGCTATGAACGAATATCGTCTGATGTTGAAGCATATCGATACTACAATACATATCTTAATAGCATAACGAATGAAGATGATAAAATTAAAGTAAATCAAGCCCTGTCAAGGGTAAAAAATAAATTAGGGTTTATTAAGGTAGAAACATCGCCACCGGGGGCATTGATTTTTTTAAATAGAAAAGATCTGGGTGATTATGGTGTAAGTCCACAGTTAATACCTGTTGTACCTGGTAAATATAATGTAATCTTGCTTAAAAATGGTTTTAATGAAAACAGAGCGAACGGTTTAATCATATCATCCAATGAAACCCAGAATATAAATGTAAACTTGGATCAAATTCAAGGTGTTTTATCACTCTCGGGTGAACCTAAGAATGTAATTATCTCATCAGAAGATTTTGGCAAATTAGAATTAACTTTGCCGAAAGATGTTAATATCCCCGTCGGTGACTATGATATTCAATTCCAATCGAATGGATATAAAAATGAGAAGTTTAATGTAAAGATTCAGCGTGAAAAGCCATTCAAACTTAAAATAAAATTAAAAAAACAGGTAGGTTCATTAATTGTTAAAGGAAGTGAGTTTAATTCATCAATTTTCTTAAATGAAAAACTTTATGGGTTTACACCCACTGTAATCGATAATATTGACGTTGGAAAATATCGTTTAAAAGTAAGAAAAAGTGGTTTTCAAACATTTGAAAAAGAGATTGAAGTTAAAGCAAATGAAAAGCTTGACCTAGATATAGAACTTTATGCGTCATCTGAAGTAAATGCCGCATCAAAAGAGTCAGAAACCCTTCGGGATGCACCAGCATCAGTATCTTTGATCTCATCATTAGAAATAGACGCATTCTCATACTTTGGCACATCAGATGCACTTAGAGGTCTTCGTGGAGTATTTATAACAGATGACATGATGTATAAAATTATTGGAGTGCGTGGTTATGGTCCGCTTGGGCAATACGGAAATCGCAATATTACATTGATAGATGGCCATGTTATCAATGATAACTGGGTAGAAACATCTTTCTCTGATTTTGAATTTTACAATAATTTATATGGCCTAGACCGAATTGAATTTATCCGTGGACCAAATTCAGTGCTTTATGGATCAGGTGCATTTCAGGGTGTAACAAGCTTGATTTCAGAAGATATAACAAACCCTTCAATAAAATCAAAGATTGGAGTCTCTGCAATATCTGATAAAACATCAAGGGCTTATGCTCATATTCGTCACCCCTTTAACGATGGTGGCTTACAACTTTCATTAGGCGGAACATATATACAGCCACATGATTTTGAAATTAAATCTGCGATTGGTAGTGAAGAATATCCTGATGGAATTGTTAATGATGTCGGAGAAATGAAGTCCTATAATCTTCAGTTAAATACTATATGGAAAAACTTTAAGCTGTATTCTTATTTTCATCATCGCTATACACACAATCAAACCGCTGCATATGAGGTAATATTGGGGGATACAAGAGCACATGAAACAGAAGACCGTGCTTTTGTTGATTTAAGATATAATCTAAAATTGAGCAATTCATCTTCATTAAATTTGAAAACTTATTATGATTACTATAAATATGATGGCGCTTATCCATATAAGATTGCTGATGGTGGTTTTTATCAAGAAGATTTTAATGGTCAATGGGGTGGATTTGAGGCTCAAATGACACTGAATCCATTTGATGGTGCGCGATGGACATTCGGTGCTGAATTTGTACAACACTTTTTACATAAAGCGAGCGTAAACAGCGACGTTGATGGAGAGATAACCAGCACATCCGTCCCCTTCTCCAAGCTCTCCGCCAACGCCATGCTACGCCAACGCCTCTGGGAAGGCGCCTCGCTGTGGGGCGGCGCCCGCTTTGACCTCTGGCGCTTTGACACGCTGCCCACCGCCGATGGAGGAGAGGCCAGCCGCAGCATCGCCAACGTCAACCCCAGGGTGGTCTTGATCACCTCGCCGACCCCACGCGGCACCCTCAAGATGATCTTGGCGCGGGGCTTTCGCGCCCCCTCGGTCTATGAGCTGACCTATAACGACGGCGGCGTCACGCACGTCGCCAACCCCGATATTGACCCTGAGACGCTCTACTCCACCGAGGTCGAGTTTACGCAGGGCCTCAGCCGCGAGCTGGAGCTGATCGGCGCCCTCTACCTCAACCGCATCAATGATCGCATCGAGATTCAAGGTGAAGGCGTCACCGAGGATCCGCAGCGCTTCGACAACATCCCAGGCGAGCTTTGGGGGCTGGGCGCGGAGCTTGAGCTGCGTCGCCCCTTCGCCCGAGGCTGGATGCTCAGCGCCCAGTATGCCTTTCAACGCACCGCCGACGGCGACCTCAGCGGCGCCTTCGACCCACATAACGCCATCACCAACTCACCGATCCACCTCGCGGGCGGCAAGATCGTCATCCCGCTCGTCGGTCGCGCCCTCCGCTTAGCGCATCGGCTCGTCTTCGAGTCCGGGCGCCTCGACCGCGAACGACAGGTCACAGATCCGGCGCTCTTGGCCGACGTGATCTTCTCAGGTGAGGCGGCGGGGCTGCCGCTGCGCTACAGCTTCGGGGTGCGTAACCTCTTGGATTGGCGCCATGACCATCCTGCGGGTGATGAGATCCCCGATGTCCGCCTGCGTATGTCTGGGCGGACCTTCTCTTTTGAGCTGAGCGCTGAGCTTTAAGGGCATTGTGTCGGGGAGGTGGCTTGGCCACAATCCCGCCCCATGAAAGATAACCGCGCTTATTATGACGACTTCGCCGGGTGGTATGAGAACGAGCGCCACCACGGCTATCACGCCTTCCTCGACACCATGCAGTTGGAGATCGCGGCGCCCTTGGCGGCGGGCCGCGACGCGCTGGAGGTGGGCTGCGGCACAGGCCTGATCCTGCGCGGCCTCGCCCGCGAAGCACGCCACGCCATCGGCGTTGACATCAGCGGCGGGATGCTCAAGCAAGCCCGCGCGCGTGGCCTCAACGTGGTGCAAGGCTCGGCCACGGAGCTGCCCTTCGCCGACGCCTCCTTTGACGCTGTGGTGTCCTTCAAGGTCTTGGCCCACGTCGAGGACATCCGCGCCGCCCTCTCCGAGGTGGGCCGCGTCCTGCGCCCTGGCGGCTTCGCCGCGCTGGAGTTCTACAACCGCCACGCCCTGCGCTACCTGATCAAGCGCCTCAAGCCCGCGCATCGCATCAGCGAGCAGACCACCGATGAGGAGGTCTACACCCGCTATGACAGCCTCAAGGATGTGCGCGGCTACCTGCCGCCCTCTTTAAAGCTGCATGGGGTGCGCGGCGTGCGCGTGCTGACCCCCTTCGCCGCCGCCCACAAGCTCAAGCTCATCAGCCGTCCGCTCACGGCGGCGGAGCGCCTGGCGCGGGATCTCCCCCCCACGGCGCGCCTGGGTGGCTTCTTGATCGTGATCTTGGAGCGGGTCTGCTGTGAGGTGGACGCTTAGCGGCGGGGTGAATCAGGCGAGCAGCTCGCGGCTCTTGTCATGGCGGGCGACGAGGCTGCCGTCATGGTGCCAGGCGTCGATAAAGGCGCCAAACTTGGCCTTGTCATAGATCGGCGGCCACCACGCCTCACCGGCGAAGTCATTGTCCTTGTCGATAAAGAAGCGGGAGACGACGGCGTCGCGGTTGAGGTCGTTGACGTACTCCAAGAGCGTCTCTTGGCCGGCCCCGTCCTCCGTGCCGATGAAGAACTGGAACAAGACGCCCCCCACCTTGTTGGCGAAGACGAAGTTCCAATACTTGGCGTGCTTGGCGCTGTAGCTGACGGTGGTGCTGTCGCGCTGGGTGATATCGTAGCCGAGGAACTCAAGGTGAGCGCCCAGCTGCTGCATGAAATCAGTTTCGGTCTCTGACATCTCTTATCTCCTGTGTGGATCGTGCGTGAGGGGGAGTATTGCAGCCTCTCGCGTCGCTCACAAGGGGGGAATCAGCCCCTCGCGAGGTATTTCTCTAACAGCGCCGCCAGCAGCCGAGGCACCCGCGCCATCTCCTCGGGCGGCTCGACGAAGGCCACGCGCAGCTGTGTACGCCCACGCCAGGCCTCCGCAGGGGCGTAGAAGCCCGCCATCGGCGCGGTGAGGACCGTCTCCAGCCCCCGCGCCGTCTCCACGCCGCCCTCTTCGGCGCAGTAGAGCGCGAAGTCGAGGGCGTCGAAGCCCGGCCCGACCCGATCTCGCAGGTCCACCACCATGTAGATCGAGGCCTCGGGCGCGGAGACGATGGCCCCCGGCAGCGCCGCGCGCAGCTCATCGGCGAAGCCGCGCAGCATTTGGCGGTAATAGGCGCGCTGATGAGCGTACCAGCCTTGGAGATCCTCAAGCGCCTCATGGGCCAAGGCCCCGAAGAGGTGCTGACCGATGGCGTTGGGGCATAAACTGGCGGTGTTCTCGGCGACGGCCTGGGCGTGCAGCGCCGCGTTATCGGTCACCAAGGCGCCGATCCGCAGCCCGCAGCCGTTCCACACCTTGGAGGCCGTCTCGATGCTCACCCGGCGCCCCGTGATCCCCGGCACGCGCGCCTCTGAGATCCGCCAAATCGAGGAGATCTCCGTCTCCTTGAAGACCAACTCACGGTAGGCCTCATCGCTGATCATCCACAGATCGTGCTTGACGCACAGGCGCGCCAAATCCTCAAGCATTTCCTGATCATAGAAGTGCCCGGTGGGGTTGTCATAGGGGATGACGACCAGGGCGCCGGGGCGCGTCGCTTCGATCTGCGCCTCGATCTCGGCCAGGGAAGGCAGGGTGAAGCGGCCCGCGTCGTCGAGGTGGCGCGTGATCGAGGCCGTGGAGCGGCCCAGGCGGGCGGCGAAGGCGCGATAATTGGTGTACGCGGCGTCGATCAGCAGCAGCGGACGGGTGTCGGCGCCGGCGGGGCCGCAGACGCCGAGGATGATCAGCTCCATCGCCTGGCTGCCGCCGTCGGTGATCTGGCTGTAGAGGCCCTTGGTGGGCAACCCGCTGCTCTCCAACACCCGCAGGACCGCCGCGTTGGCCTCATCGGTGCCCTTGGTGGCCGTGTACTTGACCACGCCCTCGGCGAAAGGCGAGCCGGGGGCGGTCAGCGAGGCCATCCTTGCCTGCATGGCCGGGTGGAGCGGCAGCGAGACGTTGCCGATCGCCACGTTGATGGCGCGCGCGCCGTCTTGACGCTGGGCAAACTTGATGCTGGCGACGCGGATCGCCGAGGGTTGGCGGGCTTGGAAGTGCGCGGAGAGCTGGGGCATGGCGTTGAACCTCGTTGGATCTCTCTCTTGGGGCGCCGAAGCGCCCGGATGCTGTGCGATAGCCTGTCATCAAGGTCAGGGCAAGCCCTCAGCGCGCGATGAGCGCCGCGCCGTGGGCCTCCAGCCACGCCTTGCGCTCAAGGTAGTCGGGCGAGCGCGCCTCAACCGCCCCCCAAAAGCGCGCCGAGTGGCGCAGATCGACGGCGTGGGCCAGCTCATGGACGATGACATACTCCACGATCGGCGGCGGCGCCTGGATCAGCGCCCAGTGGAAGCGCAGGATCGCCCCTCGTCGGCTGCTCCAACGAAAGCCGAGGTCGTGGATCTCCACCTCTGGCCTGGGCTGGGCCATCTGCGGGGCGATCTCCTCGGCGCGGCGCGTGATCCAAGGCGCCGCGCGGGCGGTGTACCAGCGGATAAAGTGGGCGCGCGCCTCGGGCAAGGCGGCGCGGCGCAGCTCAAAGCGGCCCGCCCGCAGCGAGAGGGGCTCGCCCGCCTCGTCGATGATGCGGATCTGATGGCGCCGCCCCAGGTAGAGGCGCCGATCCCCCTCGGCGTAGGGCGTGGCGGGCGTCGAGAGGGCGTCGCGCTCTAAGAGGCGCTTGTAGATCCACAGCTGACGGCCCTCGACGAAGGCGCGCAGCGCCGCCGTGGTGATCTCCGCAGGCGCGCTGAGGATCAGCGCCTCGCCCTCCAGATGCACGCTGGGCGCCCCCCCCTCCGGGCGACGGCGCACCTCGAAGCGCAGCTCGCCGACCGTCAGCGCCTCGCTCATGACGTGCGCAGGAGGGGGCGGCGATAGAGCAGGTGATAGAGCAGCGCGCCCAGCGGCAGCCCCAAGCCCAAGATCAAGACCAACGGCAGGGGTTGGCCCAAGGCCAGGGCGCCAAAGACCATCGCGGCGGCCAAGGCCAGGCCGCTGATGACCGCCACGGCCATGGCGTTGAGCGCGCCGAGGCTGTTGGGCTTGTAGCGCTTGGGGATCTCATCGCTGCGCCAGGGGAAGAAGCCCTCCAGCTCAGGGTAGAGGGCCACCGCGCGGCCCTTGACGTGGTTCATGGCCATGACGCTGCCCAGCCAAGCGCGGCGCAGGGCCACGAGCTTGTAGATCGTCAGCCCGCCGAAGCCCGCCAGCAGCGCCAGCAGCACGGCGAAGCCCGCCGTGAGAGGCCGCCCCTCGCGCAGCGGCGCCAAGATCGCCGCCCCAAAGGCGCCCACCGAGGTGAGGAAGAACTGGGCGACGCGCGCGCGGTCTTCATTGGCTTGAAAGGCGGTCTGGGCGAGGTAGTTGTATTCGGCGACAATGATTCCGCTGGGATCTCGGATCTCACTGGGATCTCGGATTCCGCTGGGATCTCGGATTCCGCTGGGATCTCGGATCTCACTGGGGGTGGCGCTCATGGGCGGGCTCCTCTGATGGCGTGGGTTGTTTATAGGGCGGCGCGCGGCGAGAAGGAATAAGCGCGTGCGCTGGGGCTGGGCTCAGGACATGTACGACCAGGACCAGGGCCGATAGACCAGGGCCGATAGACCAGGGCCGCGCTCAGCAGCGACCGCAGGCGGCCAGGCGACAGCCCAGGGCGATGGAGAGGAACTTCGTCTCCTCTGTGTCTGAGCGGCTGGTCAGCACGCAGGGGGCTGTGGCGCCCATGACGATGGCCGCCACGCGCGTCTCACAGAGCACTGTCAAGGTCTTGTAGAAGACGTTGGCCACCTCTAAGTACGGGAAAATCATAATATCTACGTCGCCCTGAATCGGCCCCGGCATCCCCTTGATCTGGCAGGCGCGCGCCGAGAGCGCCGCGTCCAACGCCACGGGGCCATCCACGATCGCGCCCTTGATCTGACCCCGCTCGGCCATCTTGGCGATGATCGCCGCCTCCGCCGCCGCAGGGATCTTGGGGTTGATCTTCTCGCTGGCCGCCATCATCGCCGCCTTGGGCTCGGCGATCCCAAAGCCATGAGCGGCCTCGATGGCGTAGGTCAGCATCTTGATCTTGGTCTCTAGATCCGGCTGGGGGATGATCCCCGCGTCGCTCATAAAAATGAGCTTGCCGACCTCACGATGGTAGGCCGGGATCTCGAGTACGCTCAGATGGGTTAATACACCGCCCTTCTTAAAGAGCCCCGCCTCTTTATCCAAGATCAACCGTACATATTGATCCGTGCTGACCATGCCCTTCATCAACACGTCGGCGTCACCCACACGCACCAGCCGCACCGCCGCGCGCGCCGCCCTCAGCGGGTCTTTCTCGTCGATGATCGTAAATACGCCCGGATCAACCTCGAAGTCTTGGCAGAGCGCGCGGATGGCGGCGCGGTCGCCGAAGAGCGTGACGTCGGCGATGCGCTCCTCAGCGGCGCGCGCGGCGGCGCGGATCGACTCCGGATCGTGGCCTGCGGCGACGGCGAGGCGGCGCGGGGGGCTGTCTTGGAGGCTCGTGATGAGCTGATCAAGGCTGCGGATCGTGGTCATTTCATCTCCGGGTTGTATTCGCGGGCTTGTTCTTTGTGGTTGAGCACCCGCAGGGCGCCCTTGGCTAACGCATACAGCTCGTTTTCACCAGGGTAGACGCTGAGGCCGCAGCCCATCGGCGCGACAAACCGCTCAACAGCCTCCACCAGCCGGGTGGAGCGCGCCAGCCCGCCCGTGAGCAGGATCTGATCGACCCGCTCGCCGTCAAAGGCGGGGATCAGCGCGGTGATCCCCTTGCTGATCTGGTAGGTCATGGCCTCAAAGACGCTCTTCGCCCAGTCATCGCCCTGGTCCATCCGCCGCTCCAGCTCGCGGAAGTCGGCGGTGCCGATCAGGTCGATGAGCCCCCCCCGGCCTTTGTTGAGCTGCTTTAACTCCGCCAAGCTCAGCTGGCCCGAGAAGCAGAGCTTGATGAGCTGGCCCGTGGGGATGGAGCCGGATCGCTGGGGCGTAAACGGCCCCTCGCCGTCCAGCCCGTCGTTGACGTCGATGTAGCGGCCCCGCTTGTGCGCCCCGATGGTGATGCCGCCGCCCATGTGGCAGACGATCAGGTTGAGCGCGTGGTAGAACGTCTCGCGCTCGGCGGCGTAGCGGTGCCCCGTGGCGATCTGGTTGAGCGCGTGGCTGAGGATACGCCGCCGAATCGCCTTCATCCCCGTGATCTTGACCCGCAGCGGCGCCTCGTCCACCACCACCGGATCGACGATAAAGGCCGGCTTATCCGGTCCCGCCAGTGCACGCGCGATCAGCCCTCCCAAGTTGCTGGCATGATCGCCCATGGGGCTGTCGCGTAGATCGGCCTCCATGCGCGGGCTGACCGTGTAGGTGCCGTGGGGGATCGGGTGTACGAGGCCGCCTCGCCCCGAGAAAGCGTCGATATCGGCGGCGCTGGTGCCGTGATCTCGCAGCATCCCCAAGATCGCCTCTTTGCGGAGGTCGTATTGGGCGACGATCGGCTGATCTTCATAGGGTAAGAGCGCCTCGGCGCTGTGCTGAATCTCCTCGACCCAGGCTTCTTGGTCGCCTTCGTAGAGGGCGACCTTGGTGGAGGTCGATCCAGGGTTGATCGCCAAGATGCGATGGCGCGGAAAGAAGCGATCTTTGGGGGTGCGCGACCATCGCCCATCGCGCTGGAGCCGCAGGATGTTGGCCTTGACGCAAAGCCGCGCGTCCTCGGCGCTGCAATCCATCGGTAAGTCCACGCCCCTAAAGCGAATCCCGAAGATGACCGTGAACTTCTGCGCGGAGGGATATCGGCTGGCGTAGAGGTGAAAAAGGAAGTTGCCCAGCTCTAGATTGGGCGCGATGATCACGTTGCTCTTGCCCGCCCAGGCCTCACCACCTTGGTAGTAGCGCGCCGAGCGGTTGGAGAGGGCCACGCTGACCTTGACCTCGCCCTGAATCTCGATGCTGTTGTAGTACGCCCCGCGCTCATCAACGCGCTTTTGAAGGTGCTTGGGGACCAAGGCCGTGGCCGCCCGCACCATGTCCGGGGATGGCCCCTCATCGGAGCCCTTGTGGGAGTACGAGACGATGCTGCCACGCACCCTGGGGAAGAGCCGATCAGGGAGGAGATCGCGGGCGACGACGCAGGTGCCGACGGCCACCTGCGCGAGCGTATCGGCGTCCATGTCGGCGTTGATGCCCACGTCGCCCAAGACCACCACGTTGTTGGGGTAGACGTTGTGATCATTGGGCAAGACGAAGAAGCCCACCTCGCTGAGCACGGGCTGATTTCTAAACATCCGTATCATGGGCCGGAAGAAGTCTTTGGGATCGTGGCGCATCCCCCCCACGACCATGTCACCGTAGCCCTCTTTGACGGCCATAATCCCAAAGCGGCTGGGGCGACGGATGGCCCGGCGGGCGGTCTCGATGTCGGCGTCGATCCCCAGGGCGCGATGGTGGCGCACACAGGCCTGCGCCAATGTCTCGCGCAGCGCCTCTTCGGCCTCGATGTCGATAAAGCACGCCTCGCTCAAGAGGTAGCTGAGCCGGTTTTGATCCAAATCAGGGAGATGCGCGGCGGCGACCTCGCGGACCTTGGCTTCTGGGGCCAGAAAGACGAGCCGGGCGAAGCGCGGCAGGTGCGCCGCCGCTTCGATCGTTCGAGGGTCGTCCGCCTCGGTCAAGATCACCGTCGGGCGGTCTTTCATGTGCCTGAGGATTTGGCGATCCAGCGCTGCGTCAATGTCGTACATGGGCTCCCCGATTGATGAGGGCGACCTCCACGGGTTCGCCCAGCGGGGGACACTAGCTCTAAACAAAAAGAGAATAAAGTCTCGATTGAAAATCGCGCGCGCTGCCTTGATCCTCGGCCAGCCTCGCGCTCTGGAGCCGCCCCCTCATGGTCAAGGTGCCCCCCTCATCCACCGCCTCGACGCGGTCGCTCAATCAGACCATCAAGCTCAATCAGACACTCAGGGCGTCTGATCTCCACGACGCGCCGCGCTACGCCCACCTCCTCCTGCTCTGCGCCCCCGAGCTTCATGCGCCCACGCCGCTGCGCCTCGCCTACGGCGTGACGCGCTTAGGCCGCAGTTGGTTTGAGCGCAAGGGCTTTGGCTTTGATGGGACCCTGTCAGACGCCCACCTTGAGCTGCGGGTGGATGAGCAGCGGGTGACGATCCGAGACTTGAACAGCACCAACGGCACCTTCTTGAACGGCTGCGCCCTGAGCCCCAAGGTCGTTTATGCGTTGGAGGATCAAGACACCCTGCGGCTCGGTGAGACGCTCTTGGTCTTCAGCGCCGAGCCCCTGGCGCCCCTTGAGCATGATCCACATCTGCCAGGGATCACCCCCGCGCTGGTACACACGCGAGCCAAGCTCCGCGCGCTGGCCCAAGAACACGGCCCTGTCCTGTTGCAAGCCGAGACGGGCACGGGCAAGGAGTGGGCGGTCAAGCTGCTGCATCAACACCGAGATCCGCGCGCGCCGCTGGTTAAGTTCAACGCCGCGCACCTCTTGGGGCTCAACGCGCGGGTGGATCTCTTCGGCGCCGAGAAGGGCGCCTACACCGACGCCACAAACCGCCTCTCCGGGATCGTCGAGCAGGCCCACGGCGGCCTGCTCTTCTTGGATGAGATCGCCGAGATCCCCCTCAACACCCAGGCGATGATGCTGCGCTTCTTGGAGGACAGCAGCTATCGCCCCTTAGGCAGCAACCGGGATCTGCACTCCAGCGCGTTCGTCATCGCCGCGACGAACGCGGATCTGGAGCGCGCCGTGATGGCGGGGCGCTTTCGCACGGATCTGCGCGCGCGCTTGGTGTCAGACACGCAGGCTGTGGACCTCCCGCCGATGCGGCGCAGGCGCTTTGACGTGACCTTATGGCTTGAGCTGTTCATCCAGGCGCGTGGCGCGCGGGGCGGCTACACCGCGCGCTTCGTCGAGGCCCTGTGCCTCTACCCTTGGCCCGAGAACCTGCGCGAGTTTAAGCAGACCGTCTTCGACGCGCTGCGGGCGCGCGGGGATGAGCCACGCCTCGACGTGCATCATCTCTCCGAGCCCCTTCAGGGCTGGCGGCGCGCCCTGCGCGCGGAGGGCGATCCGCGCTGGCAGGCCGCGCCAGCAGCGGCGCGGCTCAACCCAGGGGCGGAGCCCCGCGCGTGGAATGCAAGCGCGCTGATTGCAG
>JAHJCH010000119.1 GCA_018813065.1 Myxococcota bacterium
CGCCGCCGCCGCCGCCGCCGCCGCCGCTGCCCCCGCCGCCGCCACCGACGCGGATCGATCCGGCCACCGCCACGGAGATCGATCCTCAACAAGACCCGGAGCGCGCCGCCCTTGAGCGCGGCGATGCGAAAGGCGAAGCCACGGACAAAGCCACGGACAAAGCCACGGACGAGCCCACGCTCACCGCCAACCCCGGCGAGGGCGCCAGCTGAGGGCGGAGGGCTGCTGAATGGGGGTCGCCGAGCGCCAACAGCGCGCGGGCTTCTCGCTGAGCTTTGAGCCAGGCGGGGGTCGGCTGGAGTTGACCCACCGCAAGGTGGGGCCGCTGCTCACGATCTCCAAGCTGGTCCTCAGCCTCGACGAGCTGCCTCGGCGCTTTGAGATCAACACCGAGGGGGACCGATTTCGCCACCAGCGGGCGCGGCTCGACGAGCTGATCCTGCATGTCGAAGATCAAACCCTCGGCGCGCGCTTCTGCGCCCCACCGCTGCGCGACTTAGAGATCCGCGCCATTGACGATGAGCTGCTGTTGCTCGGCGCCCTTGAAGGCGAAGCCCCACAGGCCGAAGGGGCGGGGCGCCCCCATGATCCTCACCGCGCGCCGCCAAGCCCTGGCCTGCCGGGCGGAGTGCCCTTTTTGGCCCGCGCGCGGCTGGAGCCCGCCCACGCCCATGATCCCGCCAGCCTCCTGCTCAGCTTCTACGAGCTGCGGCTCTACGGCCCCGCGCCCCTCTCCGCGCCCCAGCTCGGCGCGCTCCTGCTGGAGACGCTGGGCTTCGAGCGCCAGCAGATTGGCCCCACGGCCGCGCTCTTCGCGCCCATCGACCAGCTCCTCTTAGAGATCTGCGCCGAGCTGGGCTGGAAGCTGCCGCGCCGGGACAAGGTGCGGCTCGACGAGGTGCGGCTGCGGGGGGGGCGCTTGGAGCTGATCGCGGGGCGACCGAGGGGGCACCTCAGCCAGCACAAGCCCAGCGGCGCGGCGCGCCAAGAGCGCTTCTTGGTGGACTAC
The DNA here is from genome assembly GCA_018813065.1 of Myxococcota bacterium. GTDB lineage: Bacteria > Myxococcota_A > Bradymonadia > UBA7976 > UBA1532 > JAHJCH01. The sequence goes on from JAHJCH010000119.1 coordinate 1,010, forward strand.
GAGGCCAAGCGCCACTACGCGGCCATCGAAGAAGAGATCGCCGAGGGGCGGCTGGCGCGCGCCACGGTGTCCTATGAGCGCCAGCTGGAGAGCCAGCGGGGCCACCCCTTCTTGATCACGCGGCTGCTACAGCTCTTGGCGCTGCGCCCTGAGCGCGCCGCCGAGGCGCTCGACCTCGCCCGCCAGCGGCTCCAAGCCAACCCCCAGGACGCCGACGCGCTGATCGCGCTCAGCCAGGTACACGCGCGGCGGGGGGACTTGAGCGAAGCGGCGCAGGCCCTCAAGCGGCTGGCCGAGGCGGCCGACGCGCGCGGCGATCCCATCGAGGCGGCCCAGGCATGGCGTGGGGTGGCGGGGCTCTTGATGAGCCACGATCCCAAGGGCGCCGCGATGGCTTTGGAGGAGGCGTTGGCCCTACGCCGGGCGCTGCCGGGGGCGATGGAGGCGCTGTCCCAGCTCTACGCGGCGGCGGGGAACTGGCGGGGGGCGCTGCGGATTTTGGAGCAGCAGCTCAACGCCGATGAGGGCCAGGGGCGGGGCAATCGCGCGGCGCTCCTGTGTCGGCTTGGGGCGCTCTCCCTCAAGCACGCCCAAGATCCGGCGGCGGCGGCGGAGTACTACGAGCAGGCGCTCTTAGAAGAAGGCGATCCGGTGGAGGCCCTGATTGGGCTGGCCCAGGCGCGCGAGGCGGCTCACCAGCTTCACCCTGCTGCGCGCGCTTTAGAACGGGCGGCGGAGCGGCTGCGGGCGGCGGGGCGGCTGCGCGAGGCGGCGGACATGGTGCGTCGCCTCGGCGATCTGCTGCGTCGTGGGCTGGAGAGCCCGGCGGCGGCCAAGCTGCGCTATGACGAGGCGCTCAAGCTCGACCCTGACAACCCCCACGCCCTGCTTGGTTTGGCGGAGATTGCGCTGCGAGAAGACCAGCGACTGGCGGCGCGGGGGCACCTCCAAGCGCTGCTGCGCCGGGACGCGGCGACGCTGGAGGGCATCGAGCCGCGCCGCCTCCACCTCAAGCTGGGGCGGCTCCTGCTGGAGAGCCCAGAGGGCGAAGCCCAGGGGATCGCCCACCTTCAAAAAGCGCTCAGCGGCCCGCCGATCGAGGACGATCCCGCCGAAGAAGCCCTGGCGCGCTTAGCCGAAGCGCACAGCCACGCGGGGCGCTGGGGCGATCTCAGCCGCGTCTTAGAGATCGCCGCCGCCCGCGCGCCCACGCCCGGCGCGGCGGCCCGTCACCTGCGCCGCCGCGCCGAGGTGGTGTGGCGACACCTCAACGCCCAAGACCTCGCCGAGCGCTTGCTGCTTGAGGCCAAGGCCATGGCGCCGGGGGACGATCAGCTCTTGGCGACGCTGTGTGATCTTTACCGCGCCAAAAGCGATCACGAGGCGCTCTCGGCCACGCTCAGCGCGCGCGTGGAGCGGATCAGCGACCGTCAAGCGCTGGGCCGCCTCTACGCCGAGTGGGGCGCGCTGCTCCATGGCCCCTTGCGTCGGGTGGAGGAGGCCGCCGTGGCCTACGCCATGGCCTTGGGCTGCGACGCCGCCCACGCCCAAGCCCTCGACGGGCTGATCGACATCTACGCCGAGCAGGGCCGCGACGCCGAGCGGGTGGAGCTGCTGCGTCGGCGCGCCGATCACCCTCAAGCCACGCCCGCCGCGCGGGTCGCCGACCTCAAGGCGGCGGCCACCTTGGAGGCGGAGCGGCTCGGCCAACCCCTCGCCGCGCTGCGTGATCTTGAGGCGGCGCTGACCATCGCGCCCAAGGACGTCGAGATATTAGAGCGGCTGGTGCAGATCGCCCGCTACGACGCTGATCCGCGCGCCGCGCTGGGCTACGCCTCGGCGCTCTACGCGCTCCACCGTGAGGGGGGCGCCCAGCTCAGCCGTCGGCTTCTGGGCACGCTCGCCGATCTCGCGGGGCGGCTGGGGCGGCTGGATGAGGCGCTGCGTTGGCTGGAGATCAGCGCCGAGCGCGCCCCGGAGGACGAAGCGATCAGCCTGGAGATCGAGGCGCTGGCGGGCCGGGCCGTGGAGATGGGGCGCGGGGACTTGGTGGAGGAGGCTGCGGCGCTCCTGATGCGCCTCTCTGAGCCGCTGCCCTCGGCGATGAGCGCGGCGCGGCGGCTGCGGGCCGCCCGCCTGCTCTACTCGGTCGAGGCCTTGGACGAAGCGGCGGCGTGGCTGGACGAGCTGCTCGACGGCCCCGAGGGGGAGGCCGCCTTGGCGCTGCGCAGCGAGATCGCCACGACACAAGAAGACTGGGGAACGCGGGCGTCCTTGCTCAAGCGTGGGCTGATGAGCGGATCGGCGGCGACGCGGCCTGCGCGCATGACCGCGCTGGCCGAGCTGCACTTTACCCGACTGCGCCAGCCCCAAGAGGGGATCCGCTGGGCCAAGGCCGCCTTAGCGGAGGCCCCCGCCGATGGCGCCGCGTTGAGGCTCCTCAGCGAGCACGCCTTCCAGCTTGGGGACTGGACGACGGCCTACGACGCCTCGGCGCGCCTGAGCGTCGAGGCGCCCCAGGACACCGAGGCCGCGCGGCGGGCGGGGCTCAGCGCGCTCTACCTGGGGATGTACCCGGAGGCCATCGCCCGGCTCAGCCCCGCCGACGGCGTGCTTGAAGCCTTGAGAGATCCTGCGCGGATCGTGGGTTTAACCGAAGCGCACCTGGCCTTAGGCGACGGCGTGGCCTTAGCGCGGCTCCTCGACGCGCGGCTGCGGCTCCCCGCCGAGGACGCCCAGCTGCGCGCCTTGGCGCACGCCCTCGCCGATCAACCAGAGGCCGCCGCGCGCTGCTGGCGACGCCTCTTGGATCAAACCCCACAGGACGCCGAGGCGCAGGCCAAGCTCAGCGCCCCGCGTGCGAGCCCCGCGCTGGCCTCGGCGCCGCCGCGCGGCTTGCTCTCGCCTCCTTCGGCCCTTGACTACCCGCCGCCGCCGCCCAAAGAGACCGCGCATCGGGTCACCTCGGGGCGCACGGCGCGCCACCTCGACGACGGCGATGAGGACAGCCAGCCGCCGCGCGCGGTCTTCGCCCCCGAGGACGACGCGCTCGCAGGCGACGCGTTGAGCGGTGAGCAGGGCGAGGGCATCGAGGGCGAGGGCATCAAGGACCACGACTCCGCCGATCTCGACACCCCCGATGGCGCGCTGCGCCGCGCCGAGCGTGAGCGTGATCAGCGGCACAACCCAGAGGGCTCCATCCCGCTCTTTGAGCGCGTCTTGGCGCGCGCCGAGCCCAAGTCGATGGCCTGGCTGGAGGCGCTGGAGGCGCTGGAGGATCTGCACACCATCGCCCAGCGATGGGAGTCGCTCTTGGGCCTCTATGATCTGCGCGCGGAGGTCGGCTTGGCCTCAGAGGAAGAGATCCGCCCGCTCAAGGCCTCGGTGTGGCGCACGCTGGGGCAGCATGAGCGCGCCTTAGCGGCGCTGGAGGGCCTGAGCACGCCCGAGGCATTGGAGCTGCGCGTCAGCCTACACCTGGAGCGGGGCGCGCCGAGGGCGGCGGCGGAGGCGCTGCTGGGCGCGCTGGAGGGGATCGACGCGCAGGCCGTCGCCCATCGACGCTGGCGGGCGGCGGATCACCTCGTAGAAGCGGGGGCGGGCGTGGAGGCCTTGGCGCAGCTACAAGCGGCCTACGAGGCGCACCCGGAGGAGGCGCTCTTAGAGGCGTGGCTGACCTTGGCCGAGGCCCAAGGCGCTGGCGAGGCGCGGGCGGAGGCGTTGATCCAGCGCGCGGCGCGCCTGGATGATCGCCCGCAGCACCGCGTGCGCGCCTCGCGCTACCTCTTTGAGGCCGCGCGGCTGCTGAGCGAGGTTGAGCCTCGGCGCGCCGTTCAGCTCCACCAGCGCGCCTTGGACTTATGGTCGGAGAACGTCGATGCCCTGCTCGCCCAGGCGACGCTCTTGGAGACGTTGGCCGATCAAAGCGCCTTGGCCTTCAACCTCCAGCGACAGATCGAGGTCAGCTTTACGGGACCAAGCCGAGGGCGCTTGGCGTTGAGGTTGGCGCAGCTGTGGATCGAGCTTGAGGACAGCGACGAGGTTGATCCACCGCCGGGCGCGGCGGTGGAGGCGGCGGAGATCGCCTTTGAGGAGGGCGACGAGGAGACGCAGGCGGCGGCCTTGGCGCTGCTCAAGGCGCTGGGGGCGCGGGAGGACGCCTTGGGGGTGGAGCTATCGGGCTCTCTGCCCTCGGCGAGCATGGAAGAAGCCTTGGCGGTGCGGGATGAGCGCCCAGACGACCCCCTCGACGATGAGCTGCTGGGCTTGATGGCCGAGCTGGGCCTCAGCGATCCCAAGGACGAGCCCTAGCGCGGCGTGAGCACGCTCGCCTTTCCCCCTCTGCGGTGATACACCCTGCCCCAAACGCCAAGCCAAGAGAGAGTCAGCCGTGAAGATTCTGATCATCGGCGCCGGCCAGGTGGGCTTCAAGATCGCCAGCCGGCTCGTCGAAGAGGGCCATGACGTGATCATGGTCGAGCGCGACGCCGCCGCCTTGACGCGGGCCACCGACACCCTCGACATCCAGGGCTTCAAGGGGCATGGCGCCCACCCCAACGTGCTCGACGAGGCGGGGATACAGGACGTGGATATGTTGGTGGCGGCCACCGACAGCGACGAGGTCAACATGGTCGCCTGCCTCAGCGCCGCCATCTTGGGCAAGGAGGGGGTCATCAAGATCGCGCGGGTGCGCCACCCCAGCTACCTCGACGCGCGCATCTTCAACAACAACCGCGTGGCCATTGACCTGGCGATCAACCCTGAGCGGGTGGCCGCCGAGCAGATCATCGAGCTGCTGCGCTACCCCGGCGCCACGGAGATGATCGACTTCGCCGAGGGGCGGGTGCGCATCGTGGCCTTGCGGGTGGTGCCCACCAGCCCGCTGGCGGGGCTGCGGTTTATCGACTTCGGCGAGCGCTTTTCGGGGCTCAACATGCTCATCGTGGCGCTGCATCGAGGCGACGAGGTGATCATCCCCCGTGGCCCCGACGTGATCTTGCCCGGCGACGAGATCTATGTGCTGCTCTACGCGGGCGAAGAGGACGAGATCCTCAGCAAGATCGGCATCAAGCCCGTCAGCGTCAGCCGCGTGATCATCGCGGGCGGCACGGTGATTGGGCGCTTTATCGCCGAAGCGCTCAGCGCCAGGGGGCTGCACCCCAAGCTGATCGAGCCCGATGAGAAGCTGGCGCTGGAGCTGGCCGACGCGCTGCCGGAGGTGGTCGTGCTCCACGGCGATCCCACCGACGTGGAGCTGCTGACACAGGAGAACATCTCGGAGATGGAGGCCTTCATCGCCTGTGGCCGCAACGAAGAGGCCAATGTGATGTCAGGGCTCCTGGCGATGCGGCTGGGGGCGCGGCGGATCTTGGCGACGCCCAACCGGGGCGACTACCTGCCGCTGATGAAGTCCGCCGGGTTTGACGTCTGCATCAGCCCTCGACAAGTGGCCGTGGACTCCATCCTCCACTTTATCCGTCATGGCCGGGTGCTGGCCGCCCGCGCGCTGGGCGAGGAGTACGGCGCGGAGGCCATCGAGCTGGTGGCCCAAGCGGGCTGCCCCATGGAGGACAAGCCCCTCTCGACCATGCGCCTGCCGCCGCGCACGCTCATCGCCTGCATCCAGCGCGGCGCCGAGGTGCTGATCCCCAGGGGCAACACCGCCGTACAAGCGGGCGATCACGTCCTCGTCGTCGCCCAGCGAGAGGAGCTGTTGGAGATCGAGGCGCTGTTTATCAAGCCCGCTGGCCCTCAGCCGCGCCCGACCGAGCCGACGCCTGTGGAGCGCGAGGCGACGGGCGAGGCGACGGACGAGACGGCGGATGAGGGCGCGCCGACCTCGGAGGCGCCCTGATGATCCGCCCTGCTGCGGGCTGGTCGCTGCGCCTCGCCCTGCTGATCCACCTCACGGGCGTGCTGACGCTGCTCCTCGCCGCCGCCATGCTGCCCTCGCTGCTCTTAGCGCTCCACGATCAGACCCCGGACATGCGCGGGCTGGGCGTCGCCATTGGCCTCTCAGGGCTGCTGGGGCTGATCTTGTTCATCGTGGGCTGGCTGACGACCAAGAAGGCCGCCATTGGGCACCGTGAGGGCTTCCTGATCGTCGGGGTGGGCTGGACGGTGGCGGGGCTGATCGGCGCGCTGCCGTACTGGCTCTACGCCCACCTCGCGCCGGGGGACATCTGCGCGGCGACGAGCGCGCCATTGCCCATCGGCTATGACTTTTGCAGCTTCACCAACGCCGCGTTTGAGTCCATCTCCGGCTTCACCACCACCGGCGCCAGCATCCTCAGCGACGGGCTATGGGCCGACGCCTCGGGGCTGACCGTCGAGGGGCGAGTGGGGCTGCCGAGGGGCATCTTATTGTGGCGATTTATGACCCACTTCTTAGGAGGCATGGGCATCATCGTGTTGGGCGTCGCCATCCTGCCGCTCTTGGGGGTGGGCGGGATGCAGCTGCTCAAGGCCGAGGTCCCAGGCCCGACCACGGACAAGCTGGCCCCGCGCGTCGAGGAGACGGCGCGGCTGCTTTGGAAGGTCTACCTGATCATCTCCATCGCCATGTTCCTACTTTTATGGATCGAGATGGACTGGTTTGAGGCCACCTGCCACACCATGGCGACGATGGCCACGGGCGGGTTCAGCACCCGCGCCGCCAGCGTGATGAGCTTCAACAGCGGCTACATCGAGTGGATCATCACGCTGTTTATGTTCATCGCCGGGGTCAACTTCACGCTGCACTTTGGCGCCGTGCGCGCGCGGCTGCGCAACTACCTGCGCGACGCCGAGTTCCAGGTCTACGCGGGCATCGCGCTGATCACCACGCTCATCGCCGCCGTGGCGCTCTACCGCGCCGAAGAGAGCGGCATGGGCATATGGGAGGCGCTGCGCGTCTCTGCTTTTCAGATCATGACCATCTACAGCACCACCGGCTTCGCCAGCCGCGACTTTGAGCTGTGGACCTACGCGCCGATGGCGCTGTTGATGCTCTTGAGCTTGATGTTCGTGGGGGGCATGGCCGGCTCGACGGGCGGGGGGATCAAGGTCATCCGGCTGATGGTGATGACCAAGCTGTGGGTGCGCGAGCTGTTCTTACTCTCGCACCCGCGCGCCAAGCGCCCGGTGACCTTCGGCGGCCGCGTGGTCGAGCCTGATGTCTTGCGCGCCACCGCCGCCTTTATCGCCGCCTATTTCATGCTCTTTGTCATTGGCACGCTGGCCTTCGTCCTCGACGGCCAGGATCTGCTGACCGCCTCGACGTGCAGCATCGCCAGTCTGGGCAACATTGGGCCGGGCTTGGGCGACATCGGCCCCTTTGACAACTACGCCTGCCTCAGCGCGCCAGCGAAGTGGGTGAGCATCGAGCTGATGCTCTTGGGGCGGCTTGAGGTCTACACCTTACTGATCTTATTGCACCCTGCGTTTTGGCGGCGATGAGGTCGCGCTCAGCCGCGCTGTGCTGCGCGGGGCGGGGATCGGGCGGGGATTACTCGTTGACGGTGAAGCCCATGACGCGGGCGACGCGCGCGGGGGCGGGGTTGATCTCCAGCGGGTAGAGCTGATCCACCGCATCTTGACTGTAGAAGCCCAGCGCGGACCAGGGTGTATAGAGCATCGGCCCGCCGGGGTAGGCGCTGTCATAATCCATATTGGGATCGCGCAAGACATTGGGGCGCCAGGCGTTGATAAAATCATCGGCCTCATTGCCCGCCAACCCGGCGTCGATGAGCGCGGCGCGCACATCGGCGATAAAGTCTTGATGCGCCTGGGTGTTAAAGGCCACGGCCAACGAGTCCACCTCCACGGCCTCCCCGGCGGCCAGCGTATCGAGGCGATACAAGATGCCCAGCCCCGACCCGCCCTCGGCGGCGATCCACAGCGGCCCGACGGGGCCACCGCTGACATTGCGCACGCTCCTTGGCGACGCCTCGAAGACGATGGGCGCGGTGTGCTGAGGGTTGGTATAGGCGTTATAGAGCAGGACGGGCGCCTTGACGTGATCGAAGGCCAAGCAGTGCGGGGTCTCGCTGAGATAGGCGTGCATCTCCGCCGTCTCACACACGCCGCTCATAAACTGGCCGCAGAAGCCCGCATCGCCAAAGGTGCCCAAGGTGGGCACATCCTCGACGCCGCAGGGCACATTGGGTTGGATCTTAAAGCTCGGCCAGGTATACGCGGCGCGATCCTCGCTGATCTCGCCGCCGTCCGGCCACATCTCGCGCATACGCCCCCCCTCGATGGAGATCCGCGCCGAGATCTCGGTGTTGGGATCAAAGCCCGCCTGTGGATGGAAATAGATGAGGGGCTTATCTGCGGTGATGTCATCCTCGACGAAGAAGCCATAGCCGGAGGTGGAGAGATCCGCCCCGCTGGGCAAGAAGCGGATGAGGCCCCACTCATGAACATCAAAGCCGCTCTCCATCGGGGGCTCACCGTGGGCGTCGGGGCGCAGGGCGTCGAGGGGCTGGGCGTCGGAGCCGTTGACCGCGCCGTCATCGGTCAGCGCGCCATCGACGACCACGGGCGAGGCGTCGGTGGCCTCCTCATCGGCGGTGATCTGGCAGCCGAGGGCGAGCAGCGCAGGCAATAAGTAGAGGGGGGATCGTCGAGGGCGGTGTGTCATTGGGGGCTCCATTATCGGATCACGCGGCGGCGGTATGGTTTTGAATGAGGCCGCGCGCCCTGGCAAAGATGGGGCCAAGGTGAGGGGCTTTTAAAGCCCATGCGCCGTCGTCGAGGCGCATCGGATCATGAATTTCTGAGGACGCCTCGCCCCAAAAACGCGCGGCCTGAGCGATCTGGAGGGCCTGACCCCCCGCGAAGTGTTCATTCTCTGCGTTTTGGCGGACTCGATCCCCGCGAAGTGTTCATTTTCTGCGTTTTGGCGGACTCGATCCCCGCGAAGTGTTCATTTTCTGCGTTTTGGCGAACTCGATCCCCGCGAAGTGTTCATTTTCTGCGTTTTGGCGGACTCGATCCCGGCGAAGTGTTCATTTTCTGCGTTTTGGCGGACCCGATCCCGGCGAAGTGTTCATTTTCTGCGTTTTGGCGGACTCGATCCCGGCGAAGCGCTCATTTCCTGCGCTTTGGCGGCGCCTCTCACAAAAAACGCAGTGACTAACCTCCTGATTAAACAAGGAAATTAAAAAGAAGCGCGTTTTTTAAGCCGCGCGTCAAATCATTCCCTTCATCGCCGCGTTAGGGGGCCGCGCGAGGCGCTCAGACAAGGAGATGCACATGAAGAAGGAGATCCAAGGGCTGCTCAACCTCTACCTGATGACCTGGGGAGACGCGCTGACGTTGGCTTGGACGATCCGCGAGACGATGAGGCACGAGGACCATGAGGACGCCGCCTTCAACGCGCTGATCGAGGAGATCGAGCGCGAGGCGAACACGATCAAGGAGGCCGAGGCGCAGCAGCAGCGCGCCGCCACGCAGCCCTATACGATCAAACCGCTGCTCTACGCCCTCAACCAACAGATCAAAACGCTGCATCAAGCCATGAAGGGGCTGGAGTCTGGGCTCGATCCGCGAGATCCACAGCGCGCGGAGATCATCACGACCTCAGAGGCCATCTTCGGCGCGCGGCCCTGGGCGCGCCGCAGCGCTGAAGCGCGCTTGAGCTTGGCCGATCAGGCGCTGCGCGTGATGGACAGCCGCTGGGAGGCGCTGGGGCTGGAGCGCCTGCGCGCGCCGCTGACCGAGCGCTATGAGGGCCTGCGTCAACGCCTCGTGGCGCGCGTTCAAAGCACCTCCGTGGCCGTGGACGTCGATCCGCTCCACTGCGCGATCTGGCGGGCCATGTCCTATATCACGCTGTACTACACGCGGCCCGCTCACGCCCCTCTCTTCGCTGCCCTGTCGGCGGCGATCTTGGGCTTCAATGAGCGCCTGGGGCGGCGCCACCGCGCCAAGCCGGTGGCCGAGGCGCCCGAGGCGGATCAGGCGTCAGGATCAGAGCCGCAAGCGGTCTAGCCCCTCAGCGCGCGCCCAAGCGCAGCTTCCAGACGAGGACCACCGCCTCCATAAAGATCGAACCCGACATCTTGGACTGACCCGCCACCCGATCCGCGAAGCGGATGGGCACCTCCTTGACGCGGAAGCCTCGCTGGATCGCCCCCCAGGTCAGCTCAATCTGAAAGCCATAGCCCGCCGTCTGGATCGCGTCGAGATCCATCGCCTCCAGCACCGCGCGGCGGAAGCACTTAAAGCCACCGGTGAGATCGCGGATGGGCACGCCCAAGATCGTCCGCGCGTAGAGGCTGCCGCCCTTGCTCAAGAGGCGGCGCTTGAGCGGCCAACCCACTGTGCCGCCGCCTTCGACCCAACGACTGCCCAAGACCAAGTCGGCCTCTTCGGCGGCCTCTAAGAGCGCGGGCAGCGTCGCGGGGTCATGGGAGAAGTCAGCGTCCATCTCGAAGATGTGGGTGTAGTCGCGCGCCAGCGCCCACTTAAAGCCCGCGATATAGGCGGTGCCCAACCCGAGCTTGCCGGCGCGGCGCAGCAAATGGATGCGCGCGTCCGCCTCGGCCCGCGCCGAGGCCAGCTCCCCCGTGCCGTCGGGGGAGGCGTCGTCTACGATTAAGACGTGCGCCTCGGGCAGCGCGGCGTGGATGCGGTCCAGCAGCTCAAGGAGGTTGTCTCGTTCGTTGTATGTGGGGATGACAATCAGGGGCTGGGCCATCTTAAGGCGCCTCCGCTCGTGCAATGGCGCACTTTAAATCAAGCCAAGGCCGTTTTTAAACCGCGCTCACGCGCGTCCCCCTCGGGCAGCTCAAAGCCGACGCAGAAGCCGACCTCGCGCGGCTCAATCCAAATCAAGCCATGGTGGCGGTGCAGCGCGCGGCGCGCCAAGGTGAGCCCAAGGCCCACGCCCGCCCCCGCCACGCCGCCATGCTCACGCGCGAAGGGCTCAAAGGCACGCTCGATAAAGCTCGCCGCGCAGCCCGGCCCCGTGTCGCGCAGCTCAAAGCGCCCCCCACCCCGCCCCTCTAAGATCACCTCCGCCCCCGGCGCGAAGCGCGCGGCGTTCTCCAGCAACGCCCATAACACTTCGCTTAAGAGCGCCTCGTCTCCCCACGCGCGCAGCGCGCCCATGCACGTCGGCGCGTCCAGCCCAAGGCGCTGGGCCTGGGCGCAGGCGAGCTGGCCGAGGTCAACCCAGCCCGGGTTCAAGGGCGCGCGCGTCTTGTGGCTGAGGTAGAGCAGCGCGTCGAGCATCACCCGCATCTGCGCCGCCGCCTTCTCCATCCGCGTCAGCAGCTGGCGCCCCTCGTCGTCTAAGACCGCGTCGTAGTCCTCACGCATGATCACGCTGAACCCCAACAGCGTCCTCAACGGCGCGCGCAGATCGTGTGAGAGCGCGTACTCAAGCGCCATCAGCTCGCGCTCCAGACCTCTGATTAAGGCGTCGCTCATCCCAGCGGCGGCGGCGGCGGCCCGCCCGGGGCGGCGGCCACCCTGAAGATGTTGGCGCTGACGTCCAGCCCCGCTTGCTGAAACCGCTTAAAGAACTGCGGCACGTAGCCCGTGGCCATAAAGCGCCCCAGTATTCGCTTGTTGGGATCGACGCCCTGCTCCTCAAAGATGAAGATGTCCTTGACCCGCACAAAGCCGTTGGCGTCCAGCCCCGCGATCTCGCTGATCCGGTTGACCCGCCGCACGCCGTCTTTGTAGCGCGTCATCTGCACGATCAGCTGAAGCCCGTGGGCGATCTGGCTGCGCACCACCGGCGGGGGGATGGGCACGCCCGCCAGCTGCGTGAGGTTCTCAAGCCGTATGACCACCTCTTCGGGGCTGGCGGCGTGGATCACGGCCAGGCTGCCGCCGTGGCCGCTGCTGAGCGCCTGGAGGTAGTCAAAGGCCTCGGCGCCGCGCAGCTCGCCGAGGATGATCCGGTTGGGCCTCATCCGCAGCGAGTTGTAAAAGAGGTGGCGCAGCGTGATCTCTCCCTGGCCTTCGATGTTGGGCGGCCTCGTCTGCATGGCCACGACGTGGCGCTGCCTCAGCTCAAGCTCCGGCGTGTCTTCGATGGTGATGATGCGCTCGCCTTCGTCGATGTAGGCCGATAAGAGCTGCATCAATGTGGTCTTGCCCGCGCCCGTGGCCCCCGAGAAGATGATGTTGATCCCCGCGCGTATGCAGGCCCACAGCAGCTGGGACATGGGCGGGTTGAGCGTGCCACGCATCACCAGCTCTTCAATCCCATCCATCCGCGTCGTCATCTTGCGGATCGTGATAAACGGGCCACCGACGGCGATGGGCGAGAGCACGCAGTTGACCCGCGCGCCGTTCTCAAGGGTGAGGTCCACCGTGGGGCTGGATTGGTCGATCCGTCGCCCCGTGTCGGCGGCCATCTTTTGGATGATCTTGATCAGGTGCGCTTCGTTGTCAAAGCGGCTGGGGCTCTCGGTGATGTGGCCCGCTTGCTCGTAGAAGACGGTCTTGGGGCCGTTGACCATGATCTCCGACACCTCTGGGTTGTCCAGCAGCGCTTGGATCGGGCCGTAGCCGAGGATGTCATCAATCACATCCTCGATAAGGTGGCGCTGCTCTTGGGCGTTGAGCTTAAGCCGCATCCGCTTGAGCTGGCGATCCAGCTCGCGCGTGATCGCGGCCCGATCCCGCGCGCGGACAACCTGGGGGCCAAGCTCTTGGAAGAGGCGCTCGCGTAGTTCGTGCTTGACGTCGTGGATGTTCATTGGGCTCTCTGAGGCTCGAAGTCCGTTCAAGATAGGCGGTGAGGTGTCATGGATAAAGGGATTGAGGGCCTCGGCCTCGTAAAACGCTTCCCCGGCGTCGAGGCGGTGCGCGGCGTCGATGTCGTCGTGTACCCCGGTGAGGTCGTCGGCCTCCTCGGACCCAACGGCGCCGGTAAGACAACCACCCTGCGGATGTTGGCCGGGCTGATTCAACCCTCCGAGGGCGTGGTGCGCATCGCGGGCTTCGATGTGGCCTCTCAGGCCGCTGAGGCCCGCGCTCGCCTGGGCTTCTTGTCCAGCGGCACCGGCCTCTATCGCCGCCTCAGCGTCCGCGAGGTCCTGGCTTATTTTGGACGCCTCCACGGTCATGATGAGGCCTTTATCGCCTCACGCATCGCTCAGCTCGCCGAGGAGCTGGAGCTTTGGCCTTTCTTGGATCGTCGCTGTGAGGTGCTCTCCTCCGGGCAACGCCAGCGCGCCAATATCGCCCGCGCCTTCCTGCATGATCCGCCCGTGGTGATCTTGGATGAGCCCACCGCCTCCCTCGATGTCCTCAGCGGTCACTTTATCCTTCAAGCCATCTCCGCCGCCCGCGCCGCAGGCCGCGCCGTCCTGTTCTCGACCCATATCATGAGCGAGGCCGAGGTCTTGTGTGATCGCATCCTCTTGTTGCATGAGGGCCGCGTGCTCTATCAGGGCGCCCTTGAGGCCATCTTGGCCCAAGCGCAGCAGCCCAACTTGACCTATGCCTTTTTAAAGCTGGCGGGGCGTAACCCCGAGGCGGAGGGCGCCTCATGAGCGCGCGGCGCGTCTGGGTGATCTTCGGCAAGGAGCTGGTGGAGACGCTGCGCGATCGGCGCACGCTCTTTGTCATGATCTTGCTGCCCATCTTGCTCTATCCGCTGATCTTTATGGGCTTGAGCTTTGTTATGCAGGCGCATATCAGCCGCCTCAGTCAAGATGAGGTGCGCCTGGCCCTGTGGGCGCCTCCAGCAGAGGCCCCCGCCCTTAACGCGGCCCTCGGCGCGCCCTCTGATGCCCAGCTCAAGCGTTATCTCTTGCCCCGCCCCTCCGATCAGGCCCTCTGTTCGACGGCCCGCGATCTCCTCGCCCGCCGTGAGGCTCATGTCATCTTGGTTAAGGATGGCCCGGATTGTCGTCGCGAGACCTCGACCCCCCGCCTCGCGCCCGGCCCGCTGGGGCGCCTTGAGCTGCTCTATGACGGCACTGATGATCTCTCTCAGCGCGGCGCCCGCGCGGCGCTGGAGCTGCTTAAAGATCATCGCCGCGCGCGCTTGGAGGCGCACTTGGTGGCGCATGGCCTTGATCCACGTCAGGCCGAGCCCTTTAGCGTCGAGCGCTTTAATGTCGCCAGTGAGGCGCGCATGGGCGGCTACTTCGCCGGGCAGGTCATCCCCCTGATCTTGGTGCTGATGGTCATCCTCGGCGCGTTCTATCCCGCCATCGATCTCACCGCCGGGGAGAAGGAGCGCGGTACGCTGGAGAGCCTCTTGTGTACGCCAACGACCCCCCTGGAGATGATGCTGGGGAAGTACCTGGCCGTGATCGTGATCTCGATGATCGCGGCGACGATGAACCTCGTGAGCATGAGCTTGACCGTGCGGCAGATGACGGCGAGCGTCGAGGCCCTGGGCGGCGCCTTTACCTTGGGCTGGGCCGGGGCGCTGACCATCCTCCTCCTTCTTTTGCCCACCGCCCTCCTCTTCAGCGCCCTGATGTTGGCCCTCGCCGCCTTCGCCCGCGACTTTAAGGAGGCGCAAAACTATCTCACCCCCGCCTTTATGTTGGCCATCGTGCCCGCCGCCCTGTCCGGGCTGCCCGGTATCAAGCTCAATTTCTTTCTGGGGCTGGTGCCCGGCCTCAATATCACCCTGGTGATTAAGGAAATTTTGGTCGGTGAGGCCACGGCGGGGGGCGTGGCGCTGGTCATCGCCGTGAACTTGGTCTATGCGGCGCTGATCCTGCGCCTCGCGGCGCGGCTGTTCGCCTCTGAGCGCGTCCTCTTCGGCGCGGCCAAGCCCTGGGATCTCTTCAGCGCCCTCGGCGCCCTGCGCACGCCGCCTCTCCCCGGCGCGATGCCCTCTCTCGGCGGCGCGATGCTCCTCTATCTGGCCCTCCTGGCCCTCCTCTTTCACGCTGGCGCCGCCGCTCAGGCCCATGATCTCTTCTGGGGGATGTTGATCACGCAGTGGGGCTTGCTGCTCTTGCCCGTTGTGCTCTTTGTCATCCTCGGGCGCTTCGATCTGCGCGCCACCCTCAGCCTGCGCTGGCCCCGTCCCCGCGCCGCCCTGGGCGCGACGCTCGTCGGGCTGTCTGCCTGGACCTTGGCCCTCGGCGCCTCGGCCCTGATCGAGCGCGCCGTGCCCGATGCCCGCGACTTCGCTTCGCAGATGAGTGAGGTGATCAACGCGGGCTTGGCTGATCGCAGCTTTATCGGTGTTCTTTTTCTCTTCGCCCTCAGCCCGGCGATCTGTGAGGAGGCGCTGTTTCGAGGCGCCCTGCTCTCGGCCTCACGCGGCTTGGGGCGCTGGGGGGCCATCGCCCTCAACGCCGCCCTCTTCGGCGCTTTTCATATGCACCTCTATCGCTTCGCGCCCACCGCCCTGCTCGGCGCTTTGATCGCTTATGTCGTCTGGACCTCGCGCAGCTTGCTCCTGGGCATGCTGATCCACGCCTTGAGCAATGGGCTGGTGTTTACGCTGCACGCGCGGCCCGCTTGGGCCACTTGGCTGGGTCTGGGGGAGGTGGGCTCGCCTTGGCCTCTGTGGGTTTTGGCGATGTTGACCCCTCTGGGGCTGTGGCTGGTGCGCGGGGCGAAGGATCAGGCGAAGTAGCGATCCATGTAGCGGTTGATGCTGATCTCGATCTTCTTGGCCGCCAGGCTGGCGGGCAGGCCCAGGTCGAGATCGACGGTGACATCAGCGCCGCGCACGGTGGCGGTGCCCTTGACGCCCTTGCCCGCGACCGTGGCGCCGTCGGCGGTGGGCGTGATCGTCACACCAAACTTCTGCTCTAAGTCGCCCGTCAATTCCTGGAGGCGCTTGAGCGCCTCCGCTGGCTCAACCCCATGCTTGCGCGTGACCAAGACCTTCTTCGCCATCTTCGTTCGCTCCTCTTTTTAAAAAAACCAAGTCAATATGCGCTGTTTCCGCGCTTGTGCGTGACAATCTCCACAGAGGCGGAGGCGCCAATGCGGGTGGCGCCGGCCTTGATCATGGCCTCGGCCCCCGCCGCGTCGCGCACGCCGCCGCTGGCCTTGACGCCCATCTCGCAGCCGACGACCCGGCGCATCAAGGCGATGTCCTCGACGGTGGCGCCGCCGCCGCCAAAGCCCGTGCTGGTCTTGACGAAGGCCGCCTTGGCTGTCTTGGCCAGGGTGCAGGCGATGACCTTCTCTTCTTCGTTGAGCTTGCTCGTCTCCAAGATGACCTTGACCGGGCAAGGCTTGGCCGCCGCGACCACGGCCTCGATGTCCTCAAGCACTAAGGCGTAGTCCTGGCTCTTGAGCGCCCCGATGTTGATCACCATGTCGATCTCACCCGCTCCGCAGCGCACCGCCTCGGTGGTCTCAAAGGCTTTGCTGCGGGGGCTCATGGCGCCCAACGGGAAGCCGACGACGGCGCAGACCGGGACGCCCGATCCCGAGAGGTGCTGCTTCATCAGCCGCACGTTGACCGAGTTGACGCAGACCGTGGCGAAGCGATACTGGCGCGCCTCGTCGGCCAGCTGCTTCAGCTCCTGGCGCGTGGCCTCGGGCTTGAGCAGCGTGTGGTCAATGACGCTGGCGAGATCCTTGGGCACCTGCTGGGCCTGGCACGCCTTGGCGCCGACCCGCGCGGCCCCTTGGGCGATCAGCGCCTTGACGTCAAGGGGGCGCTTGGAGACGCACATCCCGCACGCCTCACAGTCGCCGCCCGCGTCGCAGCTCTGCCCACTTGAGGCCGGGGCTGCGGCGTAGCTTGGAGGGGTGGCGCGCCCCGGCGGGCCTGGGTCGCGCGTGAAGCCAGGGCCCGCGCCGCCGGCCATCAGCCGAGCGCGAACCTGACGGGCGATAAGCTCTACGAGGTCCTGTTCGTTCATGGGCGGGATGCTAACCTCGCCGCGTCGCCCTGGGAAGGAGAAAGGCGCTGTCCACGCCATCAAGGCGAGGCTCAGTGGATGTGCGGCCCGCCCACAGGTTGTAACCCAACGCAGTGCTTGGGGATCGGCGCGCCACAGCGCCCCAGGCCAGTCGCCGCGTCGGTCATGCAGATCTGGTTGGCGCCGCAGCTGCCTTGGGTGTCGTTGCCCTCGTCGTCGGGCATCGGCGCGCAAGGTACGGCGCAGAACGGGGGCAGATCCGCGCGGCCATCGCCGTCTTTGTCCACCGCCTCGGGCGCGTTGAAGCCGTCGCCGTCTACGTCCACCCAGATCGGGTTGGTGAGCGCGAAGGGCAGCACGTCGGTGCTGTCGGGCAGCTCCAGCGGCGCCAGCAGGCTGTTGATGTCCCCCAGCCCCCCCAGCACCGCAGCGGGGATCTTGTCGAGCACCTCGCCAAAGATGCCCATGATCTGCTCGCCCGCTAAGGAGATGACCGTCGTCAAGAGGATGTGGCCCAGCGGCGCGCGCTTGAACACCGGCGCCATCGGCGCGCGGTCGTTGACGCCGTAGGTCATGACCACATACCAGCTGTCCTCCTCGGGGTTGCCCAGGCCGATCTGGGCGTTGAAGTCGATGATCTTGCGCCGCTGCGCTTCGACGTCGCCGCCCTCGGGCTCGATGAAGAGCACACGCTCTTGGAGGCCGTTGCGGTAGATCTCGACGCGATCGACGCGGAACCATGAGGGCGTCTGGATCTTGATCCGCGCCTCCACCCGGCCCCGCGCCGAGACGATCGTCTCGCCGACCTCGGCGATCCCACGCGGCGTCTCAATCTGGAAGTCGATGAACGGCCCCGTGGAGATGATCGCCTTGTGGGCGATCAGGTTTTTGTTGAAGTCGCGGGCGTCAATGGCCTCGGGGCGGTCGGTCTGCGTGGCCACGAAGGTGCGGGGCAGGCCCACTTGGTTGTTGGTGCTGTGTGAGTCGCTGCACGCCGTCCCCGTGACGTTGAAGCCCGCGTTGAGGAACGCAAACCAGTCGTCCAGCGACTTCTGGCGGTCTGTGCAGGGCTGTACGCCGCAGCCACCACACTCCAGCTGGCAGCTGGCGGCGCAGGCGTCGGTCCAGCCCACCCCGCCTTCGTCGGGCGCCAGGCAGCACTCAGGGTGACGGGCGCAGACACATGTCTCGCAGAAGCAGTCCTCGCCGCCACAGCCCGCTTCGTAGACGCCGTCCTCGTCTTGGAGCGGCGCGCAGCCCTGGAAGGCGGCGTCAAAGTCGCAGCCCAGGTCCGTCTCAAAGGTGGTGGCTCGGTAGGCGGCCAGCTCCTCGGGCGTGCGCTCAAGGAGGTAGCGGATGTTGAGGTTCTTGAGCGCCTCTAGGGCGTAGCGCTTGGCGTCGAGGAGCGGCAGCGCGCGGGCGTCGGTCATCTCTTGGCGGAAGAGGTCGTGCCAGCCGCAGTGATCGCGGTGGCGCAGGCGCTTGATGCGCTCGCGCTCCTCTAGGCCCGCCTCTTGGGCCGCTAAGGCGGCGCCCTCGCAGCCCTCAGGGCCTTGGCGCAG
The DNA here is from genome assembly GCA_018813065.1 of Myxococcota bacterium. Taxonomy (GTDB): domain Bacteria; phylum Myxococcota_A; class Bradymonadia; order UBA7976; family UBA1532; genus JAHJCH01. Next base: position 19,374 of record JAHJCH010000119.1, read on the forward strand.
CGCGGCGCAGGCCTCGCCGACCGCTTGGGGCGCGCTGGCGGCGATGATCTCTTGGCTGCAACGGTTGAAGTCTCGGGCCTCGCCGATGGTGGGCGTCCACAGGAACTCAAGGTGCTTGCCGTTGAGCAGCTCCATGGCGTTGAAGTCGCAGGGGGCTTGCTCCATCACGGCGCTGCACATCTCCATCCCCGGTGTCTTGCGCTCCAGGTTGTAGCCCTTCAGCCCGATCTGGTCGAAGTAGCCCAAGAAGCCGTCGCGCGTGTGGTTGGTCTGGAGCACGAAGGCCTCCGGGTCGCCCGTGGCCCGCGCCCGCATCTCACCCCAGAGCTGGCCCACCGTGCGCCCCGCCCAAGGCGGCGGATCGTGCGTGTGGCCCTGGCGCGCGTCGTAGCGCAGCGGCCAGGCGTTGGTGTGTCCATATTCTAAGGGCGAGGTCTCCACCCCAATCTGTGTGCTGATAAATCGCTGTAGGCCCATCTCCAGGATGTAGGGCATGTAGTCGGTGACGTGATCGTGATCGGTGGCGATCATCATCTCCAGCCCCACGGCGGCGGCGTTGGCCAGCCGGGTGAAGAGATCAAGCCCCGCGTCGGTGCTGGGCGATTGGTGGATGTGGAAGTCGCCCGAGATGTAGCCGCGCGTGTCCACCTCGCGGATCAAGGTCGCCATCATCGGCGTGGCTTGCCCCGCCTTGACCTCGATGATCTGCTCGGCGTGGCTGTACTCGATGCCGCGTGAGGCGTGGGCGGCGTAGCGCCCCGCTGGCAGTAAGGCGCTGCCCTCGCCGTCGAGCGTGAAGGACTGCGTGAACACGCCATGTTCGTAGCGCGGATCGCCCATGCTCGGCTCGTTGATCCCCTCCCAGCGCATGGGCCGGTCGGCGTCGTCGAGGGCCACGAAGGAGACGCTGGCGGGGATGCCCACGCCGCCCTCATCGACGATCCGATACTCAACCTCGCCCGGCTGGGGCAGCACCAAATGGGCGATCTCAACCTGGTTGGCCTTGATCTCCACGGCGACGAAGGGCGAGGTGCCCGCCTCGCGCCGATGGGCCGCCAGGAGGTAGCGCCCCGGCGGCAGCGGGCCGCTGTAGTCGCCATCTGCCACCGGATCAAGCCCAAGGTCGCTTTGCATCTGGCTGACGAAGCCCAGATCGCCGAAGGCGTCGAGGGCCATGGCCTTGAACTCGGCGAAGCCGGCAGGCAGCGGGTCGGCGGCGCTGGGGCGCGGATCGCGGAAGGCGAAGACGTCGGCGTGGTGGACCGGGTCGAGCGAGCCTTCGGCGAGCACGAGGCCCTTGACCTGGCCGTGGGCGGTGTCTTTGAGGTCGTAGACCACCTTGAGGACGTCGCCAATGTCGCCGTCGCCGACGATGAGGTAGCGCTCGAAGGTAAAGCTGCGGACCTGATCGCGCCAGGCGTCGCCGTCGGCGACCAGCTCCACGCCGTCGCTGTAGTGGGAGAGCGTGGCCGTCGCCGAGGTGGAGAACAGCGGCAGCAACACCTTGGCCGGGCGGCAGGCCGGGGCGATGGGCAACGCCAGATCCACCTCGCCGAGCTGTTGGCGCGCGGCGGTGGCCTCGGGGCCGGTGAGGGTTGAGGCCACCCAGGCGGCGTAGTCCCCCCCCACGCCCGTGGGGATCTCCATCAAGGGGATGGGCTTGCGATCCACCACCAGCGTGCGCGCGGCGGAGGCGGCCAGCTGGGGGTTGTAGAGATCGCCGTAGTGCTCGGCCAGCGCCTCGGCCAATGCCGCTTGGCCCGCCGGATCGACGCGCGTGATCTCCAGGCGATGGGCGGGGCAGTCAAAGCCCGCCTTCTTGTCGGGGTTGACGCTGGTGACGGCGTAGCTGACGTTGTCGCCTCGCGCGGCGATCCAATCAAAGGTAAAGGGGCTGCCCATCGTGCCGACCCCCTGCCACATGTTGTTGAAGATCTTGGCGTCGTAGTCGAAGCCCAGCCCCGGTGAGAAGATCTCCGCGTCACCGCCAAAGAACAGGAAGTCACCGGCGACGACGCCGCCCTTCCAGGCCGGGTCCTGCCAACGCTCAAGCTTGCCCAGCATCACCTCGAAGAAGTTGGCGCTCTCCGTAAAGACCGGCATCGCGGGCTGTGTGTCCGCGCAGGCGCAGATCGGGCAGACGTTGGGGCCTTCGATGGCGTAGGCGTCGAGCGCCTGGACCCGCTCCTCCATCACATAGCCATGCGCGCACGCCAGCTCGCAGGGGATCGGCGGGCACTCGGCCATGCGCTTGTCCGAGGGCGGCGAGAGCTTGATGGTCGTGCGCATCGTCAGGTAAGGCTCGCCTTGGCGCAGGCTGTAGTCCGTCTGAAAGTCGAACTCAAACTGGAGCCGGTTGAGCAGCGCCAGCAGGTCAACCCCCAAGAGCGTCTTGGCTAAGCCGTAGATCATCCCAAATTGAAGCTCGACGCTGCCAAACTTGCCGTCGGCGAGGAAGCCCCGGATGAAGTCCTGGTTGATGAACTTGAGCGTGTCGAACATGTAGCCGCTGTGGCCCTCGACCCGCACGATGGCCTCGCCGTCGCTGCCGTCCTTGATGACCTGGACCACCGCCGCCTGGGGGCGGATGTTGAAGCCCTCGGGGTTGAACTCCAAGCCCCAAGGCGGCTGGGCGGGGTTGGGCACCAAGAGGTTGGCCAGCGGGAAGGTCTCGGCGAAGTGATCGTAGCCGTGGCCCTGGCGGACCCCGCCACGCCAGCGGTGCTTGTCCACGTCCACCACGCTGCCGCCGAAGATCCCTGCGGTGTATGAGGGGCCAACCCCCGCGATGATCACCCGAATCTCGTCATTCTCGATGAGCAGATCGCCGAGCTTGCCCTTGGCCGTGGGGCCGCCGATCAGCTCGTCTTGGCGCTCAATGACCTTGGCGCGGAGCGGCGGCCGCCCGTCGCCCTCTTGGCAGGCCCAGAGCGAGAGGAGCAGCGCCGAGGCGATGATAAAGCGCGCGCGCATGGGCCACCTCAAAAGACGAGCTGGAGGCCAGCGAGCGTGGTGTGGTTGTCCAACGCCACGCCGTGCAGCTCTTCGCGGTGGAGGTACTCGATGAGCGCCTTGAGGTCGTGACCATCGACGTACCATGTCAGCGTCCCCGCCATCAGGCTGATGTCCCCCTCGTCCTCAAAGGCCTTGTTGTCGTCGATCAGCTCCAAGCGCGCGGCCACGCCCAGCTGCTTGAGGATCATGTAGCCGGCGCTGACATAGAGGACTTGGCGCTCAGCCTCGGCCATCAAGGTTTGGGCGGTGCTCGTGGGCCGCGCCTGCGGCTCGGCCTTGTCGGCGATCAGCTCGCCAAGGAGGTGGACGCCCCACGCCTTGAGGTGGAGGTAGCCCGAGTAGCCGGTGGTCTTGATGCTCTGGCCGTCCACATACATGTAGCCGCCGCCAAGGGCCACGCGCAGCTTGGCCTCGCGCGCTAAGTCCGCCTCGCCCTCGCCGATGGGGTCCAAGGGCTCGAGATCCACGCGCGCGGCGTAGGCCATGCGCTCAAAGCGGTTGCCGAGGCTGACGCCGACGCCCTGGTAGCCCTCGAAGAATGAGGCGGCGCGCTGGGGGCCGTTGTAGGCGCCGAGGCGGAGGGTGAGGTGATCCGCCCACGGCTTGGCGTAGACGCTGAGGCCCAGCGTCTCTCCAGGTGACATGGCGTGGATCGACAGCGCGCGATCGGCGTGGGCCAGCCGCGCGGAGCTGAGCTGGGCGCCGTAGCTGAGCGGGAAGTCGGCGACGCCGAGGGTCAGGCCAAAGAGGGCGTGGGGGCTGTAGTCGATCCAGGCCTCATGCAGCGGGCCGCCGCTGCGCTCATGATCGAAGACGTCCAGCGTCAAGGCGTAGCGCAGGTGCTTGTCCTTGGGGCTCTCCAAGCCCAGGCGCGCCCGGCGCAGGCGAAACCCCGTCTCCTGGAGCGGATCGCCGTTGGAGAGGAGCGCGTCATCCCCCGCCAGGCCCCCCCAAAACTGGAGCCGCCCCGTGACCTGGGGCGGGGGCAGCGGCGCGCCCTGCGCGGGCAATGAGAGGAGGAGGGGGAGCGCATACAGGATCGTCTTCATCAGAGGCTCCGTGGTTTTCGGCGCGGGCATCATTGCAGCAATTAAATTAGGCGTCTACGACAGATCGGCCAGCGCCAAGGTGGCGCGGCTGTACCCGTTTGCGCGGCTGAATGGTAAGAAGAAGCGTTCGCCCACGATCACAGGAGGAGATGATGGGTGAGAAACGCATCTTTCAGACAGATCCTCAAGGCCAGACCCGCGTTGAGCCCTGCGATGCGCTCGGTGAGGAGGGCGCGGCGACGCGCTGCCTCAAGGAGATGAGCTTCTCGACGCACATCCTCTCCCTCAGCGCCGCCGCCGAGCACTATCTGAGCGGCGCTGAGGGGGCGGTCGATCTGCCCTCCGCCGCGCACCTCATCGACACCTTGGCGATGCTCCAAGACAAGACCCAAGGCAACCTCGATGGCAGCGAGCGGCGCCTCTTGGCCGCCCTGCTCCAGAAGCTGCGCGCGCAGTACATCAAGCTGCGCTGAGCTGTGTCGGCCCTCCTCACCCTCGCCGCGCTCCTCAGCCCCCCCGCGTCGGCCCCCGCCTCGGCCCCCGCGTCGGCCCCCGCCTCAGCCCCCGCGCTCTGCCCTGACTTCGCCGCCGTCTATGACCTCGCCATCCCCAGCGTCCTGCGCGTGGTGGCGGGGCGGGTCGGCACGCAGGGCTTCACCCCCGAGCGCACCGGCGCGGGCTTCGTCTGGGATGAGCGCGGCCACGTCGTCACCAATGATCACATCATCGGCGACGCCCCTGAGCTGCGGGTGCGCACCCTGGGCGGGGCGGTCTACCGCGCGACGCTGATCGGGCAAGACGGGCCGACGGATCTGGCGGTCCTC
>JAHJCH010000120.1 GCA_018813065.1 Myxococcota bacterium
CCGAAAAATGTCGGTCAAAGCGACCGCAGGGAGCGGCACGAGGGAAGCGCCCTGCGCTTCGCGAGTGTAAAGACTCGGGCTGCTTATGCAGCCCTGCGGCTCGATTCAAAAGATTCTCTCTGAAAAGTGTCAGGACCATTGTTTATCGCACGAAGCTGAGGCTTGCCTCAGCGGCGACGGCGACGACGCAGCGCCGCGTAAGGCACGCCGAGGAGGAGGAGGGTGAGGGGCGTAGAGCCAGGGCCTGCCCCGAAGTGGCAGCCGCAGCCGCCTCGGCCTGAGACGGTGTGCTCATCCCCGCTGTCCTCATAGATCCGGCGCGGCGGCCCGTCGCGCGAGGCCCAGCCGCCATCGCTGGGGAGGAGGCCGCCATCCCAGGCGGGCGCCTCAGCGTCGCCCACCTCCGCCTCGCGGGGCTCAGCCGTGGCGTCGGCGCCGTCGGGGCTGGCGTCGGGTGCGCTGATGGCGTCGGGGCTGGCGTCGAGCTGGCCGCCGTCGGGGCTGGCGTCGAGCTGGCCGCCGTCGGGGCTGGCGTCGATCTGGCCGCCGTCGTCAAGCTGGGCGTCTCCGCCGCCGTCCACCTCAAAGCAGCCCTCATCCACCAAGCCATCACAGTCATTGTCCAAGCCATCGCAGTCCTCATCGGGGCCGGTGGGCGCGCCTGGCGTGCAGGACCGCACCCAGGCGCCGCGATCACAGACGTGGGCGCCCTCACGACGGCAGACGCCCGCCCCGCAAGAGATCGGCAGCGGCGCGACCTCCTCATCGATCTCCCCGTCACAGTCCTCGTCGATCCCGTCACAGAGCAGATCGGCCACCGAGAGGGGCGCGCCGGGCTGACAGTGGGCGCCCAGCGCCCCCTCAACGCAGCCAAACACCCCCTCAGCCGCGCAGGCGCCGACGCCGCAGAGGATCGGCTCGCGGGGGGCGTCCTCATCGATCTCGCCATCGCAGTCATCGTCGATCCCGTCACAGGTGGCGTCGTCCTCGGCGGGCAGGGCCTCAAAGCAGGCGTCCACCCAAGCCCCCGCCGCGTGATCACAAAAGCGCTCGCCCTCCGCCGCGCAGGCCCCCATTCCGCACAGCAGCGGGAAGCGAGGCGCCTCCTCATCGCTCTCGCCGTCGCAGTCATCATCCTCGCCGTCGCAGTCCTCATCCGAGGCCGCTTGGGGGGGCTGCGGCGTACACTCTGAGATCCAGGCCCCCTCTAAGCAGCGCTGGGCGCCCTCCGCCGCGCAGACCCCCTCGCCGCAGCGCAGCGGGCGGGCAGGCAGGCCCTCATCGGCCTGGCCGTCGCAGTCATCATCGACGTTGTTGCAGCGCTCGACGGGGCTGGCGGGGCCGGGCACACAGTCATCGCGCCAGCCACCGAGCACACAGGCGCGGGTGCCCGACGCCGCGCAGGCGCCCACCCCGCAGGCGCTGGGGGTGCTTAAGGCGTCCTCATCCACCTCACCATCGCAGTCGGCGTCCACGCCGTCGCAGATCGCGTCATCGGCGGCGGGCTGGGCGGGCTCACAGCGGGCCTCCTCGACCCCCCAGAGGCAGCGCAGCTGCCCCTCGGCCTCACAGGCGCCGATCCCGCAGCGGATGAGCCGCGATTGGAAGTCCTCATCGGCCTGACCGTCACAGTCATCGTCGATCCCATCGCAGGTGGCGTCGCTGGGCGCGGGCTGAAGCGGGGCGCACTGATCGAGCCAACGGCCGTTGACGCAGCGGCGCAGCCCCTCAGCCTCGCAGGCGCCCACCCCGCAGCGCAGAGGTGTGCTCGCCGCGTCCTCATCGACGCGCCCATCGCAGTCCTCATCGCGCCCATCACAGACCTCATCGGTGGGCAATGGCTGACCTGGCGTGCAGTTCATTGTCTCGACGCCGCCTTGGCAGAGAAGCTGGCCCTCAGCGCGGCATATACCCAGGCCACATTGGACCGCGCTGGGCTCAAATTCCTCATCAATGAGCCCATCGCAGTCTTCATCGAGCCCATCACAGACTTCATCGGCGGGCGCAGGCGGGCCGGGCGTACAGTGGTCGCGCCAGCGCCCGCCCTCGCAGCGGCTTTGACCCTCGGCTTGGCAGGCGCCCACGCCGCAAATCAGCGGTCTTGGGGCGGTGTCTTCGTCGATTTGGCCGTCACAGTCCTCGTCGATCCCGTCGCAGACCTGGTCTTGGGCGGCGGCGGGGGCGCGCGGGGCGCAGTCATCCACCTCTCGGGCGTCCACACAGCGGCGCGCGCCCGTCGTTTGGCAAGCGCCCACCCCGCAGGTGGTGCCCGCCACGGGGTAATCCTCGTCGATCTGGCCGTCGCAGTCCTCATCGATCCCGTCGCAGCGCAGATCCACGGCCTCGCCGACGCCCGGCGCGCAGCTGTCATCCCAGCGCCCCTGTCGGCAGCGGCGCTCGCCCTCTGCTTGGCAGGCGCCAACACCGCAGGTGGTGGGCTCAGGGCGCACCTCCTCATCGGTCTCGCCGTCGCAGTCCTCGTCGATCCCATCGCAGTTGGCGTCCGTGGGGCTGATCTGGGCGGCGGGCGTGCAGTCATCTATCCAGCCGCCGGCCACGCAGCGCCGCCAGCCCTCGGCCTGGCAAGCGCCCAAGCCGCAGTCGATGGCCTCGGGGGCCACGTTCTCATCGATCTGGCCGTCGCAGTCCTCGTCGAGGCCGTCGCAGATCCGATCATTGGCGGCGGCGGGGCCAGGCGTACACACCTCCACCCAGCGCCCCCCCTGGCAGACCCGCGCGCCGTCGCGCAGGCAGAGGCCCAGGCCGCAGGTCATGGGGATATCGGCGGCGTCCTCGTCGATCTGGCCGTCGCAGTCATTGTCGATGCCGTCGCAGGTGGCGTCGCGGGCGGCGGGGGCGCCTGGATCGCAGTCGTCCACGAGCGCGCCCGCCACGCAGCGGCGCTGGCCTTGGGTCAAGCAGGCGCCCACCCCGCAGGTCAGGGCCTCAGAAGCATAGTCCTCGTCGATCTGGCCGTCGCAGTCCTCGTCGATCCCGTCGCAGATGGCGTCGCTGGGCGCGGGCTGCCCCGGCTGACAGTCGCTGACATAGGCCCCCGCCACGCAGCGCTCTTGGCCGCTGGCCGCGCAGGCGCCGAGGCCACAGCTGACGGCGCGCGGCGCGGCGTTCTCATCGACGCGGCCATCGCAGTCATCGTCGATCCCGTCGCAGGTGGGATCGCGGCGCGCGGGGACGCCTGGGGTGCAGTCATCGACGATCTCCCCCCCATCGCAGCGGCGCCCTCCCACGCTGAGGCAGGCGCCCACGCCGCATGACACCGGCGCGGCCTCGAAGCCCTCATCGATCTCACCATCGCAGTCATCGTCCACGCCATCGCAGGTGACGTCATCGGGCGCGGGGGCCGTGGGCTGGCAGCTGTCGATGAGCTGCCCCGCCACGCAGCGCGCCAGCCCTTCGGCCTCACAGGCGCCCACCCCGCAGCGCGTGATCGTGCTCTGGAAGTCCTCATCGCTCAGGCCATCGCAGTCATCATCCACGCCGTCGCAGGCGCGATCATCGGCGGCGGCGGGGCCAGGGCGGCAGCTGTCCTGCCACGCCCCGCCCACGCAGCGGCGCA
>JAHJCH010000121.1 GCA_018813065.1 Myxococcota bacterium
CCGAAAAATGTCGGTCAAAGCGACCGCAGGGAGCGGCACGAGGGAAGCGCCCTGCGCTTCGCGAGTGTAAAGACTCGGGCTGCTTATGCAGCCCTGCGGCTCGATTCAAAAGATTCTCTCTGAAAAGTGTCAGGACCATTGCCAATTGAGTTGTGACATTTTCTCGGCCATCACCCCATCGCGCGCTGGGGCAGGCGCGAGAGCGCGGACGAGGCCAGCTTGCTGGCTGAGGCGACGAAGTCGCGATTCATTCGGCGCGGCGCGCGCGCGCCAGCAGGCTGAGCCCCAACGGCAGCCGCAGCCGCTGCTCCAGCTTGAGGAGCTGGCGCTGCGCGCCGCGCAGGGCGCGCTTGTAAAACGGGCCGTCGGCGGCGTCGGCGAGGGGCCGCGCCAATAGCCGCTCCGAGATGAGGTAGGGCAGCACGCCCGAGAGATCCCAAAAGCGCAGCTCCTCGACGATAAGGCCCGCGCGGGTGATCAGCCCCTTCAGCTCAGCCTCGCTGTAGCGCCGATGATGTCCACGCTGGGCGTCGCCGATGCCGTAGAGGCCGTCGAAGGCGGGCACCGAGAGGAGCAGCTGGCCCTGGGGCTTGAGCGCCTCGGCCAGCACCCGCAGCGCCGCCTCGTCGTGCTGGATGTGCTCGATGACGTCAAGGCAGAGGGCGGCGTCGAAGGGCTCTTGATCATCTAAGGCCCCCGCCCGCAGCGGCGCCTGGATGAGCGTCGCCGAGGACCACTCCCGTTGCAGCAGCGCGCGGGCTTGCTCCAGGCGCTGCGGCGAGGGCTCCAGCCCCACCACCTCGTAGCCCCGCCGCGTCAGCTCGCGTAGCATGTCGCCCGCGCCACAGCCCGCGTCAAGCACCCGCCCGCTCGGCGGCAGTGAGCGCTTGACCCAAGACCAGAGCGCCGCGCGGCGGGTGTCGAGCCCCTCGGCGTCGCGCTGGGTGTGATCTTCGCCGCTTGGGTTACGCATCGTCGCCCCCCCTCGGCGCCCGATGGGCGCGGATGACGTAGGCCCGATGATCGCTCTGTTGTCCCCGGTTGATCAGCTCTCCAAGCAGGCCCGTGCTGATGAGCTGACCCCCAAAGATGACAAGCAGCACGCCCAAAAACAGCAGGGGGCGGCCCCCAATCGGCCCCATCCCCAGGAACCAAAGCAGGCTGAGGTAGCTCAGGATCAAAAAGCCGCTGACCCCAAATAGCAGGCCCGTGAAGCCAAAGAGGTGCAGCGGTCGCGTGCGGTAGCGCGTGTTGAGCAGGACCGTCAGCAGATCAAAGAAGCCCTTGGCCATGCGCTCGACGCCGTACTTGGAGACGCCAAACTTGCGCGGGTGGTGCTCGACGACCATCTCGCCCACACGGAAGCCCTGCCAGTGGAGGAGCACCGGCACGTAGCGATGCAGCTCTCCGTAGAGGTTGAGCTGGCTGAGCGCCTCGGCGCGGTAGGCCTTGAAGCCACAGTTGAAGTCATTGAGCGTTAACCCAGAGACACGGCTGACGACGAAGTTGAAGACCTTGGAGGGCAGCGTCTTGTCGAGGGGGTCGTGGCGCTTTTGCTTCCAGCCGCTGACGACATCGAAGCCCTCGTCGAGCTTGTCGAGGAAGCGGGGGATCTCCTTGGGATCGTCTTGGAGATCGGCGTCCATGGTGAAGACAAAGCGCCCTCGCGCGGCGCGGAAGCCCGCGTCCAGCCCCGCCGCTTTGCCGAAGTTGCGCCGAAAGTGGATGACCCCAACGCAGGCGTCCTCTTCGGCCAGCGCGTCGATGATCTCCCCGCTCTTGTCGCCGCTGCCGTCGTTGATGAAGAGGATCTCATAGGGCGCGCCCCGCGCGGCGAGGACCTCGGTGAGGCGCGCGTGCAGCGGCCTGAGGCTCTCCTCCTCGTTGAAGAGGGGGATGACCACCGATATCTCTGGGCGGGCTGGCGGGATCTCAGGGCTGCTCATGCTTTACCTCGCGGGCTTGGCTGTTTTAGGGGCGCGGCGCGGCGGCGTGGTGATCTTGGAGTGCTTGTTGGCCTGTGGGTGCTTGTTGGCCTGTGGGCGCTTGTTGGCCTGTGGGCGCTTGTTGATCTGGGGGCGCTTGGCGCGCTGGGGCGTCTGCGGGGGGTGCTTGAGCTTGAAGTCCACCCGACGGTAGAGGGTGAAGCGCCCCTCTTGGGCGTGGTTGACCCGGCGGTAGCGCGCCGCCAGCAGCGCGCGCAGCTCGCTGAAGTCGGTGAAGTCCTCGTTGCGCGCCGCGACGATGAACGCCGGGCCGCCGCCCTCCAGATCGTCGATGAGCGTGCGCCAAAAAGCGCGGCGGACGAAGCGCGTGGGCTCGCCCGCGCGGCGCCAAGTGTTCGTCAGCGGCGTGGTGATCAGCCCCAGCACCTTGTAGAAGCGGGTCGGGGCGCGGCGATCGGCGTGGAAGTAGACCGGCCAAGCCCAGCGCCCCCAGATCCAGATCTCATCATCAGGGGCGGTGTTCTTGTGGATGACCCGCCCAATGTAGGCGGCGGCGCCGTCGCGCGGGGCGCGGCGCATGGCGCGGATGTCCTTGAGCGAGCCGATGTCCTTGATCGCCGCAGGCACCAACGCCAGCAAGAGCACCACCACCGCCGCCCAGTAGCCCAGCGCCCGGCGCGGCCGCAAGAGCCAGCCCGACAGCGGCCCCTCTGGGTGGGCGGCGATCCACGCCGCCGCGGGCAGGATCTGGAGGTAGTAGCCCTTGAAAAAGCGCATCCCCAAGGCGGCGCCGAGGAAGCTGAGCCAGAAGTGGCCGCCAAGGAGGAGGCCGCGCAGCGTCAGCTGGGGGCGGCGAGCGGCGGCGATAAAGGCCAGCGTCGCCAGCAGGGTCGGCGAGGCCATGTATTCGCCAAAGCCCAAGAAGCCGTCGCCAAGGCGGCCCAGCTTGGCCCCCCAAGGCAGGGCGTCTTTGACGTAATGCCAGCCGCTCTGGGAGAGGAAGTAGTCCTTGATAAAGGGCGTCAGCGCGTGGTGGCCCGCGTAGAAGATCAAGATCGGGGCGAAGCCCAACGCCAGGCCGCCGCCGAGCAGGGCCAGGCCCTTGAGGCGCGGCTTGGCCGCCGCCCAGCCCTCGGGGCGGCGCAGCCAAGGCCCCAAGAGCAAGATCAGGAATAAGAGCGGTGAGATCGTGGCCGCTTGGCGCTTCATCAGCCCCGCGACGGCCAGCGTGGCGCCCGAGGCCACCGTCCAGCCCGCTTGGCCGCTGCGCTCTCCTTGGATAAAGAAGACCGTCGCCCAGATGTAGGGGGCGATCATCCACGCGCCGTAGTTGACGTCGATGCTGTCGGTGATCGGCGAGAGCCCCGCGTAGAGCAGCCCGGCGATGATCGCCGCCCGCCGCCCATAGAGGAGGCGCCCGCCCCAGTAGACCCCCCAGGCCGCCAGCGTCGCCAGCCCCGCCATCACGCGCTGCAAGGTCACGATGTCGCGCTCAAAGCCCCACCAGCTCAGCGCGCTGAGGAAGAACGCGCCCGGCGCCTTCCACTCCAGGTTGTCCACATAGGGCAGCAGGCCCTTGAGGAGCAGATCGGCGTTGTAGGTGATCCCCGCCACGTCCTCATTGTGAAAGCCCTCGGTGCTCAGCGCAGGCCAGCGCAGCCAGAGGGCGAGGGCGGTGAGGCCCATTAAGGCCATGAGATCGATGAGGAGAGGTCTTCGCTGCATCGGGGTTATCTCTTGATCTACGACCAACCTCATCAACGTAAGGGAGGCCGCCTCCCCGAAGCCCTGAGGGTGATTTAGTGCGTCTTTTTGAGCTTAAACTTGAGCTTCTTGATCGCATCGGAGTGCATCTGGCTGACGCGAGACTCCGTGCGGTCCAAGACCATCCCAATCTCTTTAAAGTTTAAGCCTTCGTTGTAATAAAGGGCCATCACCAGGCGGAGGCGCTCAGGCAGCTCCTCAAGCGCTTCAACCAGGTGATCGCGCAGCTCTTGGAGGAAGGTGTGGCCGAAGGGATCATCGGGCGAGGCCTGCGTCAAGAGCGCCCAGGGCTCATCGGTCTGCTCGCTGGCGACGCTGACGAGATCCTCCACGGTCACCATCTGGACTTGGCCCTCGATGGCCAAGAGGCGGTTGACCTCCTCGACGCTGAAGCCCACCTCGTCGGCGATCTCTGCCGGGGTCGGCGTGCGGCCCAGGCGCACGCTGAGTTGCTGCTGCGTGCGCTCTACCAGGTTGGAGCGGCTGCGGGCGCTGCGGGACATAAAGTCATAGGCGCGCAGCTCATCGAGCATGGCCCCCTTGATGCGGAACTCCGCAAAAGCCTCAAAGCGCGTGCCCTTGCTGGCGTCGAAGTGGTCGATGGCGTGGAGGAGGCCCATCGTGCCGACCGAGATCAGGTCTTCGAGATCCACCGAGGAGGGCAGGCGGTGGATCATCCGGTAGGCGACCCGCTTGACCAGCGGCGCGTACTGCCGGACAAGGTCCTCGCGGCGCTGCTGGGGGGTCTTGGCGGCTTGCTGGTAAGCGCGGATGCCTCGGTTCATTCTGCGCCCGCTTTAAGCAGCCTCCGCCAAAAGAGCTGGAGGTTGCCGCTGGCGCCTTGAGGGGCTAAGCGCTGCACCTCATCGACGATCTGGCGGATGGCGACGGCGGCGGGGCTCGCCGGCGCGTACTCCAGCAAGAGCTTGCGCTGGATGACAGAGGCGCTGACCGCCGCGTCCCAGGCGACGAAGCCGAGGAAGCTGATGGCCACGTCGGAGAGGTAGAGATCGGCGACCTTGGTCAAGTGACGATAGACCTTGAGCGCCTGCTTGCGATCTTGCGCTTGGTTGACCAGCAGCTGGAAGCGCTTGAGCCCTTGGGTTTGATGCAGGACCTTCATCACCGCGTAGGCGTCGGTCATCGACGTGGGCTCGGGCGTGGCCACGACCATGACCTCCATGGCCGCCGCGTTGAAGAACATCACGTTCTTGCCGATGCCCGCGCCCGTGTCGAGGAGGAGCACGTCAAAGGCGCCCTCGAAGGTGTCCAGCGCGGAGAGGAGCTGGAGGATCTGGGCGTCGCTGAGGAGGGTTAAGTCTTGGACCCCCGAGGCGGCAGGGAGCACGGTCAGGTTGGGGCGGGCCTGGATGAGGATCTCAGAGAGGGGCGCCTTGCCGGAGAAGAGATCCTCCAGCGTCGCCTTTGGCCGCAGATCCAAGATGATGTCCACGTTGGCGAGGCCCATATCCGCGTCGATGAGCAAGACCCGCTGCCCACGCTTGGCCCACTCAAAGGCGAGGTTACAGATCAGGTTGGTCTTACCCACCCCGCCTTTCCCGCTGGTGATAGAGAGGATCTGCATCGGCTGGCCGTCTCCTGTTCGCATCATCGTCCGCAGCGTGGCGGCCTGATCCGTCCGCGCTCGGCGCGCGTGACGTCGGGGAATCCTAGCGCGCGTGGCGCCGCGCGGGAAGCCTCAAAGCGGGCCTGAGGTGGCGCGGCGTCGATCCATCCCATCTGGCCCAGTGGCTTTATGCGGTGCCCCATCGCGCGTGGATCAGAGCCGCGCTTGGACGCGCGCGGCGATGGCCTCGGCGGTCAGGCCGATCTCCTCGGCGATGCGCTCGGCGGGGGCGGAGAACCCAAAGGTGTCGAGGCCAATCCGCAGCCCCCGGCGACCCGTCAGCGCCGCCCAAGGGCCGGTGATGCCCGCCTCGACGGTGACGACCTGGGGGTGATCGCTGGGGATCAGCGCCTCACGATAGGCCTCGTCTTGGCGCTCGAAGCGATCAAAGCAAGGCATGGAGACGACGCGGACACGGCGAGGGCTGAGCCGCGCGGCGGCCTCGACGCACAGCGCCACCTCCGATCCCGTGGCCACCAAGATGACCTCGGGCGCCTCGATCTCGTTGAGGGCGTAGCCGCCGCGCAGGATCTCCTCGGGGTCAAAGCCCTCGGGGCGCGTCAGCGCGGGCAGGTCTTGGCGCGTCAGCGACAGCGCCGTGGGGCCATCCAGCCGCCGCAGGCCCGCGCACCACGCCATCGCCGTCTCCAGCCCGTCGGCGGGGCGGAAGTAGTCGAGGTTGGGGATGGCCCGCAGCGCCCAATGGTGCTCCACCGGCTGATGCGTGGGGCCGTCCTCGCCGAGGAAGACGCTGTCATGGGTGAGCACGAAGAGGTTGGGCAGCTTGCTCAACGCGGCGACGCGCAGGGCGCCGCGCTGATAGTCGCTGAAGGCCAGGAAGGTGGCGCCGAAGGGGCGCAGCCCCCCGTGGAACAAGATCCCGTTGGTGATGGCGGCCATGGCGTGCTCGCGGACGCCGAAGGGGATCTGCTTGTGGGCGAAGCTCAGCGCGAAGGTCGAGCTGGCCTCGGGGTGGCCGACGAGGCCGCCGCCCTTGATCGCCGTGCCGTTGGAGCCCGTGAGATCGGCGGAGCCGCCGATAAAGAAGGGCAGGGCCTCGGCGGCGGCGTTGAGCGCCGCCTCGGAGAGCTTGCGGGTGGCGCCGCTGGCGGGCGTGGCCTTGATCAGCCGCGCGGCCAGATCCTCGGGGAGCGCTTGGGCGAGCAAGGCGTCATAGCGCGCCGCCGCCTCGGGCTGACGATCACGCCAGCGGCAGAAGCAGGCCTCCCAGGCTTGGCGCTCGGCGGCCTTGGCGTCGGCGGCGATCTGGAAGAAGTCGGCGACGGCCTCGGGGACGTGGAAGCGCGCCGCCGGCCAGCCCAGGGCCTCGCGGGTCAAGGCCAGCTCGGCCTCGCCCAGCGGGCTGCCGTGGACCTTGTTGGTGTCCACGCGGTTGGGGCTGCCCCAGCCGATGTGGGTGCGGCAGATGATCAGCGCGGGCTGGCCTGTGTGGGCGATGGCGCGCGTCAGCGCCGCGTCGATGGCCTCGGGATCGTGGCCGTCGATGGCCTGGACGTGCCAGCCTGCGGCGGTGAAGCGCCCGGCCATGTCCTCGGAGAGCGCCAGGGAGGTGTCGCCGTCGATGGTGATCTTGTTGTCGTCATAGAGGCAGACGAGGTTATCGAGCCGCCAGTGGCCCGCCAGCGCGGCGGCCTCTGCGGAGACGCCCTCCATCAGATCCCCGTCGCCGCAGAGGGCGAAGACGCGCTGCTCGATGGGCTGAAGCTCATCCGCCTCGACGTTGACCCGCGCGCCGATGAGCTTGGCGGCCAAGGCCATGCCCACGGCGTTGGCCACGCCCTGCCCCAGCGGGCCGGTGGTGGCCTCGACGCCCGGCGTGTGGCCGAACTCGGGGTGCCCCGGCGTCTTGGAGCCCCACTGCCGAAACGCCTTGATGTCATCGAGGCTGACGTCAAAGCCCCACAGGTGAAGCTGGGCGTAGAGGAGCATCGAGGCGTGCCCCCCGGAGAGGACGAAGCGATCCCGCCCCGGCCAGCTGGGATCGGTGGGATCAAAGCGGAGGTGGCGGCTCCATAGAACGTGGGCGACGTCGGCGAGGCCCATCGGGGCGCCAGGGTGCCCGCTGTTGGCGGCTTGGATGGCATCGACGGCCATCATTCGGATGGTGTTGGCGATCTGCGCGTGCGTGGCGGTCTTCATGGGCTCTCCACCGAATCAGGTCGCGTCAGGGTGCCACAGCCGAGCAGGCTGAGCTAGGGCCTGAACGATCCCGTTTGAAGCCGCCATGCGCGGGCGTTACCCTGCGGGCATGATCGCTCAAAAGTCGCTGATTTACAGCCTCGCCTTGGGGTTCGTCTTGGCCTGTGACGGGCCCGATGAGGGCGCTGAGATGGCCCCCGATGTGCCCCTCTGCGTGGCCCAGCCCCAGGCCCCAGGCTGCGCGGTGGACGCCGCGCCCCTCGACGCGGCCTCGCCCCACCCCGCCTGCGCCGACGGCCTCGACAATGACGGGGATGGGCGGGTGGACTACCCCGAAGATCTCGGCTGCCTCAGCCCCGATGATCTGGAGGAGGCGGGCGAGGCGCCGCCGCCCGCCTGCGCCGATGGCGTGGACAATGACGAGGACGGCTTCAAGGACTTCCCCGCCGATCCGGGCTGCGCCTCCAGCGCCGACGTCGATGAGCGCGATCAGCGCCCGGACACGCGCCCCTGCGATGACGGCCTCGACAATGATCGCGACGGCCTCGTGGATCTTGAGGACCCCGGCTGCCCCTACGCCGATGGCCCGCGCGAGCAAGATCCGGCCACGCCGCCGCAGTGCAGCAATGGCATCGACGATGACGGCGATGGGATCGTGGACTTCCCCCTTGAGCTGGGCTGCGCCGCCGCTGGCGATGATGACGAGACGGACCCGCTCTTCGAGGTGCTCTGCGCCAACGGCCTCGATGATGATCGCGATGGGCGGGTGGACTACCCCGAGGATCCAGGCTGCCTGTGCGTCGGCGACAACGACGAGCGCGATCCACCGCTGGCCCCCGCCTGCGCCGACGGCATCGACAATGATCACGATGGGCGGGTGGACTACCCCGAGGATCTCGGCTGCCTCAGCGCGGGGGGGCGGGATGAGCGGGTGCGCTGTGGCGGGCTGCCGGTGGTGGAGCTGAGCGGACTGGAGGCGCGAGGGGACACGCGCGGCGCGCGCTTCGCCGCCGAGGGGGTCTGTGGCGGGGCGGGGGCCAGCGAGCTGATCTTCTACTACCGCCTGGAGGTCGAGGCCGAGGCGATGATCCTGCGGGTGGAGGGCGAGGGCGGCTTCAAGCCCGCCCTCTACGCCCGCGCCCTGTGCGCGGCGCCGCTCAGCGAGCTGGGCTGCGCGCTGCCAGAGGGTGAGGGCAGCGCCGCGACGCTGCGGCTAGAGGCCCCTCGCCTGGGGGACTACTTTATCTTCGTCGATGGCGCCGCCTCCCGTGGCGGCGCCTTCCGCCTCAGCGTCGAGATCGAGCCGCTGCCCGCCTGCCGCAATGGTCGCGATGATGATGACGATGGCCTGACGGATCACCCCTTCGATCCGGGCTGCCAAGCGCCCGACGATCCCGATGAGGTGGAGGAGGGGCCTTTGCCGGCCTGCGCCGACGGCGAGGACAACGACGAGGATGGGCGGGTGGACTTCCCCTTGGACCAAGGCTGCGCCATGGCCGCCGATGAGGACGAGCTGGATCTCTGCGGCCAGGGCGTGCGCTTCAACCCCATGCCGCCCAACGGGCGCGTGGAGGGGCAGATCGCCGCCGTGGAGAGCGCCGCGCGCGGCAGCTGTGGCGGCCTGGGCCAGCCTGAGCAGATCTTTGAGTACATCAACGCCTTCAGCGCCAAGCTGACCTTCCGCCTCAGCCCAGATCAGAGCAGCGGGCTGGCCCTCTATGTCCGCCAGCGCTGCGCTGATCAGGCCAGCGAGCTGGGCTGCGCGTTTGGGCGAGGCGAGCAGCCTCAAGCCGAGGTCGTGGTGGCGCGCGCGGGGCCGGGCGCCTACTACGCCTTCGTCGATCAGCGCCTGGCCGGGGCGCCGAGCGCCTTCAGCCTCCAGGTCATCGCCGAGCGGCTCAAGCCGCAGTGCGCTGACGGCGTGGACAATGACGACGATGGGCTCATCGACGCCGAGGACGGCGGCTGCGTCGGCCCGGAGGATGAGCTTGAGGCGGGCGGAGGCTTGGACGCCGCCTGCGGCGACGGCGAGGACAATGACGGCGATGGCCTGACGGACTACCCCTACGATCCAGGCTGCGCGGCCATGGGCGACGAGGATGAGGGCGATCCCGCCCAGCCCCCCGCCTGCCTCAACGGCCTAGACGACGACGACGACGGCCTGACCGACTACCCCGCCGATCCGGGCTGCTCCAGCGCCGCCGATGAGGAAGAGGGCCAGGCGGGCTTTGTCCAGTGCGCCGACGGGATCGACAACGATGAGGATGGGCTCATCGACCACCCCCACGATCCGGGCTGCGCCGCGCGCGGCGATCTCAGCGAGCAGGACCCCGCGCGGCCCCCGCAGTGCGCCAATCGGATCGACGATGATCGCTCTGGTGAGGCCGACTACCCCGAAGATCCGGGCTGCTCATCGGCGGGCGATCCCATCGAGGCGGCCCCGGCGGAGGCGCCCGCCTGCGCCGACGGCGAGGACAACGACGGGGATGGGCGGGTGGACTTCCCCGACGAGCCGGGCTGCCTCTCCGCCGCCGATGAGGATGAAGCGGACCCGGCCTTCCTGCCCGCCTGCGGCAATGGCCGCGACGACGATCAAAATGGGCGGGTGGACTACCCCGATGATCCGGGCTGCCGCTTCGCCGCCGATCCCGAGGAGCGCTGGGAGGGGCGCTTGCCGCCGCGCTGCGAGGACGGGGTCGACAATGACGCCGACGGCCTGACAGACCTTGAGGACACAGGCTGCGCGCGCCCCAGCGATGATGATGAGACGGACCCTGAGATCAAGCCGCGCTGCGCCGATGGGCAGGACAATGACGGCGATGGCCGCGTCGATTGGCCCGAGGATCCGGGCTGCGAGGGCGCCGGTGACGTCTGCGAGACGTGGGGCTTTGGGCTCTGCGGGGAGGTCTGCGAGGATCTGCGCAGCGATCCGCGCCACTGCGGCGCCTGTGATCGCCGCTGCGCGCCGGACGTGGAGTGCATCGATGGCTTCTGTGGGGGGCTGTTCACCTTCGAGGGCATCCTTGAGGGCGTCGAGGAGGCCGAGCTGGGCGGCTGGCGGGCCTGCGCGCGCCTCAACTACGCCGAGGATTACCCGATCCGCCAAATGCTCACCGACTGTGACGGCGCCTACATCATGTATGGCTGCCGCCCGCGCGGCGTGACGCGCTTCAACCTCTTGGCCATGGGCGCCCGCGAGATCGTCTTCCAAAATACGGGCGATCAGGGCAACCGGCTCAACATCAGCAATCGGGTGGAGTGGTACTTCAGCCAGAGCTACAGCATCGGCTTTGTCGCCCTGGGCACTGGGGTGCAGCGCAACTCCTGTGACACCGGCGTGGCCATGCCTCACCTGCGGATGTGCTGGCACACGCAGGCCGGGCAGATCACCTCGGGCTACCGCTGCGGCGAGGTGATCCTCAACGGCGAGCGCGACTGGGAGCGGGTGATCTTCACCGCCGACTGAGGCGGCGCGGTGGATCCGCCAGGGCCGCGCGCCGATGCCCTCGCGGGGCGAGTGACAAGCGCCCTAAAGCCGCCTATGATGGCCTCCGCTTGGGACCGTCCGCCCCTCTGAGAGCCAAAATCGGGGCGGCGCGCCAAGGAAAAACGCGGGAGAGGTGTGAAGACCAAGGCCTATAAGCTGGCGACGAAGCTCAAGGTAGAGGAGGGCCGCCTCCTCGACTGGCTGCGCGCGCATGGCTATCCAAACATACGGCGCACGGACACAATCCGCGCGGAGGTGGCCCGCGCCGCACAACAGGCGCTGAGCCGCGCCCGTCACGAGGCCATCACCACGCCTTCGCCGCCGCCCACCTCGCCCACCGCCCCCGCCTTGACCTCG
>JAHJCH010000122.1 GCA_018813065.1 Myxococcota bacterium
CTCGGCCCCCGCGTCGGCCCCCGCCTCGGCCCCCGCGTCGGCCCCCGCCTCAGCCCCCGCGTCGGCCCCCGCGTCGGCCCCCGCGCTCTGCCCTGACTTCGCCGCCGTCTATGACCTCGCCAGCCCCAGCGTCCTGCGCGTGGTGGCGGGGCGGGTCGGCCCGCAGGGCTTCACCCCCGAGCGCACCGGCGCGGGCTTCGTCTGGGATGAGCGCGGCCACATCGTCACCAATGATCACATCATCGGCGACGCCCCTGAGCTGCGGGTGCGCACCCTGGGCGGGGCGGTCTACCGCGCGACGCTGATCGGGCAAGACGGGCCGACGGATCTGGCGGTCCTCAAGGTGGCTCGCCCCCTCCCCGCCCTGGCACATCAACGCGGCGCGCTGCGCGTGGGGCAGCCCATCGCCGCCATCGGCCACCCCTTTGGCCTGGCCCACGCCCTCTCGGTGGGGGTCATCAGCGGCCTGGGCCGTCGAGAGCTGCCGCGCGGCGCGCCTCAGTACGCGGAGTTCATCCAGACCAACCTGACCATGAACCCAGGCAACTCCGGCGGGCCGCTGCTGGACGCGCAAGGTCAGGTGATCGGGATGAACACGGCGATCTTGGCCCACGCCCAGGGCGTCGCCTTCGCCATCCCCCTGGAGATGCTGGAGGTCGTCACCGAGGGCCTCATCGAGCATGGGCGCTTCGTGCGCGGCTTTGCGGGCTTCTTCGTCAAGCCTGTCAGCCACGCGGCGGCCAAGGAGGCGGGCCTGCGTCGCCCACGCGGCGCGCAGATCCGAGGGGTCTTGACCCACAGCCCCGCCAGCGCGGCGGGCCTGAGCCCCGGCGATATCCTGCTGCGCTTCGACGGCGTCGTCGTCGAGGATAAGGCCCTGCTGCCTTGGCTCATCGCCGCCGCGCGGCCCGGACAGGTGGTGCGCCTGCTCGTCGCCCGAGGCGCCGCCCGCCTAGAGCTTGATCTGACCATCGGCGCCGCTCAGTGAGGCGCCACGCGAGGCCGACACACCATGCTCTCTGCCCTCCTGACCCTCATCACCCTCGCCGCCCTGCTCTACACGCACACACGCTTGTGGACCTGGCTGTATCGCCGCGATCGCTGGCCCGATGAGCGCCACTTTATCCAAGCCGCCGACGGCTGGCGCTTGGCCCTGCATCGCCTCCGCCCTCGCGGTGAAGCGCCACGCGTGGAATGCAATCGCGAAGCGATTGCAGGGCGTGGTGAGGGCGAACCTGAAGGGTTCGTCCGAACGGGGCGCGCAGCGCCACGCGCTATGCCGGTGATCTGCTGCCCTGGCCTGGCCTGTAACAGCCGCTTCTTTGACGCCAGCGAGGCCCTCGATGATGGGCTGGCGCGGCGCTTGGCCGCCGAGGGCTTCGACGTGTGGATGCTCGATCCGCGCGGCACGGGGCACAGCGCGCGCGCGGGCCTCGATCCGCGCCGCTGGCGCTACGGCTTTGAGGAGTACGCCGCCCTCGACGCCCCCGCCGCCGTCGCCTACGTCCTCTCGCAGACCGGGCGCAAGCCCTGGTGGGTGGGGCACTCCATGGGCGGGCTCATCGGCTATCGCGTGGCGCTGGCGGAGGGGCTCCCCGGCGTGGTGGGCATCGGCAGCCCCGTCGTCGCCTCGCCCCAGCGCCTCAGCCTTGGCGCCCTCAGCGACGTGTTGATGCGCCGCCGTCCGCCCTTGCTCGTCCCCGTCGGCCTCCTGGGGCGCCTGGCCTTGCCCCTCGCCGGGCGGCTGTGGCGCCCCTGGCCCGAGGCCCTCTTTGTCCACCTGGCGCGCACCCCCGGCGCGGTGACGCGGCGCTTCTTGGCCGAGGTCTGCGAGGACATCCCCAGCCAGCTCCTCGATCAGTTCGCGGACAACATCTTGGAGATCAACAGCCCCGTCGGCGCGCCGCTGCGGGCCAGCTTGGCGGCCCTCGCCGCCTATGAGGGGCCGGTCTTGACCCTGGCGGGTGCCGCCGATCGGATCGCCCCGCCCGCCTCAGTCGAAGGCCCCAGCCCCCACGCGGCGCGGACCCACGTCGAGGTGGACGCGGGGCACCTCGATCTCGTCTTGGGCGATCACGGCGTGACTGATCAGGTCGTCGCTTGGCTGCGGGCGCGCGTGGCCGAGGCGTCTGCACCCTGAGCCCGCTCAAGGCGCGTGATGTTCATCCGCAATGCGGCGGCCTCCGCCTCGGGCGCTTGGGCGATGGCCGCCTCAAAGCCACGCCGCGCCTCGTCGAGCCGCCCATCCGCCTCAGCGGCCATGGCCGCCAGCTGGAGCAGCACGAAGCGACGACCAAAGCGGCGGATAAGCCACTGGCGGGCGAGCAGCGCCTCCAGCGCCGCGTGCTGACCCTCGCTCAGCAGCCTCAGGGCGTCGCGCTTGAGCCGCCGCTCCGCCGCCGCCGCGCGTCGAGGCAAAAGCAGCAGGCGGGTCAGCAGCCCCATGAGCACCAACAGCAGGTAGGCGAGCAGGAGCGCGGGGCGTGACCACAGCAGGGCCATGATCAGGGTGGAGGCGAGCAGGGCCAGCGCGCGCGGGTTGATCTCGATCTTCATGGGTTGATCTCGATCTTCATCGGCAGCAACGAAAGCCCACGTCGGAGGCGGCGTAGGTCGCCAGGATCTCGGGGGCTTGGATCTGCGCGGCGCAGGCGTGATCGTCGTCGTGGTGCAGCTCGGCGATCAGCCGCCAGCCCGCGCCCCTGCGGTAGAGCTGGCCGCCCTCCGCCTGCACCCACTCCCAGAGGTTGCCGCCCAGATCGTAGACGCCCTCATCGCTGACGCAGCCCGCGTAGGCCCCGGCGGGGGCCTCGCTGGTGAGGCCCTCATCGCCCGGATCGGCGTAGCCATTGCGGATGTTGCAGGCGGCGGCGTCGAAGCCCTGGCCGTAGGTAAAGCGTGCTCCGGCGGCGCCCGCGCAGGCGCGGCTGAACTCGGCGCCGCTGCACAGCCGCCAGCCGATGGCCGCGCAGGCCGCCGCCGCGTCGCCGTAGGTCACGGAGTGCCAAGGGCGCACCCCGGCCACGGCGCAGGCCTCCGCTGGCCCCTCGGGCGCCTGGAACGTGGGGCCGTTGGAGCGCGCGCAGGGGAAGGCGGCGTTGGCCCGCGCCAGGGGGTGGCTGGCCTCGTATTTAAAGATGTCCACCCCGCCGACGGTGACGAACTCAGGCGCCGTGGCGCAGGTGAAGGGGCCGCTGAGCCCCTCGGCGCGGCGGCTGACCTCATCGCAGGTCGCCTCGATCAGCGCGGCGTCGGGCGGCGCGGCGTCCAGGGGCGCGGCGCTGTCCTCTCCACAGCTCAGCAGGGAGAAGGTCAGGCAAAGCAGGGCGAGAGCGGCGTGAGCATCAATCAGCCACACCCACATCACCATCAACGGCCACCTCAAGCGGCCACGATGCTCGACAGGCCAATGGGCCTGTCTCTGCTCGTGGCCACTCGATCTGGCTCGTTGCTGGCGCGTGGTCGTGGCATCTTGCCGCTCACGACGCTCTAGATCGGTTATGTTCACGCGTCGCATGGCACCTCCGAGGCGAGAGTAAACCGCGCTTGGAGCCGAAGAAACCAGGAGTTCCGCGTGAGGATGTCCCCCTTCTCTTTGTCCCCCCTCCTTGGGCTGCTGCTGGCCCTCGCCGCCCCCGCCGCCGCCGAGTCGATCCTCAAGGAGATCGGCGGCCCCGACGGCCCCGCCACGCCCGCCCCCGATCTCAACCAAGGGGCGCGGCTTGAGGCCGCCTTGGCTCAGCCCCTCGTCGCGCCGCCCAAGCAGAAGATCCCGCCCGGCGCCATCAAGGCGGCCCCGGTGGTGATCCAGCCCGTCGCCCCTGTCAAGGTGGGGTCGCCCGCCAGCCAGCCCACGAGCCAGCCCACGAGCCAGCCCACGAGCCAGCCCACGAGCCCGCCCGCCAGCGCGTTGATGTCCCTGCCGCCCAAGCCGCAGACCCCCCAGGAGGCCAACGCCCAAGAGGCGGAGCGGATCCTGCGCAAGAGCCGGATCAACCGCGAGGCGCTCTACAAGGTCATCAAGGCCAAGAAGGGGAGCAAGGGGCGGCGGCACCTCAAGGTGCGGGGCAACATCCCCACGATGAACCGCGCCGAGGTCGAGGCGCTGCGGGCGCGGGCGCGGGCCCTCCAAGCGGCGCGCGAGGCGGCCGCCGCTCAGCCGCCCAAGCCCTGACTCGATGACTGACTCGATCAAGCCCTCCGCCCCCGCCTCGCCGTCGATCTGGGCGCTGCTGGCGCGGCTCGGCCCCTACCTGCGCGCCCCGCGCACATGGATCATCATCGCCGTGGCCACGCCGCTGGGCGTCTTGGCCCAGCTGGCCCAGCCGCTGGTGCTCAAGCAGGGCGTCGATGCGCACCTGATGCGCGGCGAGCTTGAGGGGCTCGGCGCGCTCATCGGCCTCTTCGCCCTCCTCGTCTTCGGCGGCTTCGCCGCGCGCGCCTTGGGCTTCTTCGCGCTCCAACGCTTGGGCCTGCGCGCCATCACTCAGCTGCGCCGCGATGTCCTGCGCCACGTCCTCAACCAAGGCCAGAGGTTCTTCGATCAGCGCACGATCGGCGGGCTGATGACGCGGACGACCAATGACATCGACGCCATCTATGAGAGCCTGGCGATGGGCGCCGTGTGGCTGATCGCCGACGCGATGGTCATCGTGGGCACCCTGATCGCCATGTTGCTCTTGGATGTAAAGCTAACGCTCCTGACTTTAACGCTAGCGCCACCGATTATCTTAATCGTCAATCTGTTTAGAAAAAAGCTGCGGGTGCTCTTTACCCATGTTCGTAAAGAGCTTGCCACGCTCAATGGCTTTTTCGCCGAGCAGCTCGAAGGCGTCAGCGTCACGCAGCTTTATGGCGCTCAAGCGCAGGCCAAGGCGCGGTTTCGCGGGCTGGCTTGGCGCTACCTCGATCACTATCGGCGGGCCAACTGGTGGGACGCGGGCCTCTACGCGATCATGGACGGCCTGAGCGCCTTGGCCATGGCCCTCGTCCTCGGCTACGCCAGCGCGCGGCTGGGCGCGGGGGTCAGCTTGGGGCTCCTCATCGCCTTCATCGA
Source organism: Myxococcota bacterium (assembly GCA_018813065.1). GTDB lineage: Bacteria > Myxococcota_A > Bradymonadia > UBA7976 > UBA1532 > JAHJCH01. The sequence goes on from JAHJCH010000122.1 coordinate 5,057, forward strand.
CTATCTCCAGAAGGTCTTTGGGCCGATCCGTGAGTTCTCCGGGCGCGTGGCCACGCTCCAAGGCTCCGTCGCCGCGCTGGATCGGGTCTGGGGGCTCTTGGACGTGCATGAGGAGATCATCGACGGGGCCACGCCGCTGCCTCATCTGCGCGGCGAGGTGGTGTTTAAGGGCGTCTCCTTCGCCTACAGCGAGGGCGGCGTCGAGGTGCTGCGGGGCGTGGATCTGCGCATCGCCCCAGGCGAGGTCGTGGCCTTGGTCGGGGCGACCGGATCAGGCAAGACCACCCTCGCCCGGCTCCTTCAGCGGATCTATCAGGGCTATCGCGGCAGCCTGACCCTCGATGGCGTGGAGCTGTCTGATCTGCGCCTCGCCGATCTGCGCCGCCAGATCAGCGTCGTGGCCCAGGACCCCTACCTCTTTGAAGCCACGGTGGCGGAGAACATCGGGCTGTGGGCGCCCGAGATCGACGCGGCGACGCGGCGGGCGGCGATGGTCGGGGCGCGGCTGGCCGACTGGGTGGATGGCTGGCCCGAGGGCGAGGCGCGGCGCCTCACCGCGCGCGGGGCTGATCTCTCGGCGGGGCAACGCCAGCTCCTGAGCATCACCCGCGCCCTGGCCCACCCACGCCCCTTCGTCATCCTCGATGAGGCCACGGCGAGCGTGGACAGCTTGACCGAGGATCGCGTCGATGAGGCCCTCGCCGCGCTCTTTGAGGGGCGCACCGCGCTGGTCATCGCCCACCGGCTGTCCACCATCGCCAAGGCCGATCGCGTGGTGGTCTTGCACAAGGGCGTGGTGGTGGAGGAGGGCGATCACGCCACGCTGATGGCGCGCGGCGGGCGCTACGCGTTGCTGGTGGAGTCCGGCTTCGCGCTTTGAGTGAGATCCAGCGGTGAGAGGTGATCAAAGCGGTGAAAGTCGGGCTGTGGGCCTGGGTGGGCGGGGGCGAAGTAGCTCAAGCCCGCTGGCCCCTCGATGATCGCGGTGGGCTGCGCTCGCCAAGGCGCGTCGCCCAGCGCCTCGCCGATGGCGTGAAGGGGCAAGGTCACCTCGATGATCTGCCCCCCCGGCGTGGGGCGAGAGGTGAAGCCGCGCGGGCATAGGCTGGCCGCCCGCGCCTCGGCGCCCTCGACCCGCGCGCGGGGGCCGCTGAAGAGGTAGACGCGGTAGCGCCCGGCCGGATCGAGGTTCCATTCAATGTAGGCGGCGCCCTGGGCTTGAGCGATGAACAGCTCAAAGCAGGTGGAGCGCCACAGCGCCTCGCCTTGGGGGCCGAGCCGCGCGGCCGCCGGCCACGAGGCGCCTTGGATCGTGTAGCGCAGGATCAGCAGATCGCCATCGGGCCAGGCGCGCGCGTCGATACACGCGCTCGTCTGGGCGGGCTCGAAGGGCGTCAAGGCCCAGCACGCCGCGCCGCTCACCGCAGCCAGAGGCTCTGACGAGCCAGCTCCGTGTCGAAGAAGATCCCCTCTTGGACGCAGAGGCCCTCGCCCTCGGGGGTGGGGGTGGAGGTGAAGAGCCAAGCGCTGGGCGGGCGCTCTGGGTGGCCGTCGATGCAGGGGATGCGCTCAAAGCGCTCGCCGACGCGCGCCGTCAGCGGCTGCATCCACAGCGGGCGGCCCAGGGAGAGGGCGAACAGGCTCTGGCCGTTGCTGAGCACGATGGCCAGATCGTCGATGGGCGCCTCGCTGAGCTGCTCCCAGTGGGCGATGGCCTCGCGCAGCGCCTGGAGCACGGGCTCGGGGGCCACGGACCAGTCAAGGGGGGAGATGCCCGCGTCGGCCAGCCGCGTCAGGAGCAGGTGAAAGAGCAGCTCCTCCTCCGTGCGCCCCGAGACGTTGCGCTTGAGGGAGTCGGCCAGGCAGTCCAATGTGGCCTCGCGCAGCCCCTCGCGGCTGGGCAGCGCGCCGATGGAGCCCCACATCCAAGGGCCGAAGCGGAAGGGCGGGGTGTCCTCCATCCGCCGCCCCTCGCCCTCATGGCGGGCTTGGATGATCAGCGCGGTGGTCTTGATCCCCCGCAGATCGCGCTCCAGCTCGATGGGGCGGCGCTTGATCAAGGGCCGCCGCTTGAGGAGCGCGCTTGAGCCCTCGGTGTAGCACAAGCCCAGGGCCACGGGCGGCGGCGCCGTGGGGATCTCAAAGCGCTCAAGGGCCGGGCTGGGCTCAACCACGGTGGCGCTGAAGAAGGCGAACAGGCTAGGCACGCGTGCTCCTCTCAGCGCGCGCTTTAAGCCAAGCGCTCAGATCCGCCAATGGGGCTTGGCGCGCGCGCTCAAACCAGATCTCATGGTAGAGCCCGGGGTACTCAAGGCAGGTCTTATCCGCCGCGCCCAGCGCCTCAAAGCGCGCCTTGGCCGTGGGCGTCGAGGCGATCTTGTCCTCGCCGGCCAGCTGCATCAGCGTCGGCAGCTTGATATCACCCAGCCTGGGGATCAGCGCGCGGTGGGCCTTGATCGTCTCGGTGAACCAGCGGGCCGTCGCCACGCCGCCGATCAAGGGATCGGTGGCGTAGGCGTGGATCACCTCCGGGTCATGGCTGACGTGCTCGGGGGGGATGTCCGTGGGCAGGCCCAGCTTGGGCGTCAGCCCGCTCAAGGCCCGGCCCATCAGCGACTTCCAGGCGGGCACCTTGATGCTGAAGCCGAAGAAGGGCGCGCTGAAGGCCACGCCGTCGAAGCCCGTGGCGTCCCGCGCCAGGTGA
>JAHJCH010000123.1 GCA_018813065.1 Myxococcota bacterium
CGGCCAGATCGTCGGGCAAATCGTCGGGGATCGACGGCGCGGGCGGCTGCGGCGGCGTGTCATCCTCCGCCGCCGCCAAAAGCGCGGCCAGATCGTCGGGCAAATCGTCGGGGATCGACGGCGCGGGCGGCTGCTGCGGCGCCTCATCCTCTGTCGCTTTGAGGGCGCGCGGCGATGCCTCGGGCGCCAGCGTCGTTAATATCGCCTGCACCTCACGGGGCGGCGCGCGCAGCGGGGATCTCTGCGCCCGATTCTGCGTCTCCAGCCGCTCCGCGACGTCCAGGAAGGAGAGCACATCGTCAGGGAGATCCATCGCGCCCTCTCGCTCGTCGCTTGACCCTGGGCTGGGCGCTGGGCTGGGCGGAGGCATCTCCACGGAGATCGACGCCGCGCCCTGCTGGGCCAGGTCTTCGACCTCGCGCATCGCAGGCTCGATCTCCATGGGAGGCCCAAGCTCACGCTCCAGATCCCCCTCCTCATCCATGAGCCCCTCGATGGGCGCAGGCGTCGCTTCGATGATCTCGTCCCCCGCCTCCAAAGACACCACATCAGGGGCCTCTCCGTTGAGGAACATCTCCAGGCTGCCCTCACCTTCAAGATCAAAGTCTTCAAACTGATCCCCATCAAACCCCAGCATCCCAGAGAGGTCAGTCACCAGCTTGACGTACTCATCAGGGGTGACCACCTCCGCGTCGCGGTCTTTGCGCTGGTAGATCGCGCGCTGCTTTTGGATCTCCTCCCTGATCCAATCCACGATCTCTTCGTCTTCTCGTGAGGGCGGCTCGTTGGAGGGCGCGCTGCCCTCCTCCGCGCGCAGGAGGTGAGAGGTGTCGCCAATGCGCGCCAGCTGCTCTCGCTTCAGGATCGCCTCCAGTTGCTCCGGTGAGGCCTCTTCAAGCAGCGCGTTGAGATCCTCATCTGCCTCTCCTGGCGCGTTCCTCGCCAACTCAAGCAGATCCGCAGGGATTTCACTCGTGTTGACCTCACGCGTGGGTGCGTGGGGCAACTCTAAAGCCTGGGGCGTCTCGGCGAGGATGCGCGCCAGGGAAGGCAGATCCTCGTCATCCGTGCCCCCCAATAGCTCCGCCAACTGGGCGGGAATCGTCTCCAGGTCGATGTCCTCGTAGTCCTCCGCGTAGCTGGGGTGGATCGCCTCGTCCTCCACCGGCGCCTCGGCAAAGAGCGCGCTGAGTAACTCCGCCTCCTGGCTGATGCCTGAGCTGATCGCGTCAACCGCGTCAGGGGCGTAGAGCGTCGCCTCCAAATCACGCTGAGGCTGCCCCAACGCCGCGCTGACCACGCGGCTCAGCTGCCCCGAGCTGAGCCCGTCTACCTGCGCGCTGAGGTGCGCGCTGAGGTGCGCGGCCCACGCCCTGGCCTCCTCAGGGGGCAACGATGGGCGCCTCGCGCTCGCCACGCTGCGCTTGAGCTGCGCCACGAGCGCGCCGCGCGCCTCCACCGCCCGCGCCCGGTGGTCTAAGGCCGCCTTGAGCTGCCTCGCCCAGCCCGCCTCCGCATCCCCCTTCACCAACGCGCTGAGCAGCGCCGCCTCCTCACGCTCCAAGTCATCCTCTCGGGCGGAGAGGCGCGTCAGCTCAGCGATGATCTCTCTGACTCCCATGGCCCAGCCCTATCGGCGCCGCGCCGCGCCGCGTTGAGGCCGACGCCACGCGAGCGCAAAGGCCAACAACAATATGAGCGGCGCGCCTCGTGAGCGCCCCGGATCAACCTGGCAACCCCGGCTCACCGCTTGAGCACGCCCAGCCTCTCCCCCCTCGCAAGGCGCGTCCAGGCCGTCGCAGTCCTGGTCCAGGCCGTCATCGCAGATCTCAAGCGCGCCCGGATAGCGATTCATGTCCGCGTCATCACAGTCGAATGGGACACAGTAGCCATCTTCGTCAGCGTCAACACAAATACAGCCTTCGTTAATCTGTCCATTGCAATTATTGTCGATCATATCAGCGCATGATTCAGCAACATTAGGATTTATAGATTCGTCGTAATCATTGCAATCAATGCCAGCACATACGCCATCGCCATCTTCATCATAACAAAAGCATCGATCATCAATTCTCCCATTGCAATCATTATCTTTACCATCGTCACATTGTTCAATCGCGCCCAAGTATATATTGGGATCGCTTTCATCACAGTCTGATGTGCCACATCGACCATCTCCGTCAATGTCAATGCAGGCGATTGCACAGCCTTCGTCAATTTGCCCATTGCAATTGTTGTCTATGAGATCTTGGCAGCGCTCATGATGCTCTGGAGATATGCTAGAATCACCATCGTTGCAATCATCGAGAGAGCATACGCCGTCTCCATCGCGGTCGATGCATCGGCATACACCGACGTCTCTCCAAGATCCAAGATGTGAAAATTCTTCATGTATAACGGCGAGATAATTACACTCTTGGCCGCGGCCTTCGCATGATTGAAATTCGCAGGCCCTCTCACATATGCCATTTTCACTGCATATTAATCCGTCGTCACATTGCACAATTTGACCATGTTGATGTGGTGTGCAAGGCTCGCCTTCTGACTTCATCGCGCTGGGAAGGCAGTTTGAGTCGCCCCAAGGTACAATCGCGCAGGCTTGACCTCTAGGGCAGCTCGGCCAATCTAATTCACAATATTGATATTCGTAGCAGTAAGAGTACATCCAGCCACATTGTTCATAGACACAAGCTGAATTAAGTGAGTCTGATTCAGATGAACACATCTCTTGTGCGCACCATAGCAGTTCTTGGAAGTATTCGTCATAGTTATATATGGATTGGCAATGATCGATACATTGCCAATCGCTTAAATTGCAATATTTTGCGCATTCAATGGTTTCACTACATTGTCCATTTGTTACCGTGTTGTCATTGAAACATTCGTTTATCGCATATCCACAAATATCATAAACACATTCATCAAAAGATGGCGATAATTCGTCGCAGTTCTCGCTAATACAGAATGAAAGTTCATCTAATTGACCTCTTGCTACATCATTTGAGTTAAAATAGCAATCTATATAGCAATCAATTTCACCATTAAAGCATTCATCACGATTAAAACAATCGGAGATTTCAGCACACGTTTCATTTTGAAACTCATTATAGCAGTCCATCGGATTACATACATTGAAATTATTACATTCAGCGTTGCATAAACATTGATTTCGGCATCCGCCATCACCATACATAATCCAAAGAATCCAACTGTGATATGCGTCAACACGCGTTTGAATTGATGGTCCATAGCAGGGGTCTTGATCATTATCATATGGTGAACCAGCACTATTTATACCCGCGACGGCGTATTGACCATCCGGTAGCAAAGCAAGACCAGGCCCCCCCGAATCGCCAAAGCATATGCCAGATGAACGCCCCTGGCTCGTATATACCGAAGATGTAACACGATTCATCATCATCCACGTCGATCTTTTTATGCCATCGCCTTCATAATTGATCGAATCTTCTAGCCCATACCCAATATAAAATAGATCTTCTCCTTCTAGTCTTTCTATCGGGTTAATATATAAAGGAATCGGGACTTCTGGTGCTGGAATCGCGAGATGCACAAGCCCAATGTCGCCTATTGGGATAATCTGATCTCTATGAAAGTCTTCATGGTAAAAAATTTGATCCACAGGGAAGAGATTGCCACTGCGAGGGAATCCTTGTCCGCTGTTGCCTGTCGCGCGTGCGTCTTCGCCAATGTAGAAGTAGATCGTGTCCACGTTCGCGCCAGAGCGACCAAAGCCCTCAAGGCAGTGGGCCGCAGTGAGCACCCACTCCGGCTCAATCAACGTCCCTGTGCAAAACGCACCGTAGTATTCTTGGTCATCAAAGATAAAAGTTAACGCGCCGACGCTCGGCCAGCCTGCCTCTCGGCGCCCACCAATGATCGGCGCTTGGGCTTGGGTCAACGCGGGCGCGGCCTCCTGGGGGGCCTGGCACGCGAGGGGCGAGATCATGAGCGTCAAGAGCGTTAGGCCAGCGGCGTGAAGGGTCGGTGTGTTCATGGCGGGCAGTGTAACGACCCCCGCGCCTGGGATCGAGGCTCTGCGCGCGCCGCTCAACGCCCCTTGAGGAAGAAGGGCTCTCGCCCCCCCGTGAGGATCTCCGCCCCGCCCTTCGTCACCAGGATCGTGTGCTCAAACTGCGCGCTGAGGCTCAGATCCGCAGAGACGGCCGTCCAGTCATCCGCCCACATCTCGCAGCGATGCGTGCCCATGTTCAGCATCGGCTCGATGGTGAAGGTCATGCCCTCTTGGATCACCCAGGGGTTGCGGCGCTCCTCGTAGTGGGCGACATAGGGGTCCATGTGGAACAGCTCGCCGATCCCATGGCCGGTGAAGTCACGCACGATGCTGTAGCCGTGAGCCTTGGCGTGGGCCTCGATGACGCGGCCCACCACGTTGAGCTTGACGCCCGGCTTGACCACGTCGATGCCCTTGAGCAGACACTCCCAGGTCACCCGCACGAGGCGCTCGGCCTCCGGGCTGACCTCGCCGACGAAGACCGTCTCCGAGCAGTCGCCGTGCATCCCGTCGAGGTAGACCGTCACGTCGCAGTTGATGATGTCGCCTGCCTCTAGCGGGCGGCTGTCGGGGATGCCATGGACGACGACCTCGTTGACCGAGGTGCAGAGGGACTTGGGGTAGCCCATGTAGTTGAGCGGGCTGGGGTAGCCGCCGAGCCGGATCGTCGCTTCATGGGCGATGGCGTCAAGGGCGTCAGTGGTGATCCCCGGGCGCACGGCGGCGAGCACCTCGTCCAAGACCGCCCGCGCCGCCGCGCCCGCGCGTCGCATCCGCGCGATCTCATCCTCGCTGGTCTTCTTGCAGTCGCGGCTGCGCCCCCCACGTCGGCCACTCTCGGCGTACTCGGGCTTGGGGATGTGCGCGGGGACCAAGCGCGTGGGGCTGAGCACGCCAGGCCGCACCGTCGGCTGCTTGCGCGCGCGCGCCTCGGGCGGCCGCGTCTCTCCACGCTCATCGCTGGCGAGGTGGCACTTCTTGTACTTCTTACCGCTGCCACACCAGCAGGGGTCGTTTCGCTTCGGCTGATTCATCTGCGCTCGTTGGGTTGAGGGGGGCGGGCATCCTAGATCAACGCCGCCTGGATCGGCGAGGGCTTAGGCGGCAGGGGCGCCTTCAGCGGGGGCGCCTTCAGCGGGGGCGCCTTCAGCGGGGGTGCCGTCAGCGGGGGCGCCTTCGCCCGTGGGCTTCGGCTCGCTTGAGGTCGTCTGCGGCTGTAAGGTCTGCGCTTGCTTGAGGAACTGCACGTTTTGGCGAATCGGGTCATTGGCGGGTGGATTGGCCGCCGCGAGGTACTTTTCGTAGAAGATCAGCGCCTTTTGGGGCTTGTTGAGCTGCTCTTCGTAGATCTTCCCCGCCCTCAAGAGCGCCTCAGTGTTCTTTTCGTTGATCTCAAAGCTCTCTTCATAGACCTTGACCGCGCCCTCAAAGTCGCCCGTGCCGTAAAGGGAGTTCGCCTCACCAATCATGGCGATATAGTGCTTGGGGAAGCGGGCGCGGACCTTTTGGAATTCTTCTAAGGCTCGTTTGTAGTCAAGGTAGTCAAGGTAGACCGACGCGATATTAATCCTTGCCTCATCCATCGTCGGATCAAGCTCAATGGCTTTTTCAAACTCGATCACCGCGAGTGGGACGGTGTTGAGCTTGTAGTATGTCATGCCAAGGTTATTATGGGCGCGCGCGTTGTCTTCTTCGTAACCAAGCGCCTTTTTGAACATTAAAAGCGCCAAGGGCAGCTTATTTTCGTTCATGTAAAGGATGCCAAGGTTAATAATCGCAGGGACGTTCTTGGGTTGAACCGCTAAGACTTCTTTAACATATCTCAAAGCCAGCTTCTCATCGCTCTTGGCGAGGTAAGCCGCCGCGATGTTGTTCTTCGCCTGTAAGTCCTTGGGATTTTTGCGTAGAACAGACTCAAACTCAGTGATCGCTAGATCTGGCTGGTTGGTCATTAAGAGAGAGCGGCCCAGCGCGAGGTTTACCCCCCGGTCGGTGACGTCGTTTTTAATGAGCTGCTTGAATGCCTTGGTGGCGTCTTCATAGCGCCCTAAACGCTCGTAGCTGTAGGCGAGGTTTAACCAGGCGACGAAATACTTGGGTGAGTCCTTGGTGGCCTGCTCAAAGGCCGTCACCGCGCCTTTGTAGTTGGGGGGCGTCTCTTGGAGCGCCTTGACGCCTTGCTCAAAGGCGGCGCGAGCGGCGGGGCTGTACTTGCCCAGCTGCTCCTTGGGCGGGGCCGTGGGGATCACAGGCTTGGTCGTCGGCTGCACGGGTGTCCCTGAGCAGGCCAGGGCGAAGGCCGCCAGCGTCATCGAGAGTGCGCGTCTCACTTCTTCCCCTCCTTGGCGGGCTTGGCGGCAGGCTGAGCGGCAGGCTTGGCGGCGGGGTTGGCCGCAGCCGGGCTGGCCGTGGCGGGCGCGGCGGGGCCGCTGGCGGGCTTCGTCGCTGGCTTGGCCTTGATCATCTGCGCCAGCTCACCATCGGGATCGGCGATAAAGGTGGTGCTGAAGGTGGCTGAGACCGGCCACTCGCTGTTGACCACGGCGTCATTGATGATGGGGAAGGCCTCAGGGCTGAGCTTGACCAGCAGCTCCGCCGAGCGCTGGGACCACTCGTTGTAGACGTGGTTCTCATGGGCCAAGCGCAGCGCGTTGCGCAGCGCCTCGATGGACTTCTCATGCAGCGGCGCGGCTTTATCGTCCAGCTCCGCGCGGTAGATGATCTTCTCGTCCTCGCTCAGCTCCTCCGGCGTGGGCAGATCAAAGAGGCTCTTGGCGAACAGATAGTAGCCTTGTCCAATTCGATAGAGCGCGGCCGCGTTGACCTCGTGTGATTTAAACTCAAGCACCTGGAAAAATATTTTTTCAGAGTTATTAAGCAGCTCAGCCTTCTTTACAATGCTCTTTCTAAGCACATGCATTGGAAATTTGACCTCAACCGCCTCAAAATCCTCAAAAATATAGTTTCCTTTCATAAAGAGGCAGCGCGCTGCGGCTTGTCGCACTTTGGGATTGGCTTTCGCCTCATCTGGGAGCTTGTTAAAGGCGTTAAGCGCTGCATTTACTTCAGCTAAGGCCAGCTTACGCGCGTTGCGCGACCCCATCTTTTGATGCACGAGGGCTTTGCTTAAATAAATCTCAATGATTGTATCAGGGCGAGTCTTGCCATAAGCCTTCTTATAGGCGTCATAGGTCTTGAGCGCGTCGCTCCAGTGCTGCTGCTTCTCCTGGAACTGCGCGAGCTGCATGTAGATCTCAGGGATGTCATCGCGCTCGGGGAACTTCTTGACGTAGGTCGTGAAGATGTCCTCTGCCTTATTGAACTGCTCTAACGCGGCGCGGATCGCCCCAGCGTTATAGAGCGCGTCGGCCATTTGAGGCACGTCCGGGAATGAAGCCATCTTCTCGAAGTACTGCGCCGCCGTCTCAAACTCGGTTTGGCTCTCGTAGAGCGCGCCTAAGACAAAGTGCGCCTCGGTGGCCTGCGGCGCCTTTTGATAAGACCCGATTAGGCGCTCATAGAGGAGGATCGCCTCCTCCGTCTTCTCCGCTTGCTCGTTGATGACCGCCGCGTTAAAGAGCGCGATGGGCGCCTTTTCATGCTTGGGGAACTCATTGACGAAGCGCATCATCTCCTCTGCGGCCTTGTCCTTTTGTCCCTTCTCGCTCAGCTCTTGCGCGTACTCATTGATCGAGATCGCGATGACATCGTGGAGCTGCTTTTGTGTCATCACCGCGTAGTTCTTGCGATCGAGCATGTAACGACCCCATCGCTCCATCTCATGCCAACGACGCAGCCGGTAGTTGGCGTCAAACAGGGTCGCTGCGGCGTGCCCCGCGTACTTGTGCTTGGGGTGGTGCTCCATGATCACCTCAAGCCGGTTAATCCCCTCGCCATAGTGACCCTTGTTGATAAAGATCTCAGCGGAGCGGAAAGAGACAAAGGGCACCTCGCTGTCCTTGGGGTAGTGCTCGACGTACTCTTTGCAGGCTTGGAGGAAGCCCTCTTCTTCATTGCGCAGCGGGGTCTTGGGGATTGGCTTAAATTCTTTGTCGTCCTTCTTGGCCGTGTAGGTGATCTCCGCCTCCTTGGCCTTGCCCTTGCCCTTCTTGCTCTTGGCGTCCTTCTTAGAGACACGCTTGGGGCGCTCGATGATGCCCGCGTCGGCCATCTTCTCTTCAGATGCCAGGATCACAGAATACGCAGAGTCCTTGGAGTACTTACCTTTGGGATCACGCGCGACGACGCCACGATAATGCTCCATCGCCTTATCCCATTTCTTAAACTGGAAGAAGTAGATCTCCGCGAGGTAGAATTGCATCTCATAAAGGCGATCCATCTTGGCTTCAGGGAAGTCAATGAGGTAACGCTCGTAATACTCTGCGGCTTTTGTGTAAAGCTCATTTGCGCGTACATCGTCCTTGAGCTTCTCCACTTCTTGGGCTTTGGAGTGATATTTTGAGATGATCCAGTCAAGCTCATCTTCACGAAATTGTTTCGCTAGCCCCATCGCGCTTTCATTGTCTTTTTTATCTTTATTGGCAATATACCAGCTGGTTTTTGGCCCAAGGTCTGCGTAAAAGCGGTTGAAGACCTCATCGATCTTCTTCATATCCTCTGATTTCTTATGGGCCTCAAGGAGCTTCTTGGCGTAGACAGGCAGCTTGGCGTTCTCTTTGTCGCGGGCGACGAGGTATTCATAGACGGCGATCTCCGCCGCAGTCTGATCTTGACCGCCATAGTTGGCGGCGATGGCCTCCAAGCGCTCCACCTCCAGCGCCGCGCCGCCCTCCGCGCGGAAGTAGTCCCGCGCGCGCTTCCAGCCGTTGCGCTCGCAGTTGGGCTGATCGGCGGGCTCGCACAGCTCCGCGTAGGTCATGCTCAAGGCGCCATAGGCTTGCTTGTTGCCACCCTTCTTTTGCAGGGCGACGACCTCTTGGAAGGACTTAATCGCGGACTCATAGTCCTCGGGGGTGCCCATGTTGAAGTAGACATAGCCCAGCTTGTAGAGCGCGTAGGCGTACTCGCCGCTCTGCTTATCCTCAAGCACCTTGAGGTAGTTGGTCTTCGCGGCCAAGAGCAGGTCAATATCAAAGTAGTATTCGGCCACCGCGAGGTAGGCGCGGCTGACATACTTGCTCTTGGGGTATTGCTTCGTCAGTCGAAGCATATAAGAGGCGCCTTGCTTCTTTTGATCGGCGGCATGCAGACCTCGACCAAGATAGAAAATGACTTCATCTAAGCGAGGATAATTAGGGAATTCTTTGAGGAGCTTTTTGTACTCTGTGATCGCTAAAGAGTAGTCCGGCTTAGGCTCAACAGGCTCTTTTTTCAACAAACCGCTATGAAGCTGCTCCATTTGCTTATCATATTCTTTGCGCGCCAGGAAATAGCGATATTTTGCCTCATCCCACTCCCGCTCTGCGATGCGAAATAATAAGTCCGCGCGTTTCTTATAGAGCGGCTTATCCTTGATGATCTTACGCATCTTGCGGATTTGATCTTGGCGGACCTTGGAGAGCTGCTCTTCTTTCTCCGCGATCTTCTGCTCGGTCTTGCTGTCCTCGACCTGGCGTAGCGCCTCTGCGTCTTCTTTGGGCTTGATGACGTTCTTGGCGGCAGACTCTGCCGTCGCCAACTCGTCCTTGTCATTCTGGTTCTTCTGCGCGAAGGCAGGGATCGCGATGAGGAGCAACGCGAGGATGAAGAGGTCACGCGTTTTCATTTGCAGACATCCTCTAAATTACTGCGGTAATTATTGATCTCATCAGACCAATACTCACCTTCAAAGCCCCAGGTGATGTATTTATCACCGACGAAGATGCTGGCGCGCTTTTGCGCTGCGGCGACGTCCGCCTCCTCTTGCTTCCCCTGCGCCAGCTCATCGACCTGCTTCGCCAGCTCCTCGGCCTTCACCTCATCGATCTCGATGCGGATCTCTGTCACCTGGATATCCAGGTTTTCAAGGGACTCACTGAGCCCTTGGAGTAGCTCGCTGATTTTGATGCCTAAGGCGATGCGGTTCTCATGGTGGCGCGTCTCTACCGCATCGATGAGCTTGCGCGTGAGGGCCTCACCCATCTCGCCAGATCGATCGCGGATCTTGGCCAGCTCACGACGGTACTTCGTCACTGTTACATAGAGATCGTAGAACTCAGTGTTTGAGATCACCGCCATGCGCAGCAGGTGGGGGATCTGCACGTTCTCTTTATATTGTTCTAAGACGAACGCGTTGTAGATCTCTTCGGGGAGCGTGTAGGTCTCAATGAACTGCGTGAGGGGCTTGCGCAGCGCGAGGTATTGCTTCTCTAAGCGTGTGATCGCGTTGTAGGCAACCTCAAAGTGACATTTGTTCATAAAGACAGTGGCTTCGAGGAGGTATGTATCTGGGAGGAAGAAGTTCTTCCAATCAGGGCCATCAAGGGTATGGAAGATCCCCATCCCACGCTTTGTGTCTCCCTTGAGGAAGTATGACCAGCCCGCTTCGTGAAGCGCGTCAACATAGCTCGTGGAGTCGCTGGGGATCTTGCGGTAGTAGAAGATCGCCGCGTCAAAGCTGCTGAGTGTGTAGGCGATCCGCGCCAAGGCCATGTAGGCGAGGTCACGGATGCGCGGGATGTCGTTCTCTGTAGCGGCGATGACCGCGTTTTGGAACGCGCCGCTGGCGCCGATGATGTTTTTGGCCCAGTCTTCAGACTCTTCATCATCACCCGCCAGCTGGATCATCACTAACCCCTGGATATATTGAGCGTCAGCGTAGTCATCTGATCCAGGTTTAACCGCGCTGAGGTATTTGAGGGCTTCATCTGAACGGTTGTAGTCAAAGAAAAACTTACCTAAGAAGTAGTTATAGCTATCTTGGACTTTTTGGGGTGCGTTACCGATAAAGTGATTTGTGAGCCCTTCGAGCGTAACAGGGCTGTATGAAATCTGCTTGCTACAGTCGCGTAGGCCAATGAATGCAGGTACAAAGACATCGCTGTCGGCGCCAAAGTCAAGGAGCTGATGGTATAGCTCAGCGGCGTTGCCATAGAGGCCCAGCTTGTGGAGGGCCTCGGCCAGGCCCAGCTTCGCCGAGGCGTGGGCGGTGGTCTTGCTGTTGCCCGCCTGCTCAGAGCTGTCGAGGAACTCGCTGAAGAGCTTGGCGGCCTCGGCGTAGCGCTCGTCCTTGAGGGCCTCGCGCGCGGCGCTGAGGGCTTGGGCGATCTTGAGCTTGTTCTCTGAGGCGATCCGCTTGCGCTCTTTATCAGCGGCGGCCTTTACGGCGGCGCGTATCCGCGCCTCTTCTTCGATCTTGGCGCGCTCAACGGCCTCGGACTCTTGCAGCTTTTTGAGTTCATCCTCACCCTCGCCGGCGGGCTCAGGCGCAGGCTCAGGCGCGGGCGGCGGCGGCGGGGCGGCCTCACCGCCTGCGCCCATCATCACCTCGATGACGGCCTTGGGGACCCCCGCCTGCTCCAACTTGGCGAGGTCCTGCACTGTGAGGTTAAAGCTGGAGTTGGTGCTCTGGAGGGTCTGGACAATGACTGGGGCGGGCAGCCCCGACTTGTGCATCCCAATGACGTTGTCGATGGTCAAGCCCACAGCGAGGGCGGCCCCAGTCATGGAGAGTGTCAAGAGCAGGGCGAGGCCCAGCGAGTGTATACGCATCCCTCGACCCCTCAAAAAAGCATCAGGCCAAGCCCGAAGGAGATTTCCACGGGCTTGGAGATGCCGCCGACGTCTTCAATCTTTTGGAAGAAGTAGTGGCGATACTCGGTGTGGAGATTGAATGTTTTGTTGATAAACCAACGAAAGCCGACAATGGTGTTCCCAGCAGGCTTAACTTTAGGGTTACCATCTGGATTGTTCTTGGGATACTCTGTTGTGTGGAATAGACCCGCGCCTATACCAAAATAAGTGTCAAAGTGCGTAAGTTTCAGACCCATTAGGCTAAATTTCCCATAAATCGGCGCCCAAAGCACATCAATATTGTAATACATATGGACATATTCCATAATTTTCGCTGCGGTTAAGCCGACTTTATCACCTTCAAGGAATTTGCCCAAGTCAGATGGCACATCTAAGCTGTATGCGTAGGATGCCTCGATAGAGAATGCTTCTGAGAAGTGATAACCCGCGCGCATTCCCATTGGGTAGTAAGTGAGAAAATCATCGTTGGGGATGATCCCCACATAAGGCGTCAGCTCAAGCCGACCATCCTTGAGGTAGAGGCGGCGCTGTACCACCTCTACCTCACGGAGATTTCCCCAGAAGAGGCTTAAATCCTCCTCCATTCGCCACTCTGCGTCCGTGGCGGTTTGATCTTCAATGGCTGTGGGCGCCGCCGCAGTGGCGTCGTCTAAAGGCACGGCTTCTTGCGCGAAGGCGGGCAAGGCAAAAGTGGCGAGCAGGGCGCACAGCGAGAGCACCTGATTCATACGATTCATCCGTTTGGTCATGAGGTCCAAGGTCGAGCGCGTGTCTCGCCGTGTCTGAAGGGCGGCATGGTGATGAGGACCATCCATCACGCTCGCGGTTAAGTCGTTTTGGTTGATTGAAGTGCTTTGATCAAGGCAAAGCAGGCTGGATCTGATCACTGCTTTTGAACCCAAAGGCGCGCGTCTTCATAGTCATCCCCGCCATCTTCACGCTGCTTTGTCAGCGTGGTCGGTAGCTTGGTGCCGCCGACGTTCACAAGGAGATCGGTGGAGATGTAATAATTGTCTGAGCCGTAATCAGGGCTGGAGAGCGTCGTGGTGACGTTCATCCGCCAAGATCCACTCAGCCGCGCGCGGATGACGTTCTCAAGGCGCTGATAGGCAGAGGTCATCTCCGCAGGCGTCTCAAGGAAGATGTACTCACCGCCTGTACGGCAGGCGAGGTTGACCAAAGCAGGATCGCGCCCTGTCTGGAGCCGATAGGGGCTGTTAGCCGGGGGCTGAAGCTCCATGACGATGATCGGGATGGGGCCGTTGGGATCGTTGGCGTAGGCCGCCGTCATCTCCTCCAAGCTGGAGCGCGTGGAGGAGTCGCCCGTCTCAACGCCATCGGTGAACAGCACGATCAGGGGATTGAGGTTGCGGTTGGCGTCGATGATCTGTTGCTTCGCGTCTAAGAGCGCGTCGGCGAGGGGCGTCAAGCCGCTGGCCGCACGGTTGATGTTGTCGATCCCCAGCCCGCTGATTTGCTCACGGTTTAACGTCGGCGTCGCAAACTCTGCTTGAACAACAGGAAAGTCTTTATTAAACCAAATCAGAGAAAAAAACGTGTCTGTTGGCATATTACTGATCAAGCTGCGGAAGAACCCGATGCGATCGCCGCTTTTATCGGTAGCAGGGACAGATGTAAAGTCACCCGTTAGCGGATTCTCTCCTACAAGGCTACCAGAGTGGTCTACCAGGAGCATTAAGAGGTTTGGGTTGTTTTTGCGCCCCTCTCCGCCAGAGTATTCATAGCGGAGGTTGTCAATGCGCAAAGCAAGCCCCTTAACCAAGCCTGTATTTTGGCCTTCTACACCCGCAGGCTCCGTGAATTGATCAAACTTGACCGCGCCTGGCTTCTTAAACTCAAATTGACTCGAGCCTGTACAGGTTTGATAGCTTTCATCACAGCTAAACAGCTCGGCGACGGTCTTCGCCTCGCGTACCAACCAGGTCTTCGGCCCGATGGTTTCATTTTGATTAAACATCAAGATCGACAGCTCAAGCTGGCTGCCATCATCGGCCAACGCGCAGGCGTTGGGCACGAGCAGCTCAGTGATCTTGACAGATTGGGCATCAAGACCCACGGTGGAGTCGCAGCCCCAGAGCGCGAGTACGAAGAGCAAACCCCGAACATGGTTCTGTTTGGGCATCGAGTACATTTCTCCGCGGCGCTCTGGCCGCCATCGCTTTAAATTGGGCCGCTGATTGATGGTGAGGGTTGTTTTGGCCTAGCTCGCCCCCCTCACCCTCACGTTTAAAACGCGCGACCCTCTCAATTTAGGCGGCGGCGAGCGCCGCTCATTTCTCTTAAAAAAGAACGCGCAGTGCTATCACGGGCCTAGTGGGCTGTCAACGACAGGGGAGCGTGAGGCGCCCGCTCAGGGAGGCCAATGACGCGCCCTCTCACTGGACACGCGGCGCGTTTGACAGCACCCATGCGCGGACATACTCTTCCTGCGTCAGGGCGCCTGAGAGGTTGTAGAGATCGACCCCCTCAGGCCCGAGTGAAAAAAATTGCACTATGTTGAAAACACACAGCTTCGCAGAACGACGCTGGGGTTTAACCCCAAACAATCCAGGGGGCCTAATGGAAAGAATGCGCTGCCTCATCAAGGCTCCAGGCGTCCGCCTGCTTGGCCTCATGCTCTTGCTCTCTGTCCTTGGAGGCTGCGAAGACAGCGTTCAAGAGATCAAGAGCGTGAACATTGAGGCCATACCAAACTCATTCCGTTTCTCTAAAGTCACGGTTGGGTATGATGATAAGGCTGAAGTGAGCCTGCTGAACCCCAGTGAGGGGACAGTCATTATCCGTAAAATTCACATGAACATAAATTCCTTCGAGGAATTTCAACTTGACTGGAGCAGTCAATCACAAGCAGGTCCTTTCGTCGGCTATGATGCCTCAAAAAAAGATCGTTTCTTATATCCAATTAAAATTAAGCCCGGTGAGACGTTTAAGCTCATCCTGACATATACGCCGCGAGAAGGCGGCTTGATCGACCCTGCAGATCACATTATGTTAGAGACAAACGTAGAAGAAGAGGGCAAACTTAATTTTAGATTGCCGATTGTCATCAGCGATACTGGCCCTGAGATTCGCGTCAACCCAAGCTCAATCAACTTTGGTCGCGTGCAAAAGAACACCCGCGAGAAACGAGATGTGGTGATCTCTAACTTGGGTGAGGCGGTTGTTCATATTCGGCAGATCAGCATCAATGGCTCGCTTGATTTCTCGCCATTGGTCGATAATCGCGATGTGCGCATCGATGAAGGCTTGCTCGATGACCCCGATAAGGATGGGCGGCCCGGCTTAGCGCCATTTAACCCCGATAACCCCACGATCGGTCAATTTATCGTTCAGGTCGAGTATGCTCCACCGGAAGAAGGGCCGGATCGCGGCAGCTTGGTGATCCTCAGCGACGATCCCAATAGCCCGGAGCTGATCGTTGATCTCAGCGCCAACGGCGAGACGCCTTGCCTGACAGTGACGCCACGCGCCCTGGAGTTTGAGACGAGCCTGGTCAACCGCACAGACTCGCGCCCACTCAGCATTGAGAGCTGCGGTGGCACGCAGCTCACCATCAGTGATATTTACATCGCTGACAGCTCAGATCCGGCCTTTGGCGTCGTCGAAGAGAGCCTCCCTGCGATGCCCAGCGTGCTGCCCGCGTTGACGCCGGGTGAGCTGCCCCCCGCGCGGCAAATCCAAGTGTCCTTCTCCCCCAGGGAGCAGCACATTTATAACGGCACGCTGATCATCGAGAGCGATGATCCGGTCACCCCCAAGCGCGAGGTCAGCCTCCTGGGGCGCGGCGTGCAGAACGCCTGCCCGCGCGCGGCGGCCACCCAGGATGAGTTCTTCGTCAACCCCCTCGATCCGGTGATCCTCGACGGCAGCGCCTCGGTGGACCCCGACGGCCCCGGCAACGTCCCTGAGCGCTATGAGTGGGTGGTCACCGCTCGCCCCATGGGCTCCACCTCCCAGCCCATCGAGAACTTCATCGATCCGCTCCAGCCCCAGGACGGCGGCCCTGACGATGATGTCTACACCCCCACGGCCATGTTCTTCACCGATCTGGCGGGCACCTACACCATCGAGCTGCGCGTCACCGACAACCTCGGCGCTGGCGCCGCCGCTTGCACCAGCGCCATCGCCGTGGTCACGATCATCGCCAAGCCCGACGAGGCCATTCACGTTCAGTTGGTTTGGGATACACCAATGGATGTCAATCAGACAGATGAGGATGGCACAGATCTAGATCTGCATTTCCTTCACCCTCGCGCCAATAACTGGTTTGATCCAGGGCTAGATTGCTATTTCCGTGATTATGAGCCGGATTGGGGTCAGCAAGGTAACCCCAATGACAATCCGACCCTCGATATTGATGATTTTAACGGCGCTGGACCAGAGAACGTCAGCCTCGCGCAGCCTGAGATCATCCTCGATGAGTTCGATGAGGCCCTGCCGTATACCATTGGCGTTCACTACAACAAGAGCGTGGCGCGGACGACCGGTGAGGAGTTCGGCGCCAGCCACGCCAGCGTGCGCGTCTTCCTCAACGGCGAGATCGCTTGGGACTCCCAAGAGGCGCTGGGTGGGCTCAAGGAGCTGGAGCGCGAGGGGCACTTCTGGGAGGCGGCGCAGATCTTCTGGCCGGGCGACCCAGAGGCCGCCTATGTCGAGACGCGGGATCGTTATTTCGAGAGCCCCCCTGGTCTATAAGACCCTGCGGCGTGCTTCGCCCCCAACGCCTGTCTTAAAACACAAAAACTCAACCCAATGAGAGCCTTCATGCGTGACCTCGCCTCTCTGTGCCTCTTGGTCTGCCTCATCGGGTGCAGCGACAAGCAGACCCAAGAGACGCTCCCCATCTTCGACGTGCGCCCCAGCGCTTGCCAGCCCGGCGAGGGCGACGCCCCCACCCTCTGTGGGCAGATCTTGCTCTCCCAGATCCCCGTCGGTGAGGAGGGGCTGCGGCGGGTGGAGCTGGTTAACCTCGGCGCCGGCGCGCTGAAGATCCAGGCCCTCCGCCTTGAGGATCGCTCCTCGGCGAAGGAGCTTGAGCTGCTTCAGGCCAGGGCAGACGGCGCCCTGGAGGCGGCGCCGTCGAGCGCCACGCTGGCTCAAGGCGAGGTCTTGGCCTTGGTGGTGCGCTATCGGCCCACCGACGAGGACGCGGACGGCGACGAGGGCGACGTGCGGCTGGCGACCAATGACCCTCGCGCCCGCGAGGCGCGCATCCCCATCTCCACGGGGGGCAGCGGACCTGAGCTGCGCCTGCGACCCAGCACGCTCGACTTCGGCGCCGTGGACGCGGGCGAGGAGGCCACCCGTGAGGTCACCCTCAGCAACAGCGGCGTGGCCACCCTGCACATCTCCAAGATGCTGATCAACGGCAGCCAAGACTTCCGGGGTCTCCACGAAGGCGCCGCGCTGGAGGATGTGGCCTACCCCCTGGAGATCGCCTCGGGCGAGAGCCGAGCCGTGACGCTGATCTACGCCCCCAACGCCACGGGGGCTGATGAGGGCGAGCTTCAAATCGAGAGCGATGATCCCCACGCCCCCATCACCAAGCTGCCGTTGACGGCCAACGGCGCCGAGGCCTGCCTGCGGCTGAGCCCCAGCGTCCTCGACTTCTCCGCCGCCCTGCGGGTGGACGATCCCAGCGCGCCGACCCCCAACCAGCGCGCGCTGAGCGTCCAGAGCTGCGGCCGCAGTGTGCTGAAGGTCAGCCGCGTTGAGTTTGAGCCCGACGGCCCGCTGTTTGGGCTCATCGATGAGGCCGCTGTGCCCCTGACCTTGCCCGCCAGCACCCCCGGCGAGGCGCTGCCCTCGGATGAGCTGCTCGTGGGCTTCTGGCCCACGACCCTCGGCGCCGTCGGTGGGCGGATGATCATCCACAGCAACGCCCCTGACAGCCCGCACAGCGTGGACATCTTTGGTCGGGGCGTGGACAACGCCTGCCCGATCCCCGATGTCAGCCAAGCCATCTATGACGTCGAGCCCCTGGATCAGATCGTCCTCGACGGCGGCCCCTCGATGGATCCGGGCGGCGAGGTCAAGCAGTGGCGCTGGAGCGTCGTCGAGCGCCCTGACGGCAGCGTCTCCATCCCCTTTGAGCGCTTCACCGAGCCCCGCTACCCCGCTGAGGGCGGCGATCCAGATGATCCAGAGACGCCCACGGCGGTCTTCTTCGTCGATCTGGCGGGTCACTACACGTTGGAGCTGAGCGTCGTCGATAACCTCGGCCAGCCCAGCTGCCCTCCCCTCGCCGTGGCGCGGGTGGAGATCAACGCCATCCCCTCCAAGGATCTCCACATCCAACTCGTGTGGTCTACGCCTGATGATCCCGATGAGACGGACGGCTCAGGCACCGACGTGGATCTGCACCTCAAGCACCCCAACGCCGCCGATCTCTGGGGCGAGGCGGCGGGTGGCTGGGACTGCTACTTCGCCAACACAGGGCCGGACTGGGGCGTGGCGGGGGACGTGGTGGATAACCCCACGCTGGACATCGATGATCGCAACGGCGCGGGGCCGGAGAACATCAACCTGAGCCGCCCCGAGGTGGGCGCGCGCTATGAGGTCGCTGCCCTCTACTTTAAGGCAGAGAGCACGTTCAACCAGCCCGACGCTGACCCACGTCAATCGCACATCAGCTATGTCACTGTGCGCTTATTCGTGCGTGGCGATCTGCTCGGTGAGTTCATCGACGCGCCGCTGACCCAGGTCGGTCAGCTGTGGCGCGTCGCCGAGATCGAGTGGTGTGAGGACTTCAACCGCTGCCCAGTCATCACCCCGATTGATGAGATTCTCGCCGAAGAAGAGTATAACCGCCCATAACCGCGCCTGCGCCGCGCCCCCAGATTTCAAACCATGTGAGATCATCCTGCGTTGGGGATCTCCTCATATTTTATGCTACGAGGTCCACGGCATGAGCTTGAGACTCCGCCTCCTCCTCGCTCCCCTCCTCTTGCTCTTCGCCTTTGGCTGCGATGGCGAGGAGGGCGGCATCTCAAACGCTGATTTCCCCAAGCTGGAGGCCGACCCGCCCCAGGTGATCGTGCCCGCCATTGAGCTGGGGGATGAGATCTCGCGGACGCTGCGGCTCTACAACGCCGGGGGCGCTCAGCTGAGGATCACCCAGATTGATCTCTCCAACACCCTCGACACGCGCGAGTGGCGCCTAGAGTTTGAGGCCTTGCCCGTGATCCTCAACGGGGGAGAGGGCGTCAACGTCACGGTCTACTACAGCCCGGTCAACCCCGGCACAGACTCAGGCGAGATCCTCGTCAACTCCAATAACCCTGACGATCCCTTTAAGATCCCGCTCCGCTCTGAGGAGGCGGACACAGAGCTGCGATGGAACCCTGATCGCCTGGTCTTCAACAGCGAAGACAGCCTGCCATCAACCAAATCGGTCAGCTTTACCAACCTCGGCGCGGTCCCGGTCAGCCTAGGAGAGGCCTACCTCACCGATGACACCGACGCGGAGTTCGCGATCATCGACAGCACCAACACGAGCGCGACGATTGGCCAGGGTCAGACCGTGGAGATCGCGGTCATTTATACCCCAGAGGGCTTTGACCGCGACGAAGGCACCTTGATCGTCCCCTCCAATGACCCGCTCAACCCACGGATTTACATCCCGCTGGTGGGCGAGCAGCCCAGCGGCTCGATTCGTGTCTCACCGACCTCGATCAACTTTGGCGCCATCGACCCCGACACAGAGAGCGAGATCATCGAGGTGGTGGTGGAGAACGCGGGCAACGCCATCCTCCAGCTCGACGCCATCGAGTTCTCGCTGGCCGCGCCGGGGGTCAACGCGCAGTTTGTCCTCCACGATCTGCCCGCGGAGATGCCCGCGAGGGTGGAGACGGACAGCCTCCTGCGCTTCGGCATCAGCTACAAACCCCAGGAGATGGCCACCCATGAGACGGCGCTGGTGCTGCGCAGCAATGATCCGCGTGAGCCGACGCTGCTGATCCCCGTCAAGGGCCGCGTGCGCACCCGCTGCGTCACCCAAAACCCCCACCGGGTGGACTTCGGCGCCATCGCCCTGACCCAGACGACGGCCCACCTCACCCTGGATCTGATCAACTGCGGCGATCTGCCTGTGCGCGTCTCTGAGATCACCCTGGAGGGGCATGAGGGCTTCCACTGGAGCCAGGTCGGCGGCGGCGAGGCCCAAGACGTCGAGATCCCGCCGCTCAGCGCCCACCCCCTGGAGGTCTGGTTCGTCAACGAGGCCCTGCCGGAGCGCCAGCTGGCCGAAGCGACGCTGCGCATCATCAACGACGTACCGGAGAACCCCACGCTGGAGATCCCCCTCAGCGCCCTCGGCGGCGGCGCGCCCAGCTGCAACCTCATCATCCGCCCCGACAGCGTCAACATGGGCCTCGTCAGCCGTGGGAGCATCCGCGGCCAGACGCTGGATCTGCTCAACACGGGGACGGGCCGCTGTGAGATCCGCAACCAGAGCGTCGTCACCTTCCCCATCCCGGGGCTGCCCTCAAACTTCATCCTCACCGGCCCTGTCGGCGATCCGCTCATCCCTCCGGGCGCCATCGTGCCGGTGGAGGTCTCTTTCCGCCCGCAGACCTTCTTCCCGGAGCAAGCCCAGCTGATCATCGACTACTTTGACCCCTTTACGACAGACCCGCTCCAGCAGAACCGCCAAGCCACCGCGATCATCACGGGCATGGGTGGCGAGAGCAACATCGAGGTGATCCCAGGCCACTTGGACTTCGGCCAAGTCACGGCGGGCGAGTGCGCCTCTCGTGAGGAGCGCGTCACGGTCTATAACACGGGCCTAGTTGACCTCTGCATCACCGATCTGCGCTTCGAGGGCGACTGCGAGGAGTTCATCCTGGTGGACTACCCCGTCGCCAACGATGAAGGCTGTATCAGCGTCACGCGCCACCGCCCTGCGGACGTGATCTTGGTCTACGAGCCCGGCGACATGGGCGTGGATCAATGCAAGCTGGTCTTTATCTCCAACGCGCAGGATGACCCAGAGATGCGCGTGATGCTGAGCGGAGAGGGCGTCGCTGAGCGAGATCAGGTCGATACTTTCGTGCAGACGAGCGGTCAGACCGTCGATGTGCTCTTCGTGATCGACAACTCTGGCTCGATGGGCGAGGAGCAAGAGAATCTAGAGGATAACTTCGCCGAGTTTATCTCCGGCGCGACCACCTTCCAAAATGACTATCAGATCGGGATCGTGACGACAGACATGGACGCGGAGGACGAACAAGGTCGCCTGCAAGGCAACCCGCGCATCCTGACGCGCAACCCCGATGTGGAGCGTCAGTTCTCCAATAACGCCGACGTGGGCACGAGCGGCGCAGGCGAGGAGCATGGGCTGGAGGCGGCCCAGAAGGCGCTGGCGGATCCCTTGATCTTTGACTCGGGCAACGCCTGCGCGGCGGACGCCGACTGCACCGAGCCTGATCTCTGCGTGGCGGGGGTCTGCGGCGGCTTTAACCGGGGCTTCCTGCGCGACGAGGCGGCCTTGGAGCTGATCTTCGTCAGCGATGAGGACGATTACTCCCCTGGCACGCTGAACTTCTATGTGGATTTCTTTAAGAATCTCAAGGGTTTTCGCAACGATGGGCTGTTCCACGCCCACGCCATCGTCGGCGCGCGTAACGGCAGCGCCTCGGCCTGCTCAGGCAGCGGCGGAGAGGCCGACGCGGGGCAACGCTACGTCGAGGTGTCCAGGCGCACCAATGGTCGAGTGTTTAGCATCTGCGATGATGACTTCGGCGCGCCGCTGCGCGACATCGGCGAGCGCGCCTTTGGCTTGCCGGTGCAGTTCTTCCTCTCTCGGCCCGCTGAGCGCGCCTCCGTGCAGGTGAGCGTGGATGGGCAGCCCGCCGAGGGCTGGAGCTACGATCAAGAGAGCAACTCAGTGATCTTCGAGGAGGGCGCGGTCCCCCAGCCGGGTCAAACGATCGTCGTCCGCTACGAGGCGCAGTGCTTCCCGCGTCGAAACTGAGCCGCGCCCTGGCGCGTTGAGCCCCCATGCGCCCCGCCCCCCACGCCTACGCGCTCCTCCTCAGCGCCACCCTGATCGCGGCCCTCCTTGGGCTGCTTGAGGGCCTCTATGCCGCGCTGGGCCTCAGCACAGGGGGGGGCGACGCGCCCGCGTCTGGCGGGGTCTTGAGCGCCGCGCTGGTCTTCCTCTATGCCAGCGCCCCGGCGCTGCTGCTGGGCCTCGGCTTTGGCCTCGTCACCGCCGCCCTCTTCGCGCTCTGGCGCGGCGCGGCGGCCCGAGGCGGCGAGGCCGTCGGCGCGCGCGCGGACATCAGCGCCTTCCTCCTCGCCGTGCTGACCTTCGCCGCCGCCCTCTTTATCAGCGCGCGGCTCACCCAACGCGCGGATCTGCGCCCCGCGCTGCGCGCCGCGCTGCTGGCCCTGGGGACCCCGCCGTTGGGGCTCTTGGCGCTCTACCTCTGGGCCACCCTGCGCCGCCTCCTGGCGCGCCTCGACCGCCGCCTGCGCGCCCCCTTCAGCCCCATCTTAGGCCTCACCGCCTTGGTCTTCGCCCTCTCCCTCCTCCTCACCACGTTCCTGCGCGAAGACGCCTTTGAGCAGCGCCTCAACCGCTGGATATTGGCCTTCGCCGCCATCCAAATCATCGGCGCGTTGATGCTCACCTACGCGCTGCGGGGCTGGCGACCGACGCCCCTCCAGCGCCGACACCTCCACAGGGGCGTGGCGCTCTCGGGGCTGCTGGGCCTGCTGGCGCTGCAAGACCTGGCGGGGCACCTCAACGAGGACGAGGCGATCAAGGAGGCGCTGCTCAACCACACGCTCACGTTCCGCCCGCTGCTCGACGTCACCCAGCCCTTCTTTGATCGCGATCTTGACGGCTACGCGGCGCTCTTCGGCGGCGGTGACTGTGATGATGAAGATCCCAGCGTTCACCCCGGCGCGGTGGAGATCCCGCGCAACGGCGTCGATGATGACTGCTTCGATGGCGACAGCCCCGGCGCCGCCCCTCAAGCGCCGCCCGCCGCGCCATTGGGTCGCCAGCACCTGCGCCGCCGCCCCAACGTCATCCTGATCACCATCGACAGCTTGCGCGCCGATCACGTCGGCTTCCTGGGCTACGAGCGGCCCACCACGCCTCACCTCGACGCCTACGCCGCGCGTGGGGTGCGCTTCGCCCGCGCCTACGCCCAGGCCCCACAGACCAAGGCCTCCGTGCCCTCCATCTTCACGGGCCGCTACTTCTCGGAGGTGGATCGCAGCCCCGATCTCTGGGCCCGCGTCCACGATGAGAACCACACGCTGGCCGAGGCCGCCCGAGACGCGGGCTATTTCACCGCGGGCGTCCCCTCACATCGCTTCTTCTTGCCCAACTACGGGCTCAATCAAGGCTTTCAGCGCTGGGATTTGACCATCGTGGAGCGATACGGCCAGCAGATCCCCCATGTAATCGCCGATGAAGAGGTGATTGATCGGGCCATCGACTTCTTAAAGAGCGATGATGCACAAAAAGGCCCATTCTTTCTATGGATACACTGCTTCAACCCACATCATTTCTATCAAAAACATGAAAAATATGACTTTGGGGGCCGTGATATTGATTTATACGACGCGGAGATCAGAGCGACCGATGAAGCGCTGGGCCGGTTCTTTAAGACGCTGCAAGCCCTTGAGCTGGACCAAAAGACCTACACGATCCTCCACAGCGATCACGCCGAGGGCTTTGGGGAGCATGGCTACCTCTATCACGGCCAACACCTCTACGACGATCAGCTTCATATCCCCCTGCTGATCCTGGGGCCGGGGCTGACGCCCAGGACGGTGACCACGCCCGTGGCCAACCTCGACCTGGTGCCGACCATCTTAGAGTTGATTGAAGCGCCTCTGCCCCCACGGTTGGGCGGCGTCTCCCTCTTGGACTACACCGGCGAGGCCGATCCACCGCTGACCCACCCGCCCATCTTCGCCGAGATGGTCAAGGACGAGACGCACTCGGCGCGGCGGGTCATCATCTCCTGGCCTTGGAAGCTCCACTACGCCATCACCTACAACCGCTACGCGCTCTTCGATCTCGCCGCTGATCCAAGCGAGCAACACAACTTGATGGCGCGCCGCCCGCTGGTCTTCGAGGACCTCCGGGGGCGGCTCCGGCGCTGGATGAGCGAGGAGATCGAGCCCGCCGCGCCGCGCCCTTAAGAAAAAGTGAGCGGGCTAAACCACCGAAATCATTGAAACGTGCATCGAAAGGCATGGCAGGATTGATGAATGATTACAAGCGGTTGCAATCGCGATCACGAGGCCAAGCGGCTCCGCGACGTTGACGCCTGAGCCTTTACGCGACGACAACGGCCCCATATCCTCGCGCCCATGCATCACATGCCCACGAACACAGGCTGGATCGAGGTCATCTGCGGGAGCATGTTCTCGGGGAAGACCGAGGAGCTTATCAGCCGCCTCAAGCGGGTGCTCTACGCCCACCGCGCCATCCAGGTCTTCAAGCCGCTGACCGACAACCGCTACGCCACCTGCGAGGTGGTCAGCCACAGCGACCATCGCCTCGCCTGCCGCCCGCTGGCCTCAGCGCGCGAGATCCTGGATCTGCTCGATCCAGAGACGGAGGTGGTCGGCATCGACGAGTGCCAGTTCTTTGGAGCGGACCTGGCCGACGTCGTCCAGGCGCTCGCCGATCAAGGGCTGCGCGTCATCTGCGCGGGCCTCGATCTGGACTACAAGGGCGAGCCCTTCGGCCCGATGCCTCGGCTCCTGGCCGTCGCTGAGTTCGTCACCAAGAAGCACGCCGTCTGTATGATCTGTGGCAACCCAGCCCACCGCTCCCAGCGGCTCGTGGCGGGGGGCGCCCAGGTCTTAATCGGGGAGCGCGAGAGCTATCAGGCCCGCTGCCGAGGCTGCCACAGCGCCGAGGCCGAGCCGCTGGCATCGCCCAAGCTCGCCGCTGGAGAGAAATAAAGCCCATGTGCGCCTACTCGCTGAGCGAAATCGAGCACCACTACGGCGAGGGTGTCCACATCCTCGACGATCCCTTCCTCAGCACCTACCTCGCCCGGCTCTGCGCCCCCTCGACGACGCAGCCGCTCTTCAACGCGCTGATCAAGGATCTCTACACCAGCCTCATCCGCGCGGTGATCAACCAAGAGTTCCCGCGCGTCAACGTCGAGGTGGAGACGCGGATGAAGGCCGTCGAGCCTCGGGGGGTGCTCAAGGCGCGGCTGGTCGATCCCAGCAGCCGCGCGGTGGTGGTGGATCTGGCCCGCGCCGGCATCCTCCCCAGCCAGGTCTGCTATGACACGCTCAACCACATCCTCAATCCAGCCAGCGTGCGCCAAGATCACCTGATCATGGCCCGCACGGTGGACGGCGAGCAGCATGTGACGGGGGCCTCGATCTCAGGCAGCAAGATCGGCGGCGACGTGGAGGGCGCCATCGTGCTCTTCCCCGATCCGATGGGGGCGACGGGCAACAGCCTCAGCGTGGCGTTGAGCGCCTACTCCAACGGCGAGATGGGCCGCGCCACCAAGCTCATCGTGCTCAACCTGATCATCACCCCTGAGTTCATCAAGCGGCTCAAGGCGGACTTCCCCAAGGTGATTATCTATGGATTGCGCCTTGATCGTGGTATGTCTCCGCCTGAGATCCTCGACACGACGCCTGGCGCGCGCTGGGATGAAGAGTCGGGGTTAAACGAGCACCAATATATCGTCCCTGGTGGCGGTGGCTTTGGTGAGCTGATGAACAACAGTTGGATATAGATGTTCTACGACCCGAAAAAAATTGAGGTTCTTTTAGACGAAGAGACGCTCTCCAAGCGCATTCATGAGCTTGGCGCGCAGATCACCGCCGACTACGCAGAGAACCCCGATATTATCCTGATCGCGGTGCTAAAAGGCTCCTATGTCTTCCTGGCAGACCTCGCTCGCGCGATAGATTTACCCCTCTCTATCGACTTCTTGGGCCTTTCAAGCTATGGCAGCTCTACAAAGAGCAGCGGCGTAGTCAGGATGACTCAAGATTTAAGCAAACCGATCAAAGATCGCGACATTGTGATTGTGGAAGACATCGTTGACACTGGATTGACGATGAAATACTTGCTTGATAACCTTCAAACAAGACAGCCACGCTCAATTAAGGTTGCGTCTTTACTGCATAAACCTGCGAGGGCGCAGGTTGAAGTGCCGATTGACTATGTTGGCTTTGTGATTCCCGACCGATTTGTGATTGGCTACGGCCTTGACTTTGATCAACGCCTCCGCAACCTGCCGTTCATCGGCGTCAGCGTCGATGGCGGCCCACCCTACCCCTGATCCTCACAGCCCGCCGATCAGATCATCAAGGGCCTTATCAGACTTGGCCGAGGCGGCCCGCTTGCGCTGCTGTGTACGGCGCGTCGCCGCCCGCTTACGCCGCTTGGTCTTCTTGGCGCGCTTGGCCTTCTGAGCGCGCTTGGCCTTCTTGGTGGTGGCGGGATCGGGGGGCGGGGAGATGGCCGCCGCCGCGCGCTGCGTCGTCAGCGCCTGCTCCAAGGTGAGCACGCGCGCTTGCAGCCGCGCCGTGTCGGCCTTGGCCTGCGTCGATGCTTGGCGAGCGGCCTCATGTTGGGCCTCGATGGTCTTCAACCGCGCGCGCAGCTCCAGGCCCTCGATGGCCTGATCCAGCACATCAAAGGTGATCCCAAAGGGCGTGGGGGGGGGCTCATAGAGCTGCCGAAAGCCGAAGAATGTCAGGCCCATGGAGAGGGCCACGCCGCCGAGGAAGATCGCCGCCCGCCGCGCCCTGGCCTTAGAACCCGCCAGCGGGAGAGGCTTGGCGATGATGTTGGTGCCGTTGTCGATCCAGCGCTGTTGGCGATGGGCTTGGATCTCCCCCGCGTCGGGCACGCCCAGATCAGCGCCGCGCGGGCCATCCCTCGGCAGCCGCCGCTCGATCTGCGTGCGCGCCGCCTCGGGCAGCTCCTGCTTGAGCAGATCGCGGACTTCATCCAAGGACACCATCACCGAGTCTTCATAGCGCCGCGCCATCAGATCCTCCATACGCCAACGCATGTTCAACCTTTAATTGTGACATTTTCTCGGCCATCACCCCAGCGCTGCGCGCTGGGGCAGGCGCTCTGCTGCAGAAAAAATCCGCTTCGCAGATTTATTTCTTTGCTCCGGCCTGTCCGCCTTGAGCGGATGAAGTCCGAAAAATGTCGGTCCTCGGGCTGCTTACGCAGCCCTGCGGCTCGATTCAACAGATTCTCTCTGAAAAATGTCAGAACTAAAGATCTGATAAATCGGGCTTTATGCCTCTCGCTGCTGCTGCTGCCCGCGCTCGGCTGCGAGGACGACGGGTCCGAGGCGCGCCCCGACGCGGCGATCAGCGCGCCCACCTGGAGCTGCGACGCCGAGCACGACGGCTGGTCGCGCTGCGAGGGCGGCGCGGCGCAGTACTGCCACATCGTCGAGGGCATGGAGCCCCACTTCCACGTCGGCGCCGACTGCCAGCAGCTCAGCCTGGACTGCGTTCAGCTCGAAGAGGGCCGCGCCGTCTGCGCGGACCCCAACAGCGCCTGCCAAGCGGGCGAGTTTAAGTGCGGCGCCGAGGGCAGCGCCGAGGAGAACACCGCCTTTAACTGCGTTGAAGGGCGCTGGGCGATCCAGCCCTGTGGCACCGCCAAGGTCTGCCATGAGGAGGCCGACGAGGCCCACTGCGAGGCGATCTCGGGCCTGGAGTGTGGCGGGTTTGGGCACCTCCATGACGGCGAGTGCCACTGCGAGACGGGCTACATCCTCGACGAGCACGATCCCATGATCTGCGTCCCAAGCCAGCCCTTCCCCGAGCTGGCCTGCGCCCAGTTCGGTGACGCTCATCAGCATGAGGCGACGCTGGCCGACACCCATGAGGGCGCCTTCGACGAGGCCCATCACGGCCCGCAGGACGAGCCGATCCACATCACCCCGCTCGCCGAGGGCCTGGGCTACCTCCACTTCCCGGCCTTCGTCAGCGGCGAGCACGCCCTCTTCCTCAGCCGCGCCGACGCCCTCGATGGCGTCACCAACAAGGACGGCGTGGAGGTGACCTTGAGCGGCGGCGACCCTGTGAGCGTCTGCGAGGCGGCGATCCCCCAGCACTATCACCTCGCCCTGACCAAGCCCGCCGATGTCGAGAAGGTGCCCTATGTCCTGCGGTTTAAAGCGGGCGGCGCGCCGCTGGTGGTGATGATCAAGCGCATCCCCGAAGAGGATGACCATGAACACGATCACGACTAAGGGCGCGGGGCTGCTGGCCCTGGCGCTGCTCCTCTCTTGCGGGGGCGAGACGGCGGGGGAGAACGTCACCTACCGCGCCACGCTCGGCGGGGCCGCCTCCACCGGCAGCCCCAGCGCCTTTGAGACGCCCGAGGGCTGGTCGGTGAGCCTCAGCGAGGCGCGCATGGCCTTGGGGCCGATCTACCTCTACGGGGGCGAGGCGAGGGGGGCCTTGGCCTGGCTCAAGCCCGCCCTGCTGGGGGTCGCCGTGGCCTGCCCCACGCACGCCCAGTTCGACAACGGCCCGGTCTTAGGTGAGATCCTCACGCAGCGGGCGGTGGATCTCCTGGCGGGGCCGATGGACGGCGGCGAGATCTTCGGCGTCAAGGGCACCGTGGCCTCAGCGGAGATCCACCTCCACCCCCCAGGAGAGATCAGCGCGGGTGGCGGCGACTTTGGGGCGCTCGGCGGCGAGTCGATGCGCTTCGTCGGTGAGGCCACCAAGGGCGGCGAGGCGCGGCGCTTCGTCGCCACGCTGACGATCCCCGATGAGGGCCTGATGCGGATCGTCGAGAGCATCCCCGCCGATGGGCCGCTCAGCGAGGGGAGCACCCTCGCCGTCGAGGTGCTCGTCGATCAGCTCTTCGCCAGCGTCCGCTTCGAGACGCTGAGCGAGCGCGATGATGAGGGCCGCTACCTCTTCAAGCCCGGCGTCCAGGCCACCGCCGCGCTCTTGATGGCGGCCCGCGCCCGCGCCACATACCGCGTGAGCGCCTTATGAATCAGCTTGGAATCATGACAAATCAGCTTGGAATCATGATGGCGCTGTGGGGCCTGGCGATGGGCTGCACGGGCGAGGACACCGCCGGTGAGGGCGGGCTGGAGTTGACGATCAGCGGCGGCGGGGCGCTGCGCGACGGCTTCCCCTTCAAGGAGGGCGACGTCACCCAAGCCTTCGTCGATGGCTGGTCGGTGCAGTTCGACACCTATGTGGTGGTGGTCGGCGACGTCCAGCTCACCGATGGCGTTGATGGCCCCGTCGTCGGGTCGTGGCCTGGGCCGATGGCCTTGGACTTGGCCCAGAGCGCCGACGCGGCGGAGACCTTGGGGATCATCGAGGGGCTGCCCGCCAAGCGCCTGGAGTTTGGCTTTGACTTCTTGGCCGCCGAGGAGGGCATGACCGGCTCCGCCTCCGCCGAGGATCTGGCGGAGATGGCCGCCAATGGCTGGTCGATGCTCGTCGGCGGCGTGGCCACCCGCGAGGGGGTCGAGATCCGCTTCAGGCTCGGGCTGGCGGCGGCGACGCGCTACCGCCAGTGTGTCAACGGCAAGGACAAGACCCAGGGGATCGCCATCGAGGCCAACAAGACGACGGGGGCGTTTATCTACGCCCACGCCATCCACATCTTTTGGGACACCCTCTCGGCGGGCAACGAGGATCTGCGCTTCGACGCCTTGGCGGCGGTGGCGGACGCCGACGGCGGGGTGACCTCTGAGGCGCTGACGCGACAAGACCTCACGGACTTGCGCGACGCCGACGGCGCGCCGCTCCTCGACGCCCACGGCTTCCCGCTCTATGACGACGGCGGGCTCCTGCCGCCGGGCAAGCACACCCTGCTGGACTTCTTGACCTACGCCGCCCGCGCCAGCGGTCACTTCAACGGCGTCGGCTTCTGCCGCGCCCAGCCGCGCTGAGGAGCCCCAACGCCATGCCCACGTGCCTGCTCGCCCTCGCGCTCCTCGCGCCATCGCCCCCGGCGCCGCCCCCTGACCTGCCCACGATGGCGCGCGCCTTAGCGGATCTCCGCGTCGAGATCGATGAGCTGGACGCGCAGCTGCGCGTGGAGAAGACCCAGATCAACGCCGCGCTGAGGGGGCTTGAGGCCCGCGTCGCTGAGCTGGAGATGCGCCTCGACGCTGAGCGTGTCCGCCGCGCCCGGCTCCAAGCGCAGATCGACCGACACCAGGCCGAGGCCGACGCCCAGACCCAGACCCGCGCGGCGGCCTCCGAGGCGATCCTGCGGGGGCTCGACGCCGCCCAGGCGCTCGTCGAGGAGGGGCTGCCCTTCCGCCGCGCCGCGCGCCTCAAGGCCCTCGACGGGCTGCGCGCCCGGCTCAAGGAGGGCCGCGTCGATCCGCACGCCCTGGGCGTGGAGCTGTGGCGCTTTATGGAGGACGAGCGGCGGCTGCGCAGGGAGGTGGAGATGAGCGAGATCCCCATCCAGATCGAGCCCGACGCCGCCCCGCGGCTCTTGCGCGTCGTCCGGCTGGGGATGGTGACCCTCTACACGCGGCTCGACGAGGCGCGCTTCGGCCAGCTCCGCCGCGAGGGCGCGGGCTGGCGTCATGTGGAGATCGAGCCCCCCCAGCAGCGCCAGCAGCTCGCCAGCCTCTTCCAGTCGCTGCGCCGCCAAGTCCGCGAGGGCGCCTGGCGCCTGCCGCTGGAGGCCCCAAATGCGCGCTAACCTCATGCCTCTCGGCCTGCTGCCCCTCGGCCTGCTGCTCGCCGCGCCCGTGGCCCTGGCCGCGCCGACCTTTGAGGCGGCCTATGAGCGTGAGCGCGTGGAGCTGGAGGCGCTGCGCGACGCGCTGAAGGGGCAGCTGAAGTCCCAGCTTGAGCGCGGCGCCGCCAAGCGCCAGGCGCTCAACGCGCAGATCGAGCGGCTGACCCACGCCGCCTCACGGCTCCAGGTCGAGGCCGACGATCTGGAGCGCGAGGTGACGCGCTTGGAGGAGGGGGGCGCGCTGAGCGCGGATCAGTCCGAGGCGCTGCGGACGCTCGTGGAGGAGGCCGAGGGGGCGCTGGGCGTCGAGGCGGGGGCGCCCAAGGCGCTGGGCTTGGGCGCGCGGCTGGAGATCCTCATCCACCGCGCCGCCGCCCAGGCGCGGCGTGGCGCCGAGATTCACATCACCGACGGGGCCTTCTTTGACGCCCAGGGCGTCGAGCGGCGCGGGCGCATCGTCCACATCGGCGAGGTCGCCGCGCTGGGGCTCGCCGAGGGCGTCGGCGGCGTGCTTGGCCCAGCCCCAGAGGGGCGGCTGCGGCTCATCGACGCCGCGGCGCGCCCCGAGGTGGAGGCGCTCCTCAACGGCGCCCCGCCCTCGGCGCTGCCCGTCTACCTCTTCGACGCCACCAAGCCCCCCTCACCGCCCAAGGCGAGCCGCTCGCTGTGGGATTTGGCTGAGGCGGGCGGGCCAATCGCTTGGATTATCCTGGCCTTGGCGGCGATCGGGCTGCTGCTCTTGCTTGAGCGGCTCATCAGCCTGGCGCGCGGCGCGGCGTGGCGGCTCGGCGCCCTGGGGCGCTTCATCGAGGCCCTCAGCGCGGGGCAGCGGCCCGCCCTCCCTGGGGGGCTGGGGCGGCTGCGGCGGGTGCTTGAGGCGCTGCTGACCGACGAGGGCGCCTCGCGGGCGGCCCTTGAGCAGCGCGCCTCGGAGCAGATCCTCCGTCAGATGCCGCACTTTGATCGTGGCCTGGCGCTCTTAAACGTGATCGTGGTCGTCTCGCCGCTCCTCGGCCTGCTGGGCACCGTCACGGGGATCATCTCCACCTTTGACGTGATCACGGAGCACGGCACGGGAGATCCAAAGCTGCTGAGCCAAGGCATCTCCGAGGCGCTGATCACCACGGAGTTTGGCCTCGCCGTCGCCATCCCGCTGCTCTTGATGAAGACGGCGGTGACGCGGTGGGCGGATCGAGGCGTGGAGATCATGCAGACGCAGGCGTTGGCGCTGATCAACGCCTTGACGCGTCGAGGCCCGAGGTGAGCGGCGCCTTGAAGGCCGTAGAGGCGCTGATCGAGGCGGGCGGCGTGGTCATGTGGCCGCTCCTCTTCGTCGGCTTCCTGATGTGGTCGGCGTTGATCCTGCGCGCCCTTGATCTGCTCAGGCCGCCGCCGCTGCCCGAGGCCGAAGCGGCGAGCCGCGCGGCGCTGGGGCGCCTGGAGGTGGCCTTGCTGACGCGCCGCTTCGCGCTGTCTGAGCACGCCGAGGCCATCAACGCGTTGGTCGTCGCTGCGCCGCTCTTGGGGCTCTTGGGCACGGTCAGCGGCATGGTCTCCACCTTCGAGGCCCTCGACGAGATGGCGCTGTTCTCTCAATCCGGGGGCATCGCGGGGGGCATCGCCGAGGCCTTAACCACAACGCAGATGGGGCTGGTCATCGCCTTACCGGGGATGTTCACCCATCGCTACCTGGAGCGGCAGGCGGCGCGCCAGCGGCAGCGCGTCGATGAGGCGCTCGGGCGATGCCGGAGCGCTGCGCGCCCGCATTCCACGCGGAGCGCTTCGCGCCCGCATTCCACACGGAGCGCATTGGAGAGCGAGCCATGAAGCTGGGCGAGATCCGCAGGGCGGGCGCGCGGGGCGATGAGATCGACATCGGGCCGCTCATCGACATCATCTTCATCCTGCTGATCTTCTTCATGGTCAGCACCACCTTCGTGCGCAACCTTGAGGTGGACATCGAGCGCCCCTCAGCGGGCTCAGCGGCCCTCGCCGACGCGCGGGCGATCCGCGTCGCCATCGATCAAGGCGGCTCGGTCTACCTTGAGGGGCAGCCGATCCAGCCTTGGATGGTGCAGAGCCGGGTGCGCGACCTCCTGGCCGCCGATCGCCGCCGCCCCGTGCTCATCACCGCCGATCAGCGGCTGGAGACAGGGCGGCTCATCGACGTGGTTGATCAATGCCGCCTGGCGGGGGCCAAGCATGTGGCGGTGGACGCAGAGCTGGAGCCGCGCCCATGAGCCGGATCGGCAGGCTGGGCGTGGCTGTGGGGCTCTCGGTGCTCATCAACCTCGCCACGCTCATCGGCGTCGTCGCGCTGCGGGTGCATCAGAACCCGCCAGCGGCGCCGCCGCCTCACCGCGAGGCCCCGCAGATCCTCCGCCAAGCGCCCAAGCATGCGCCCAAGCCCAAGCCCCAGCCACGGCGCGCCCGCCCCAAGGCCGCCGCCCCCGCGCCCATCCCTGCCTTGGCGCTCCCCGCGATGGTCGCGACCCCGGACTGGGCGCCCCCCGAGGCCGAGGCGGGGGGGGTGATCCACACCGACGGGGCTGAGGGGCTCAGCGCGGGCGCCAAGCGCTTGATCATGACCGAGTCGATGGTGGACGTGCCGCCCGCGCCCATGGAGACGCCGCCGCCGCGCTACCCGCTCGAGGCCCAGCGCCAGGGCGTCACCGGCGCGGTCAAGGCGCGCTTGCTCGTGGACGTGGATGGGGCCGTGCGCCAGGTGACGATCCTCAGCTGCGATCCCCCAGGCGTCTTTGACGCCGCCGCCTCCGAGGCGCTCTCTCGTTGGCGCTTTCGGCCAGGCGCCTTTCAAGGCCAAGCCGTCCCGGTCTGGGTGCGCAAGACGATCCGCTTTACGCTGGATTGAGGGGCGCCTTTAAGGGCGAGGCCGCGTGATAACTTGGCGCCACACAATGACCACACCAGGGGCCTGCCCATGCGCAGCTTGATCCTCCTCGCCGCCCTCCTTGGCCTCGCCCACGCCCGCAAGCCCAAGGAGATCCCGCCGCCGCCGCCCTACCTCCTCGACGCCCGCCAAGCGCTGGTCAAGGGGGAGCTTGAGCACGCCGCCGAGACCCTGACGCGGGCGCGGGCCTGTTGGCGAATGCACGAGGAGGCCTGTGGCTTTACGCGCGCCCAATATGACGCGGTGGTGGGCATCTTCTACCTTGAGCGCGGCGAGCTGGAGGCCTCGGTCGCGGCGCTCCAGCGCGCCATCGAGGCGCAGCCGAGCCTCCTGATGGCGTCCTTTTATCTGGGCCAAGCCCTCTACAAGCTCGAACGCTGGGCGCCTGCGGCGGAGGCCCTTGAGCGCAGCCGCCCAATCGCCGAGGGCCACCTGGACTGGCACGCCCTCCTCGCCCGCGCGCACCGCAAGGCCAAGCAGCCAGAGGCGGCGCGACAAGCGCTGGAGCGCGGCCTGGCGCGCTTTGAGGAGCACCCAAGCCTCCTGCGTGAGCTGGCGGGGCTGTTTATCGAGCAGGGCTTGTTCGCGGCGGCCTTGGAGATTGGGCGCCGCTGGGCGGCGGTCAGCCCAGAGGCCTACGCCCACCTCCAGGTCGCCGAGGCCCATCGCCGCGCGGGGCTGAGGCGGGCGGCGCGCTTGGCCTTGGAGGAGGCGGTCCTGTTAAACCCCGGCCACGTCGAGGCGCGCGTGCGCCTCGGCTACCTCTACGCCGAGTCGGAGATGCCCCTCAGCGCCGCGCGCCTCTTCTCGCAGACCCCCAAGGCCTATGAGGCCGCCGAGCAATATCACCAAGCCGCGCGCCCCTCGGCGGCGTGGCGGCTCAACGCGCGCGTCGAAGAGGCCACGCGCCGCCAAGCCCAAGGGGCGCAGCTTCACCTGGGGACGGAGGCCTTCTTCGCGGCCCTGGCGCGCCTGGAGCCGCTGGAGGCGCGCGGGCAGCTCGACGGCGTGGCGCGCTTGAGGATGGCGTGGGCGGCGATCCAAGCGGGGCGCTTCTCCCTGGCGCGGCGGCTCCTTGAGGCCCTGGAGCGGACGTCGTTGAGGGGCGCCGCCGTCCGCCTGCGCGGCGCCATCGAGGCTTGCCAAAAGGCGCCCTGGGGCTGCTGAGCGGCCGCCTCAGCCGCGTGGCGTTCATTTAAACGAACATTTGAACGTTTTAAGGCGCGGGGTTATCCTTCCCGCCAACCTCACACGACCCTGAGCTTGATCATGCCCCAGCGCGCCCGCCTCGCCACCCTCACGCTCACCCTGGCGCTCCTCGCGCCCGCGCCCGCCCAGGCCCAGCTCAACAACCCCGACGCGTGCAGCGGCGTGATGATCGACATGATGACCGATGGGATGGTCTTCATGTACCTCCACACCGCAGACCTGTGCTTTGGGATGTGTGATCAAGCCATGGGTGTGTTCTTTATGGCGGTCCTCGAAAGCTCATCGCTGACGATGGAGTTTATGGAGTGCGCCGCCGCCAACCCTGAGCTGATCGACATGATGATCCGCATCATCGCGCATAACCCGGAGCTGCTTGACCGCATGGCGAGCATCATTGAACAGGACTGCGCGTTCCCTGCGGCCTTTATCGACATGGCGAGCTGGCATGATGACCTTCGGGCCTTCTTCTTCTATGTGCTCAATGATCGACTCTACCGCGCGTTGACCCGCTCGATGCTCTGTCAGCCACCTTTTATCGTAGAGACGCTTGGCGAGATGATGGAGCTGGACGCGGCGCGAGAGATGCGGCGAGGCCGCCCCTTCTGGGAGGTCTATATGAACATGGGCGCGCCGGAGCACGACGCCGACGCCAATGAGATGGCGGATGAGCGCATGTTCTACGCCTTTATGAGCAACCCGCGGGCGGCCGCGTCGATGTTTGAGGCGCTCTCGACGATGGGCGAAGCGGAGCAAGTGGCGGTCCTTGACTTTATGTTTCTGGGGCGCACACATACGCGAGACGCATCCCAAGAAAACCCACGACAGGCATTCTATAACATTTATGCCATCACTGAAGCATTCATGACAGGCATTGCGCCGCTCTATGATATGAACCTGCCACCCGATCCGCGCAGCGCCAACCCCGCCAACGCGCTCCTGGGCCAAATGCTGGCGATCCTGGTGGAGATGGACGCGCAGGGACAGCTGATCGGCTTCACGCCCTACGCGGGGAGCTTCTTCCAGGCGCTGCGCTCGGGCGCCGAGGTCCACTGTGATCCGCGCTGCCTGGGGATGATGCATTTTATGGCCAGCCTCTTCCCCCTTGAGGTCTTCGCCCGCCTGCCGCCCGCCGATGAGTCTGCCCCCAGCCCCCGCGACTACAAGCGCGACGGCGCCCCCCTTCACTTTGAGTGCCCTGCGCCGGCGTGTGGGCTCTTTGCGCCGATGCTCTGCGCCGATGAGCCCAGCTGCCTGGCGGCGGGGCTGAGCTGGTGCGGGGGCAGCTGCTTACCGGTCAGCCAATGCCCCGAGATGCCTTGTAGCCCCCAAGCGCCCGACGCCTGCTTGGACATCTGGAGCTGCTTCAGCGTGGGGCTGTCGTGGTGCAATATGAGCTGCCAAGCGGCGCCCTGCCCCGCGTCGATGCCGCCTGATCTTGGCCTCGCCGTTGACATGGGCCCCATGCCCGACGCGGCCTTGCCGCCGGGTCAGGCGCAGCCCGGCGCGGGGGGCGATGCGGGGCGTGATGCGGGGATCGCCGAGGAGGACCCTCAACCCCAAGATCATGGCGGGGAGGCGGGCGTCCTCCCTGCGGCGCGCCTGGACGGCGGCATGGGGGGGGCGGCGCGCCCCGAGGACGGGGGCCAGGCCAGCCCCATGTGCCACGCCG
>JAHJCH010000124.1 GCA_018813065.1 Myxococcota bacterium
GCTGGCTTGGCGCCGCGCGGTCGCGGCGGCGGAGGGGCTGGGCCTGGCCCCCCTGGTGCGCATGATCAATGAGGGGCTAGAGGCGGTAGAGGGCGCCTTCTGGCGCGGGCTCTACGCAGGCTGGGTCGAGGCGCGCTTGGCGGCGCCGCCGCTCAAGGGCTTTCACGGCCCCTCTCATGATCAGCGCATCGCCGACTTCTGCGCCCTCGACGTGCAGCAGCAGCGCCTCGATGGGCTCCAGCTCTTGGCCGATCTCTCCGCCCGTCGCCCCGCGCCTCGCCCCGCCGCCGCGCGCTCCCAGCTGGGCTTGTTGCAGGCCGAGGCGGCCAAGCGTCGCCGCCTGATGCCGCTGCGGCGGCTCTTTAAGGAGGCCAAGGAGGCCCTGCGCCACCTCAAGCCCTGTTTGTTGATGAGCCCGCTGTCGATCTCACGCTTCCTCGATCTGGATGAGGCGCCCTTTGACTTGGTGATCTTTGATGAGGCCTCGCAGATCAGCCCCTGGGATGCCCTGGGCGCC
The DNA here is from genome assembly GCA_018813065.1 of Myxococcota bacterium. GTDB lineage: Bacteria > Myxococcota_A > Bradymonadia > UBA7976 > UBA1532 > JAHJCH01. The sequence goes on from JAHJCH010000124.1 coordinate 518, forward strand.
TTAGCGCGCGGGCGCGCGGCGGTGATCGTCGGCGATCCACGCCAGCTGCCGCCGACGCGGTTCTTTGATCGCGGCCCGACGGCGGATGATGAGGTCGAGGCCGACGGCGAGAGCGTGCTGGACGCTTGCTTGGAGGCGGGGCTGCCGAGGCTGCGCTTGCGGGGGCATTATCGCAGCCGTCATGAGCAGCTCATCGCCTTCAGCGACGCGCACTATTATGACGAGCAGCTGATCATCTCCCCCACGGCGACGCCGCGCGTCGGCGGCCTCAGCCTGCGCCGCGTCGCTGGCACCTATGATCGCAGCCGCAGCCGCACCAACCCCGTTGAGGCCCACGCCGTCGTCGAGGAGGTGCGCCGCCGCGTCGAGGCGCGCCCCGATCAGACGCTGGGGGTCGTCACCTTTAACCTCGCTCAGCAGCGGCTCATCGCCGAGCTGCTCGATGAGGCGCGGTTGACACACCCCGCTCTTGATGCCGCCTTGGAGGCCCGCCCCGCCCTCTTCGTCAAGAACCTGGAGACGGTGCAGGGCGATGAGCGCGACGTCATCCTCTTTAGCCTGACCTTCGGCCCCGATGCCCGAGGGCAGGTCCACCTCAACTTTGGCCCGCTCAGCCAGCGCGGCGGCGAGCGCCGCCTCAACGTGGCGATCACCCGCGCCCGCGAGGCCCTCGTGGTCTTCAGCAGCCTCGCCCCTCAAGACATCGATCTCGATCGCGTCACCGCCGTGGGCGCCCGTGATCTTCGCGCCTTCCTGGAGCTGGCCGGGGGCGCGGCGATGGCCCCCCATGAGGCGGCGACGCCCCCCGTCAGCCCGCTGATCGAGCAGGTGCGCCGCTTCTTGGTGTCTCAGGGCGCGTCGGTTCAAGCCCGCGTGGGCGTCGGCGGCTGGCGCGTGGATCTGGGCGTGCTCGATGAGGCGGGCGGCTATCGATTGGGGGTCTTGCTGGATGGGCCGAGCTATCGCGCCGAGGCCACTTCGGATCGAGATCGCCTGCGCGCCGAGGCGCTCAAGCGTCAAGGCTGGCGGCTGCATCGCCTCTGGGCCGTGGATTGGTGGCTGGCCCCCGAGGCGACGCGCGCGCGGCTGCTGGCGGCCCTCAAGGCCGCCGAGGCGGGCGAGGCGGTGCCGCCGACGCCTATGCTTCAGACGCCAACGCCGAGGCTGAGCTTGGAGAAAGGCCCCAAGGCCGGGCTGCGCGGGGCCTCGCGTTATCAAGAGATCACCTTGGAGGTCCAAGAGGGCGGCTTTTATCAGCGCCAACGCCTCGCGGCCCTGGTCGCCCAGCTGGAGGCCATCGTCGAGGTAGAGGGGCCTGTGTCTGAGGCGCGCGTCGCCCGCCTCCTGGCCCACGCTTATGGGCTCAAGACCCTGACGCAGCGCCTCAAGGGGCGCATGGATGCGCTGTATGAGCGCCTCGACGTCGCCCTACGGCCTCGGGCGGGTTTCCTCTGGCCTCATGGCTGTGATCCCAAGACCTGGCGGGGCTTTCGTGCCCCTCGGCGGGCCTCGGCGCGCCGCGATGTCGAGCATATCCCCGTCGAGGAGTGGGCCAACGCGGCGGAGGCGATCTTGAACCAGCAGTTTGGCTTGCCTCATGAGGATCTCGTGCGTGAGCTGGCCCAGTTCTTCGGCTATACCCGCCTCGGCGAGCGCCTGGGGGCCTACGCCTCGGCGGGGATCTCGCGCTTGCTTGAAGAGAAGCGGGCGTGGATGGATGGGGCGCAGGTCAAGCCTAGAAGCGGCCCCCCAAGCTGAGCCCAATTGGCCGCCCCTCAACGTCTTGGACGTGGGTGATCTGCGCCTGGCGCCGGTGCAGGTGGGGCACGAGCAGGCCCACGGCGCCGCCCATCAGCGCGCCGGTGATCACGTCCGAGGGGAAGTGCTTGCGGGCGCCGACGCGCATCCAGCCCATCACCGCCGTCATCAAAACCCCCCCGCCCAAGGTCCATCGCCCACGCGCCCACCCATGACGGGTGAAGGCGAGGTAGCTCGCCGTGGCCCCCAGCGCGGCGACGCTGGAGGTGTGCCCCGAGTAGAAGGAGAGCGCGTCATCCACGCCCTCGCTGTGGAAGCCCGGCTGGTGCGTGTAGGGGCGAGGGCGGCGCACGGCGATCTTGACGAGGTTGTTGAGCGCGGCGTTGAGTATCAGCGCCTCGGCGTAGAGGGTGGCGTCCGTCCACAGCGCCTCGCCTTGGCCTTGCAGCGGCCGCGAGAGCAGATCCGCGCCGATGAGGAGCCCCGTCAACGGCAAGACCGCGTAGTTGGAGAGATCGGCGTAGGTGGCCTTGCTGGCGTTGTCTCGCTGGGCGAAGTGGCGATCAAGGGCGTTGAGTGAGGCGCCCCCCACCGCCCCTGGCGTCTCCAGCTCCCCGCCGCTGATCACCACCTGGGAGGAGAGCAAGAAGCCCAGGCCGCTGATCATCAAGGCGCTGTCCGTGACCGGGTCCAGCTCAAAGGGATCAGGCGCGGCGAGGAGGAGCAGCAGCGCGGCGAGCGTCATTGGCTGAGCCCCTTGGCGCTGAGGCCGATGCGCTTGTGCTTGAGGTCCACGCTGATAACACGCACCTTGAGGCGCTGGCCCGGCGCGGCGACCTCATGGGGATCGCGCACGAAGCGATCGGCGAGCTGGGAGATGTGGACGAGGCCATCTTGGTGGACCCCCACATCCACAAAGGCGCCAAAGTGGGTGACGTTGGTGATCACCCCCTCCAGGATCATGCCCTCCTTGAGATCCTCCATCGTGTTGACGTCCGCGCGGTGGCGCGGCGGCTCCAGCGGGGGGCGCGGATCGCGGCCCGGCTTTTTAAGCTCCTCCAGGATGTCCGCCAGCGTCAGCAAGCCAAGCTCCGCTGAGGCGTAGCGGCCAGGGTTGATCTGCCCCACACGCCGCGCGTCGCCGATCAGGGCCTCAAGGGGCGCGCCGAGATCCGCCGCCATGCGCTCGACGACGGCGTAGCGCTCTGGGTGAACCGCTGAGGCGTCCAGCGGGTGCTCGGCCCCAGGTAAGCGCAGGAAGCCCGCGCACTGTTGGAAGGTCTTGGGGCCGAGGCCAGGGACCTTGAGGAGCTGGCGGCGCGCGGTGAAGCCCCCCGCCGCGTCGCGATGCGCGATGATCTTCTGGGCCGTGGCTGGGCCAAGCCCGGCGACGTGGGCTAAGAGCGCGCCGCTGGCGGTGTTGAGGTTGACGCCCACCCGGTTAACGCAGTCCTCGATCACCTCATCGAGCTTGCGCTTGAGCTGGGGCTGGTCCACGTCGTGTTGGTATTGGCCGACCCCAATGGACTTGGGGTCGATCTTGACCAGCTCGGCGAGGGGATCTTGGAGGCGGCGGCCAATGGAGATGGCCCCTCGGATGGTCAAGTCCAGCTCTGGGAACTCCTCGCGGGCGATGTCCGAGGCGCTGTAGACGCTGGCCCCCGCCTCGTTGACCGGCACGACCCACAGATCCCGCCGCCCCGCCTTGTCTAAGACCTCGCGGATAAACTGCGCCGCCTCCCGCCCTCCTGTGCCATTGCCCACGGCCACGGCCTCGGGGGCGTGGGCCTCGATCAAGGCGAGGAGATCACGCCGGGCGGCGTCACGCTGCGCCTCGCTGCCCACCAGGTAGATCGTGCGGTGGGCCAGGAAGCGCCCCGTCGCCGACAGCGCCGCGCACTTGCAGCCCGTGCGCAGGCCCGGATCGACGCCCAAGACCGCCCGCGCGCCGAAGGGCGCGGCGAGGAGCAGCGCCTTGAGGTTCTGGGCGAAGACCTCGATGGAGGCGGTGTCGGCCTCGGCCTTGAGTTGGCGGCGCACCTCGCCCTCGGCGCTCTTGGATAAGAGGCGCTTGTAGCCATCGTCGATGGCCTCGGTGAGCGGGGGGGCGAGGGGGGACGCGGCGTCCACGCCAAAGATACGATAGATGTGGGCCAAGAGGTGCTCGGCGGGCAGCTCTACGCTGACACGCAGCGCGCCGACCTGCTCGCCTCGGCAGAGCGCGAGGTAGCGGTGCGGTGGTATCCGCGCGGCGGCCTCGGCGTGATCGGCGTATTGGGCGAAGCGCGCGATCTCCTCCTCGGGGATCTCAGGCTTTTTCTTGGCTTTGGCGCGCATCAAGCCTTCGCCGCGCAGGGCCGCGCGGGTCATGGCGCGCACCTGGGGGTGCTCGGCGACGCGCTCGGCGATGATATCGCGTGCGCCCGCGAGGGCCTCCTCCGCGCTCAGCGGGGCCTCTAAGGCCGCCAGGTGAGCGGCGATGTGCCCCGGCAGATCGCCGCCACGCGGCTGGGCAAGGATCGCCTGGGCCAGCGGCTCCAGGCCCAGCTCAACGGCGGCGGAGGCGCGCGTGCGGCGCTTCTTTTTATAGGGGAGGTAGAGGTCCTCCAGCGCGGCGAGGGTCTGGCTGCGATCAAGGCCCCGTGAGAGGGCCTCGGTGAGCTTGCCTTGCTCAGCGATCGCGGCGCGGATGACCTCGCGGCGCGCGTTGAGCGTGGTGAGCTGCTCGTGGCGCGCTTGGATATCGCGGATCTGCACCTCGTCGAGCCCGCCTGTGGCTTCTTTGCGGTAGCGGGCGATAAAGGGGACGGTGTTGCCTTCGCTGATCAGGGCGATGACGTGGCCGACCCCCGCTTGGGGGAGCTGGAGATCGGCGGCGATCTGCGGTGTGAGATCGTGGGCGTGCATAGCGGTGGCTCCTGGGCGGCGCATGGCTTATGGCATGATGGTGCTCACCACGCCCTCGTAAAGCATTTTGTACAGCATCCTGATCGCAGTGATCGCCGCGCGAGGAGGTCTAGAGATGGGCAAAAAGATCTGAGCGCCAAGGTTGGACTTGCGACGCTTGAGTGGACACCCCAGACCGAGTGAAGGTGCCCGGCGCGAGGAGGTCTAGAGATGGGAAAAAAGAAGCGACCGACATACACGAGCGAGTTCAAGGGCGAGGCTGTTAAGCTGGCGCTCAACAGCGAGAAGTCCGTCGGAGAAACCGCGCGGGACATCGGGATTTCGGAGACGGCTCTGCGACGCTGGATCGAACGAGGAGAGATTGACGAGGCGAAAGATCCATCCGGACCGTTGACGACCACAGAGCGTCAAGAGTTGACACGTCTGCGTCGAGAACTGCGGCAAGTGAAGATGGAGCGGGACTTTTTAAAA
>JAHJCH010000125.1 GCA_018813065.1 Myxococcota bacterium
CGCCGGGGCTGAGCGTCGAGGGCTTCGCCGCCCAGCTCAATGACGCGCTGGCCCATCGGCCTCTGCCGCTGGCGGCGCTCTAAGCCAGCGCGGACCACGCCTCCGCCCTCTCCGCTGGGTCTTTGCGGGCTTGACGAGGCGGCGACGCCCTCTATAGATGCTCTGGCTTTAGACTTTTTTGGAGGAGCGCCGTGAAGCTCAAGATTCACCCCTGGGTGCTGGGGATCATCGTCGGGTTTATGGTGGTCGTCGCCGTCAACGCCACGCTGATCATCCTGGGGATCACCCACCGCCCGCTGCTCGACGCCGAGGACTATTACCAAGACGCGTTGAAGTACCAAGAGGTGATCGATGGCCGTAAGGCGGCGCGCGCCTTGGGTTGGGAGGTCACCTACGCCTTCACCGATGAGACGCTGGTCCTCACCGTTCAGGATAAGCAAGCCCGCCCCGTCGTCGGCCTCAGCGGCGAGGTGCGTATGCGTCGCCGCGATACCCGCCTCTTGGATAAAAACAGCCCCCTGGTCGAGCGCGCCCCCGGTGTTTATCACGCCGATCGCGCGCGTCAGCGCGGCGGCATCTTCGATCTTCACACCGAGCTGCGCTTGGGTGATCTGCGCTGGCGCGATGATCGTCAGCAAAACCTGCCATGATCGGCGTGACACGATGACAGACGGACATGATCCTGAGCGCGGCGTGGCGCCCAGCGAGGCGGCGCCCAAGAAGAGCTGCTGCGGCGGGGGGCATCACGAGGCCCATCATGAGGCCAAAGAGACGCCCAGCGAGGCGGCGCCCAAGAAGAGCTGCTGCGGCGGGGGGCATCATAAGGCCAAAGAGACGCCCAGCGAAGTGACGCCCAGCGAAGTGACGCCCAAGAAGAGCTGCTGCGGCGGAGGCGCCAAGGCGGGCTTGCCGCCCAGCGTGGGCCGTAAGACCCCCCCCGAGGATGATCCCCAAGCCCCGTCGCGGCCCTGCACCTATTGCGGTAAGCCCGTCTATGGCGTGGCCGAGGACAGCGCCGAGGCGTTCTGCTGCGGCGGCTGCCTCAACGCTTATCGGATGCAGCGGGGTCAAGCCCCCACCCTGGCCGCCGCCCCCTGCGCGCACTGCGGCCGCGAGGTCAAGGCGCCTGCCAGCACCCCGGCCTTCTGCGGCCCCAGCTGTCAAGATGCCTGGAACCTCAAGCAAAACAAGGGCTTGGGTGAGTTTTATACCCTGCGCGATAAGCTCGGCAGCGCCTGCGCCCAGCCCCTCCCCGCCAGCGCCAAGGCCAGCGGCCGCTACGGTCACTATGATGATCCCGGCTTCTTGGCCCGCTTCGCCTCCGAGGGCCGTCACATCGAGCTGCACCTCGAAGGCGTCCACTGCGCCGCCTGCGTCTGGGTGCTCGATCAGCTCCCCAAGGTCTGCCCCGGCGTCGAGGCCTCCGCCCTCGATTATGGCCGCAAGCGCCTCTCCCTCCGCTGGGACCCCCAGGCGACCCCCCTCAGCGCCGTCGCCGAGTTTATCCATCAGCTGGGCTATCCCAGCAGCCCCATCGGCGTCGAGGCGGAGAAGATCCGTAAGGCCGCCTCGCGCAGCGAGATTTTACGCCTGGGGGTCATGTTCGCCCTCGCCGGTAACGTGATGCTCATCGCCGCAGCCCTCTACGCGGGCGCGGATAAAGACCCCAGCTATAAGCGCTTCTTGGAGTGGATCTCCCTGGGCTTGGCCATCCCCGCCGTGACCTATGGCGCGATGCCCTATTATCGCGGCGCCCTGTCGGGCATCCGTATGCGCGTGCCGCATATCGATCTGCCCATCGCCCTGGGTGTCTTGGGCGGCTTCTTCGCCAGCCTCTATGCCACGATCTCCGGTCACGGTGAGATCTATTACGACTCCGTGACCATGTTGGTCTTTCTGCTGCTCATCGGTCGCTTTATCCAGAGCCGCAGTCAGCGGGCGGCGATGAGCCGCGCTGAACTCTTGGCGGTGTTGACCCCTGGATCAGCAGAGCGCTGGGATGGCGAGCGCTTCGTTCAGGTGCCCGCCGCCACGCTGCGCGCCGGGGATCGCGTGCGGGTTCACTCCGGGGAGTCCGTGCCCGTCGATGGCGCCCTGCTGAGCGGTGAAGCCCACCTCGATATGAGCCTGCTCACCGGCGAGTCGCGCCCCGTGGCGCTCAAGCCCGGCGCCGAGGTCTTCGCTGGCACCGTCAGCGTCGGCGATCTCTTCGAGCTGGAGGCCAAGGCGTCCGGCGCAGAGACCCGGCTGGGGCGCTTGGTGCAGCTCATCGAGCAGGCCGCCTTGGATCGCGCGCCGGTGATGCGCTTGGCCGATCGCATCAGCGGTTACTTCGTCGTCGCCGTCATCTCCATCGCCACGCTGGGCGGGATCGCTTGGGCGTTTATCGATCCCACGCGCATCTTCGACGTGGTTGTTTCCATGCTGGTCGTCTCCTGCCCCTGCGCCCTGGGCCTGGCGACGCCGATGGCCCTGGGCGTGGCGCGGGGGCGCGCGGCGGGGCGCGGTATTCTCATCCGCTCCGCCAGCGCGCTGGAGCGGCTGGGGCGCATCACCAAGGTCGTCTTTGATAAGACCGGCACGCTCACCGAGGGCCGCCTTGAGGTCAGCGGCGTCGATCTGCGCCCCATCGAGGGCGTGGATGAGGCCAGCCTCAAGGCCGCCATCGGCGCCCTAGAGGCCAGCTCCGCCCATCCCATCGCCCGCGCCATCGCCCGTTGGGCTGGGCAAGGCGGCGGGATCAGCCTGGAGGGCGTCGAGGAGACCGCTGGGCGCGGGATGTCGGCCCGCTGGGCAGGCCGCCTCCTCGAGATCGGCGCGCCCGGGGCCTTGGGCTACGGTGAGTTTGATCTGATGGGCGCCGCCGCGCGCGGGGAGTCGCCCGTCAGCGTGCGCTTGGATGGGCAGGTCGTCGGCCTCATCCGCCTCAGCGATCAGATCCGCCCAGAGACGCCCGCCGCCTTGGCCCGGCTGCGGGAGATGGGGATCTCCATCGGCGTCCTCAGCGGCGATCACCCCGAGCTGGTGGCCCAGGTCGCGGCGGGGCTGGGCATCGAGGACGCCTTGGGCGGTCAGAGCCCCGAGGACAAGGCCAAGGCCGTGGCCGGTCAAGCGGAGTGGGCCATGGTGGGCGATGGCTTTAATGACGCGGCGGCGCTGCGGGCGGCTTCGGTGGGCCTGGCGGTTCACGGCGGCGCGGAGGTGGCGCTGCAAGTGGCCGATGTCTGGCTGGTCGAGCAAGGCCCCTCCGCCGTGGTGGATGCTGTTGAGGGGGGCCGCCGCGCCCTGGGCCTCATCCGGCGCAACCTCACCTTCTCCCTGATCTACAACCTGATCTTCGCCACGCTGGCCCTCCTGGGCTACATCGATCCCCTGGCGGCGGCGATCATCATGCCCATCAGCTCGATCACGGTGGTCAGCGCCTCAATGCTGGGCCGCACATTTACGCCGCGCTAATCAAGCAGCTCATCATCGTCGATCAGCTCGATTTCATCGTCGATCAGCTCGATCTCGTCATCGATCATCTCGATCTCGTCGTCGATTAGCTCGCTCGCGGAGAGGTCAAGCTCATCGATCGAGGCCGCCTGAGGGCTGAGATCCTCGCTGTAGGTGGGCTCCATGACCTCAAACTCGGCGGGGCGCGGCTCAATCAGCGCGGGGCGCGGCCAAGGCGTGGCTTGCGTGTGCTCATCAGGGGCGAAGAGATCCCCCTCGCTGGCGAGGGCGGGGGCGCTGGCGAGGGCGGGGGCGCGCTCGCTGGAGGCTGCGGCGGGGAGGCGCTCCGCCGAGGCGAAGACCTCACGCAGCGCCTCCAGTGAGCTGAGGCCCGCCGCCAAGCCCGGCGAGGTGCTCAAGGGCGTGGATGGCGGCGCGCCCTCATAGGGGGGCGGGTTGTCCGGCGGCGCGGCCTCGACCTCGGCGGCCTTGATCCCAAAGCGCGCCTCCAAGCGTAAGCGCAGCTCCGTCAGATCGGTGCGCCCCACCTGGCCCAAGGTGGTCAAGATCCCCAAGATCATGGAGATGCGCTCAGGGCGCGCGGTGGCCAGCTCGACCCAGGCGTCATAGGCGGCCTCTTGCTCCCCGAGCTGGGCCAGCGCCACGCCCTCCAGCGCTCGCAGCTCGGCCCGCAGCGCCTCCGCCGCCTCATCCTCGCCGCTGATCTCCGCTTGTAGACGCGCCAAGAGCCCCCGCGCCGAGGGGGTCCGCCCCGCCTTGAGCAGCGCCTTGAGGATCACCAACAGCGCCGCCTGATCGGCTAAGCCCGCCTCCAAGGCGCGCTCATAGATCATCACCGCGCGCTTGAGCTTGCCCAGCTCCACCTCCACCAGCCGCCCCGCCGTGAAGAAGGCCGCCGCCGCCCGCTGGGGATCGCTGAGCGTCTGCGCCAGCCGCAGCCGCGCGCGCACGGCGGCCTCCCAGCGGTGGGCGTAGGCTTGGATATAGGCCAGGGCCTCAAGGGCCTCCAGCTGCGTCTCATGCCAGTGCGCGGCGGCCTCAAAGTGGTGAACGGCCTTGTCGTAGGCCTCCGCCGCGTAGAAGGCGCGGGCGCGCTTGATGTGCTCCATGGCCCTAAAAGGCTCCGCCTGGACCGTCGGCGGCGGCACAGGCAGGCCAAACTTCTCATAGATCATCGCCGCCGCGCGCAGATCGCCGCGCGCCTGCAAGAGATCGGCGAGGGCGTGGCCGATCTGCGCCACCTCTGGCAGCAGCGTGTGCCCCTCGGTGAGGTAGAGCAGCGCTTGCAGCTCATCGCGGGCGCGGTGTACCTCCACCCGCGCCAGGATTCGGCTCGCCAGATCAGGGATGCGCGCCCGCCGCGCCTCGTCGGGGAGCCCCTTGGCCAGATCGATCAAGCGCTGCGTGTAGCCCTCGGACGCCTCGCAGGCGCCCGCCGCCTCGCTGAGCGCCGCCGCCGCGCTGAGCGCCTCGGGGTGCTGCGGATCGAGCCGCAGCGCGCGCTCAAACGTCGCCAGGGCTTGGGCTTGGTCTTGGAGCTGGTGGAGGTAGAGCGCGCCCAGCTCCAAGAGGTGCTGGGCCTGCTTGCGCGGATCGGGCTGGGCTTGGATGAGCGCCTCGATGTGGAAGATCTTGAGCGGCCAGTCCTTGCGCCGCTCGGCGATCTGCCCCACGGCCTTGAGCGCGGCGGCGTGGCTGGGCTGGGCCTCCAAGACCGCCCGCCACAGCGTGATCGCCGTGTCCACGTCGCGCATCGCCATCAGGGCCTCGGCGCCGCGCACACGCACGAGGAGCGCGGCGGCGGGGGCGCTCAAGGCCGCGAGGCGCTCGACGATCTCATAGACCCCCGCGCCATCATGGGTGCGTTGCAGCAAGCTCAAGAGGCGCTCTAAGAGCCCACGGTGCGTCGGCCAGCGCAGCAGCGCCGCCCGCAGCGTGCCGATGGCCTCATTGACCTGGTAGAGCCGATCCGCCTCCAGCTCCGCTTGCTCCAAGGCGAGGCGCACCTGCGGGGCTTCATCCTCGGGGCGCTCGCCCGGCTGCACAAAAAAGGCAGGCCCTACGCGCAGATACAGCTCGATCAGCTCACGCCAGCGGGCGCGGCGGCGCAGGAGCCCGCCGACCTCACGCGCCAAGGGCACATCATCGGGGCGCAGCGCATGAGCGCGGCTGAGCCAGCGACGCGCGCGGCGCTCATCGTCGAGGTGATTCAGCAGCGCGTGGCCCAAGGTGATCAGCACCTCGGGCAGCCACGCCGCGTCGGCGACCTCCGCCGTCTGCTCGGCCACGGCCACGAAGCGCGCCGCCGCGTCCGCCGCCTCATAGCGGCTGGCGAGGGCCTCAAAGGCGACACGATCCGCAGGCGCGTCGGTGGCGATCTCGGCCCAGCACTCAAAGGCCTCGCGGCTCAAGCCGCGCCGCTCCAGCTCGGCGGCTCGACGCTCCAAGAGCGCCCGGCGGCGCGGCCCCTGCGCCTGGGCGATGGCCCCCTCCAGGGCCGCGTCCAAGGCGCGCCGCGCCCCCTGCGCCGTCAGCACGTCGAGCAGCTCATCCAAGAGCCCCTCATCCTCCGGGCAGGCTTGGCGCAGCGCCTCCAAGGCCTCCACCGCCGCGTCCAGGCGCTTGAGCGGGCCGCGATACAGCGCCACACGCTCGCGCAGGAGCGCCAAGCGGCGGGCAGGATCGACCTTGGGGGTCATCGCCTCCAGCGTGGCGGCCAGGGCGACCGGATCGGCGGCGGCCTTGCGCGAGCGCAGCAGCTCCTCAAAGACCTCCGCTTCGCCTGACAGCGCCGCGTGCTGCTCCAGCAGCCGAGCCGCCTCGCCCGGCGCGCCGTGGACCTTGAGGAGATCGGCGGCGCTGCGCAGGCAGCGGGCGCGGGCGTAGTCATCATCGGCCTCGGCGGCGCGGGCCTCGAAGAAGGCGGCCAAGGCCCGGCCTTGACCCAGCCGCGCCGCCAGCCGCTCCAGCCCCGCCCGCGTCGTCTCATGCCACGGCGAGAGCGGCCAGGCCCGCTGGAGGGTCTTAAAAGCGCGCTCAGGCGCCTGGAGCTGCGTCTCCTCCAGCTCCGCCAGCGTGTGCAGCCGCTTAAGGCTCAGCCAGCCCGCCTCGGTGCCCTCGACGATCACCCACAAGGCGCGGGCCACGATCGGCCAAGCCTGATGGGCCTCCGCCAGCCGCCAGACCGCCGCCCGCGCGCGCTCATCCTCGGGATCGAGCTGGAAGGCGAGGAGGTGCTGCTCAAAGGCCGCCTCCCAGTCCCCCGCCCGCGACTCTAGGATCTCGGCGAGGGCCTCGATGACCTCGATCTGCGCCCGCTTATGGCTCAGCCGCGCCCGCCGCTCGGCGTAGTCCTCGATGAGCTGAGGCCAGAGCTGATGGGCCTCGGCCAGCCGCTTGAGCGCCGCCTCCGCCGCCTCGACCCCCGCCCGCCGCGCCGCCCGCCAGCGATCAAAGGCCCCGAGGGGATCGTTGAGGTGGCGCTCCAGCGCCTCCGCCGCCTTGACCAAGAAGTGACCCCGCTCCGCCGATGGCCCCTCCGTCGAGGTGAGGTGATCCCAGGCCGCCACCAAGCGCCCCCAAGCGCCCCAGCCGCTCAGCAGCGACTCCAGGGCCTCGATCGAGGCGGCGGGCGCGGACAAGAAGGCCGCCCAAGCCACCCCCTCGGCCTCTTGGGGATCGGCGATGACGCGGGCGCGGGCCAGCTCAAAGGCCGCGGCGTCTTGTGGCGCGCGGCTGCGCGAGGCGGCGGCGGCCAGCGCGCCGCTGATCCGCGCCGCGTCTTGAGGCTCGGCGAGGTCGATGAGCGCCTCCAAGACCTCGGGCTCAGGCCGCGCGCTGAGCCGCAGCACGCCGAAGTAGCACTCCAGCCGCTCCTGCGCCCCCGCGCCGCCCGCTCGCAGCAGATCAGCGGACCACAGCAGGTGGGCGCGCTGCGCCGAGGGCGTCGCTTGGGCGGCCCACAGGGCGTCGAGGCTCTCGCGCAGCGCGGGGAGATCGCCGCGGGCGGCGTCGAGGCGCGCCAACGCGCCCAGCGCCTCTTGATCCTCGGGCTTGATGTCGAGGATCGCCCGCCACGCCCGCCGCGCGCCGATGAGATCATCGCCTTCGAGCCGCTGGGCCAGCTGCCGCAGCCGCCCCGCGCGCGGCTCAGGGGCGCCAGAGAGCGGGATCAGCGCCTGAAGCGCCGCCCGACCACGGGCCTCATCCCCCAACAGGGCCGCCAAGCGCGCGACCTCCATCCAGGCCACCTCTGCGACCTCCGCCACCTCGGTCAAGGCCAGCCAGGCCTCCAAGGCCGCCTCCGGCCCCCGGTGACGCTCGCGCAGCGCCGCGACGCGCCGCCGGGCGCTGGCAGAGGCCTCCGCCTCCAGGGCCTCAAGGGCCTCAAGCTCCGCCGCCTCATCCCCGCGCGCCTCCGCCAAGCCCAAGAGCCCCCGCCAGGCGCCTTGATCGCGCGGATCTTGGGTGAGGAGGGCGCGCCAAAGGTCCTCCGCCGCCTCTGGGCGCCGCAGCGGACCTGCGTAGAGGCGGGCGAGGCGGTGTTGATCAGGGCGCGGCAGGCGGGCGGGGCTTCGAGAGGCCAGCAGCGCCGCCTCCTCAAGCACGTCACCTTGGGCTTGGTAGAGGCTCAAGAGCGCCGTAAACGCGCGATCATCGGCCTCGGTGCCCAAGAGCGCCCGCCACAGACGCAGCGCGGTGGGGATGTCCATCAGGCGGCGGGCGGCGATCTCGGCGGCCTCAACGCGCCAGGGCGTCGGCGCGTCGGCGCCCCGCGCGCGGCGCTCCAAGAGATCCAACAAGGCCGCCCAGTCCCCCCGCGCGCGGCGCAGCGGGATCAGCGCGTCGAGGGCGTCGAGGTCATCGGGATCGCGGCGAGAGATCCGCGCCCAGGCGGTCAAGGCGCGCTCCACCTCCCCCGCCTCCGTCAAGGCCCGCGCCTGCATCCGCTGCACGTCAGGATCATCGGGGGTCAAGGCCAGCCAGGCTTCAACGGCGTCGAGGCAGGCGGCGGGATCAGGGCGCTTGGCGCCGCGCAGCGCCTCCACCAAGGCGGCGTAGCGCGCTGGGCTGGGCGTCGCCTCCGCCAACGCCTCCAGGCCCTCGATCAGCGCCGCCTCCTGCACCGGCGGGGGGCCAGCCAGGGCCACGAGGGCCTCCGCCGCCTCCACCCGCGCCGCCACCCCGCGCGCTTGGCGCAGCGTCAGGCGCGCCAGGCCGACCAGCCCTCCACGATCCGAGGCTGCGGCGTAGAGGGCGCGCAGCCGCGCCAGGGCCTCGGGGGTGTCGAGATCCTCCAAGCAGGGCGCCAGCAGCGCCGTGGCCTCATCGCGCCGCCCCAGCCCAGAGAGGATCTCCGCCGCCTCCAAGCGCAGCGCGGGCTGATCCACCTCCGCCAAGCGACAAGCGTAGATCGCGGGCAGGGCGTCGAGGCGGCCCAGGCTGCGCTGCGCGGCGATGGCCGCCTCAAAGCGGCTGAGATCCGCAGGACACGCCTCAAAGTGGGCCAGGCGCTGCGCGGCGGCGTCCTTGACGCGCCCCGCCGCCTCATAGGCCTCGGCCAAGGCGACGCGGGCTTGATCGAGGCGCCCCGAGGGCAGCCGCGCCGCAGCGATGGCCTCCTCCAGCAGCGCCACCGAGGCGGCGGGATCAACCGCTTGCGTCAAACTGACCAGCTCATCCCACAGCGCCTCGTCCTCGGGGGCGAGGGCCTGGGCTTGACGCAGGGCGTGGCGCGCGGCGGAGGGATCGTCGTAGAGCGCGGCGGCGCGGCGCAGGGCGCTGAGCCGCGTGGCGTTGGAGAGCGGGCGGTCCGCCGCTGAGGCGAGGTGCGCGGCCGCCTCTTTGAGCG
>JAHJCH010000126.1 GCA_018813065.1 Myxococcota bacterium
GACTGCGAGGCGGGCCTCGTCTGCGTCGATGGCATCTGTCAAGAGGACACCACCGGCTGTGTCTCCGATGAGGACTGTCAGGCGGGCGAGTCCTGTGAGCAAGGCGTCTGTGAGCCCCTCACCGTCGGCTGTATGGAGGATGATGACTGCGGGCCGCTGGAGGTCTGCGTCGATCAGGTCTGCCTTGAGGCCGTGGAGTGCGCTGAGGACACAGACTGCGACGCCGGTGAGCTGTGCGTCGAGGGCGCCTGCGTGCTCGTCGAGGATGAGTGCCTCATCGATGAGGACTGCGACATGGGCTTTATCTGCGTCGAGGCGGTCTGTGTGCGCCCCGAGCAGCAGCCCTGCGCCGATGACACCGACTGCGCGGCGGGCTTTATCTGCCTCGACGGCCTCTGCGATCTCCTCACCGAGGAGTGCGTCGAGGACATGGACTGCGGCGAGGGCGCCTTCTGCCTCGGCGGCGTCTGCTACGCGCAGGGCGATGAGTGCATGATCGACGGCGACTGTGAGGCGGGCCTGACCTGCTTCGATGGCTTCTGCCTGCCCGCCGCCCCGGAGTGCATCGAGGATCTTCACTGCGGCGTGGGCATGGTCTGCGATGACTTTGGCCTCTGCGTCGATGAGATGAGCTGTGAGGTCGATGAGGACTGCGCGCCGGGTGAGGTCTGCGTCGAGGGCGCCTGCGCGCCCGTCAGCGTGGAGTGCGCGGTGGACAGCGACTGCGGCGAGGGCTTCGTCTGTGAGGCGGGCGTCTGCCTTGAGGCGCCGCCAGAGTGCGTTGAGGACGCCGACTGCGGCCTCGACTTCGCCTGTGAGCTGGGCGAGTGCGTCCCCGTCTTGGAGTGCGTGGTGGATGAGGACTGCGCGGCGGGCTTCTATTGCGACGCGGGCGATTGCGCTGAGATCCCCCCCGAGTGCGTGGTGGATGGCGACTGCGCGGCGGGCTTCGCCTGCGTCGAGGGCGCCTGCTTGGAGATCGTCCCCGAGTGCGTGGTGGACGCCGATTGTGACATGGGCTTCGCCTGCGTCGAGGGTGTCTGCGCTGAGATCCCCCCCGAGTGCGCCGTGGACGGTGACTGCGCGGCGGGCCTCGTCTGTGATCTGGGCGTCTGCGTCGAGCCCCCCCCAGAGTGCGTGGTCGATGAGGACTGCGCGGCGGGCTTCGCCTGCGAGCTGGGCGCCTGCGTGGCGATCCCCCCCGAGTGCGTCATGGACATCGACTGCGGCGAGGGCATGGTCTGCGCCGAGGGCGTCTGCGTGCCTTGGGTTCAGCAGTGCGCCCAGGACAGCGACTGTGATGTTGAGCAGATCTGCCTCGATGGCCTCTGTCAAGCGCCCGAGTGCGCGGTGGACGCCGACTGCGCCGTCAACGAGGTCTGCGCCGAGGGCGCCTGCGTGGTCCCCGAGTGCGACAATGACATGGACTGCGCGCCCGGCCTCCTCTGTCAGCACGGCGCCTGCGTGCCGCCGCCGCCCGAGTGCTTCGTCGATCTCGACTGCGGCGAGGGCCTGATCTGTGAGCAGGGCTTCTGCGTGGCGATCCCCCCCGAGTGCGCGGTGGACGCCGACTGCGCCGAGGGCGATGTCTGCGCTGAAGGTCGCTGCTTCACCCCGCCCCCCGAGTGCGATCTGGACGCCGACTGCCCCAACGGTGAGGTCTGCGTCGCCCACACCTGTCAGCCCTTCACCCCCGAGTGCGTCGCCGACGCCGACTGCGCCGCCACCCAGGTCTGCTTCGACGGCGTGTGCATGGACACCCAAGGCGAGGACGCCTGCGCGCTGGGCAATGTCTTCTTGGTCGAAGGCCCCGGCGTCTATGAGGCCACCACCGTAGACGCCCCGGCGGGCTACCGTGGCAGCTGCGGCGGCGCAGGCCCCGAGGTCGTCGCCTTCGTCGCCTTTGAGCAGCCCATGACCCTCTGCATCACCACGCAGGGCTATGACGCGGTGCTCTACGCCCGCACGGTCTGCGCGGAGGCCAGCTCCGAGGTCGCCTGTAATGACGACGCGGGTGACATCTCCACCTCTCAGATCCAGCTCGACGCCGCCGCCGAGACGCCTTACTTCATCTTCGTTGACAGCTTCGGAGAGCCCGGCGCCTTCACCATCGAGTTCGCCGAAGGCCCCTGCGATGTGGCCCCCGAGTGCGTGGCCGATGAGGACTGCGGCCCCGGCTTCCTCTGCGTCGAGGGCCTCTGCCAAGAGACCCCGCCCGAGTGCTTCGTCGATGAGGACTGCGGCCCCGGCTTCCTCTGCATCAACGAGCGCTGTGAGCCAATCCAGCCCGAGTGCTTTACGGATGAGGACTGCGGCCCCGGCTTCCTCTGTGAGCAGGGCCTCTGCCAAGAGATCCCCCCCGAGTGCTTCGTCGATGAGGACTGCGGCCCCGGCCTCTTCTGCGATATGGGCGTCTGCCAAGAGATCCCCCCCGAGTGCTTCGCCGATGAGGACTGCGGGATGGGCTTCGCTTGCGTCAACGGCGCCTGCCAGGAGATCCCCCCCGAGTGCGTCATGGACGCCGACTGCGCGCCCGGCCTCATCTGCTTCCAAGGTGTCTGTCAGGAGATCCCGCCTGAGTGCGTCGTGGACGCCGACTGCGCGCCGGGCTTCCTCTGCCAGCAGGGCCTCTGCGTCGAGCAAATCCTGCCCAACAGCTGCGATGAGGACAGGCTCCTCTTCCTCGATCATGAGCCGCCGTTTATGGGCGACACCACCAACGGCCTCAGCGATCACCTCGCCAGCTGCGGCAACGGCGCCCAAGGCCCCGAGCAGGTCTACGCCTTTAGGTTGGCCCCTGACTTCGCCGAGGCGGAGCTGTGCGCCATGGTCACGGGCTATGACACCGTGCTGCATGTTCGCGAGGGCGACTGCCTCGGCGAGGGCGCCGAGATCGCCTGCGATGATGACGGCCTCAATGATGGCAATGGCGGCTCGATGGTCCGCTTTATGGCTCGCCCCGACGTCGATTACTTCCTCTTCGTCGATAGCTTCGAGCTGGGCGGCGCCTATGAGCTGAACATCGGCCTCTGCGATCCCAACCCCATCTGTGAGGTGGATGAGGACTGCGGGCCAGGCTTCCTCTGCCAAGCGGGTCAGTGCGTCGAGCAGCCCCAGCCCACCAGCTGCGATCTTGATCGCATCATCCCCCTCGACCAGCCCCCGCCATACAGCGGCGACACGGCCAATGGCCTCGCCAGCTTCCAAAGCGCCTGCGGCGGTGAAGGCCCCGAGATCGTCTATGGCTTCAGCTGGCCGGACACTGAGCCGCCCATCGAGCTATGCGCGCTCGTCACGGGCTTTGATGCCATCGCCTACGTCCGCGAGGGCGATTGTGGCATGGGCGCTGAGATCAGCTGTGATGACAACAGCCTCGAAGATGGCATGGGCGGCGCCTTCCTGCGCTTCACCGCCCGGCCTGGACTCAACTACTTCCTCTTCGTTGACGGCGCGCAAGCGGGCGCCTACGAGATGCAAATCGGGCTGTGCCCTGAGCCACAGTGCCAAGTGGACGCCGATTGTGGTCCGGGCCTCGTCTGCGTTGAGCAGCAGTGCATCGTGCCGCAGCCCAACGCCTGTGATCCGGCCCAATTCGCCCCCCTCGGACTCGGCGAAAACCAGGGCAGCACGGCGGGGCAGCCCAATGATCACGGCGCCTCCTGTGGCGATGGCGCGCAGGGCGCTGAGGATGTCTATCCCTTCGCCGTGGGTGAAGAGGTCGAGATCTGCGCCAGCGTCGAGGGCTATGACACTGTGCTGCACGTCCGTCAGGGCGACTGCTTTAACCAAGCCGCCGAGGTCGCCTGCAACGACGATGATGTCAACGTGCCCAATAACGGCTCCGCCGTGCGCTTCACGGCGCTGCCTGGCGTGGATTACTTCCTCTTCGTCGATGGCTACAACCCCAACGAGGGGGGCGACTATGTGCTGCGCTTCGACGCCTGCCCACCGCTGGTTTGCGAAGGCGACGCCGACTGCGCGCCGGGCGAGGTGTGCATCGAGGGGCGCTGCGTGGCTGGCCCTCAGTGCGTGGTGGACGCCGACTGCGCGCCGGGCGAGGTCTGTCAACAAGGTGAGTGCGCGCCCTTTAATGCCTGCCTTGACGGCCAGCTGATGTTCATCGATCACCTGGGCCGCTACGCGGGCAGCACGATCGATCAGCCCAACACCCTCAACAGCAGCTGCGGTGGCAACGGCCCTGAGGATGTCTACGCCGTCAGCGTCGGCCAGCCCATGGCCCTCTGTCTCAAGACCACCGGCTATGACACGGTGATGCACATCCGCCAGGACGTCTGCGAGGAGCTTGGGGCGGAGATCGCCTGCGATGATGATGGCGGCCTGGGCACCGGCTCGGCGCTGCGCCTCAACGCTGAGCCGGGCGTGGCCTACTTTATCGCGGTGGACAGCTACGCCGACGGCGGCGAGTACTTCCTCGACGTGGACGAATGCCCCGAGCCGCCGCAGTGCGTCGCCAATGCGGACTGTGGGATCAACAATGAGTGCATCAATGGCATCTGCGCCGCGCCCGTGGACTGCATGAACGACGGCAACTGCCCCGAGGGCCTCACCTGCAACCTCGGCGTCTGCGTGGCGCTTTGCCAAGCGGACGCCGAGTGCGGCGCTTTTGAGATCTGTGAGCAGGGGATGTGCGTCAACGCCCAGTGCGTCCTCAACGCCGACTGCGGTCAAGGGATGGCCTGCTTGGCGGGCCGCTGCATCGACAGCCCCGAGCCCAACAGCTGTGATCAGGTCCTGCCCATCGATCACCTGGGTGACTATCAAGGCGACACCAGCGGCGCGCTCGCCAGCCACACCAGCGCTTGCCGGGGCGTTGGCCCAGAGCAGATCTACGTCTTCAGCGTCGCCGAGCCCACCGCCTTCTGTGTCACCACCGTGGGCTATGACACGGTGCTCCACGCGCGCACGGACTGCATGAACGACGGCGCAGAGATCGCGTGCAATGACGACGCCCCCGATGTGCCCGAGGCGGGCTCCTTTATCCGCATCGACGCCGTACCCAACGTGCCCTACTTCATCTTCGTCGATAGCTACTATGCCGCTGGCGGCGCGTACACCATGACCTTTGATCTCTGCCCGCCTGATCCGCAGTGCGCGGTGAACGCGGACTGCGCGGCAGGTGAGATCTGCGACCAGGGTCAATGCGTGGCCGCCACCGCCTGCGCGCCCGAGGCCATCATCCCCATCGATCACCTGGGCCGCTACGCGGGCAGCACGATCGATCAGCTCAACACCCTTAACAGCAGCTGCGGCAACGGCGGCAACGGCCCTGAGGATGTCTACGCTGTCAGCGTCGGCCTGCCCATGGCCCTCTGTTTCAAGACCACTGGCTATGACACGGTGATGCACATCCGCCAGAACGTCTGCGAGGAGCTTGGGGCGGAGATCGCCTGCAATGATGATGGTGGCCTGGGCAACGGCTCGGCGCTGCGCCTCGACGCTGAGCCGGACGTGGCCTACTTTATCGCGGTGGACAGCTTCGGCGCGGGCGGCGAGTACTTCCTCGACGTGGATGAATGCCCCGAGCCGCCGCAGTGCGTCGCCAATGCGGACTGTGGGATCAACAATGAGTGCATCAATGGCATCTGCGCCGCGCCCGTGGACTGCATGAACGACGGCAACTGCCCCGAGGGCCTCACCTGCGACCTCGGGGTCTGCGTGGCGCCTTGCCAAGCGGACGCCGAGTGCGGCGAATTGGAGATGTGCGAGCAGGGCATGTGCGTGGGCATCCAATGCTTCCTCAACACCGACTGCGGTCAAGGGATGGCCTGCTTGACGGGCCGCTGCATCGAGAGCCCTGGGCCGAGCGTCTGCGACGCGCCGATCATCATGGACCACATAGGCGACTATCAGGGCGTCACCGACGGCGCCAGCACCCTCAGGGGCACATGCGGCGGCAACGGCGCGGAGGAGGCCTACTTCTTTATGGTCGGCGAGCCGATGCGCCTCTGCGTGACCTCCTCGGGCTATGACACGGTGCTCCACGCGCGCACGGACTGCATGAACGACGGCGCGGAGATCGCGTGCAACGACGACAGCAACCCGCCAGGAGACGTGGGCTCGGTCATCGAGATCGACGCCCAGCCCAACGTGCCTTACTTCATCTTCGTCGATAGCTTTAACCTGGGCGGCGCTTACACGCTCAGCTTCAACCCCTGCCCCTGAGCCCTCGCCGCGCAACGCCGCTCAACGCGGCCTCGCCGCGCCCCATCACTCGCCGAGCGCTTGATTGATGTAGTGGCAGCACAGCTGCTGCATCGTCCTTGGCTGCGCGCCCAGGGCGCCGCGCGCGAAGCCAAGAAAGCCCTCCAAGGTGCGCAAGGCCACGGCCTGATTGCGCCACAGCTCCGATGAGGTCATCGACACGTTGAGCACGGGCAGCCCCCGCGCCGCGTTGACGTGGGCGAGGGCCTTCATCTCATCGAGGGTGTGGCGGGTGGGATCGAGCCAGATCATCTTGGGCAAGCGGGCGCTGAGGCGCCGAGGCAGGCGCCGCTGGGCCTTGAGCAGCAGCTCTGGGATGGGCCTCGGCCAGCCGACGGTCAGCGGGATCTCCAAGATGGGGCTGCTGCCGCGCTCGATGGGGGCCTGACGATCGGGGAAGTAAGGCAGCTGTGGCGCGTGGCGGTCATCGCCGCCGGCGCCCGCCTCGTGATACAGCGGCGTGACGCTGGAGTCGATGCGATAGCCCAGCCGCTCGATGGTCTGGAGGATTTGCCCTGTCAGCCGCGCCGAGCAGGTGCGGAAGCTGCGGGGGCGGGCGCCCATCCAGCCGCTCACCGCGTCGGTGAGGTGGACGATCTTATCTGAGATGACCCGGCCAGGCAGCGGCCCCTCTTGAGAGGCGAAGGCGTTGACGTCATCGAAGGGCGGCGTCATCCAGGGCTGGAAGCAGGCGCCCAGCTCACACTCACCCGCCGCGTGATATTCGAGCAGCGGCGCGCTGTCCTGGCGCTGAGTGATGGGATAGGTGATGAGGTAGGTCGGCGGCGCGGCGATGGCCTTCATCATGGCGTGCAGGGCCCACAGCGCCTTGAGGTTATGGGTGGAGGTGTGGGCCTGGATGCGGCCTCGCTGGCGGTCCGCCTCGACGGTGATCGTCACCAACACGCTGAGCATCGACGCCCCCTCAGCGATCACGCGTGGAATGCGGGCGCGTGGCGCCCTTCACCAGCCGCTCCAAGGTCCCTGTGTCAAAGTCGCCCGCCGCGAAGAACGGGGCCTCTAGGATCTGCGCCAGGAAGCTGAGGTTGGTCTCGATGGGCTTGATCTCAAAGCCCGCGAGGGCCGCCTTGGTGCGCGCGGTGGCCTGGAGGCGATCCTCACCGTGGACGATCAGCTTGGCCATCATCGGATCATAATAAGGGCTCATCTCGCCGCCAGCGGCCACGCCCGCGTCCACCCGCGCGCCCTCGATCTGGGGCGGGTTGAAGACTGTGACGGGGCCGGGGCGTGGGATGAACTTGCGGGCGGGGTCCTCGGCGTAGACGCGGCACTCGATGGCGTGACCCTGGATCTCCAAGGCGGCTTGCGCCAGCGTCAAGGGCGCCCCGGCGGCGATCTTGATCTGCCAAGCGATCAGATCCACGCCGGTGATGGCCTCGGTGACGGGGTGCTCGACCTGCAAGCGCGTGTTCATCTCGATGAAGTAGAAGTGGCCCTCGGCATCGACGATGAACTCCACGGTCCCGGCGTTCTCATAGCCCACGGCGCGGGCCGCCTTGAGGGCCGCCTCGGTCAAGCCCGCCCGCAGCGCGGGGTGCGCGGTGATAAAGGGCGAGGGGGCCTCCTCGATGACCTTCTGATGGCGCCGCTGGAGCGTACACTCGCGCTCAAAGAGGTGGACGCCGTGGCCGTGTTGATCAAAGAGCACCTGCACCTCGACGTGCCTCGGCGCCTCGATGAGCTTCTCTAGATACACCGTGGCGTCGCCGAAGCTGCTCTGGCCGCGATCGCGGCAGCTCTGAAGGGCTTGCCCCAGGCGCTCGGGCTTGTTGACGACGACCATGCCGATCCCGCCGCCGCCCGCCGCCGCCTTGACCAAGACGGGGTAGCCCAGGCGCGCCGCCAGCGCGGGCGCGTCGGCGTCGGAGACGGGGCCATCGGAGCCGGGCACCACGGGCACGCCAGCGGCGGCCACCCGCTCACGGGCGCGGGCCTTATCGCCCATCTGCTCGATCACCTCGGGCTTCGGCCCGATCCAGGTCAGCCCAGCGGCGGCGACGCGGCGGGCGAAGTGGGCGTTCTCGGAGAGCAAGCCATAGCCGGGGTGAACGGCCTCGGCGCCCGTGGCGAGGGCCGCCTTGATGATGGCCTCGCCCTTGAGGTAGCTCTGCGTGACGTGGGCGCCGCCGATAAGGACGGCCTCATCAGCGGCGGCGCGGTGGGGGGCTGCGGCGTCGGCCTCGGAGTAGACAGCGACGCTGGCGATGCCCTCACGGCGCAAGACCGCCGCGATTCGACACGCGATCTCCCCTCGATTAGCGATGAGGACTTTCTTGAACATGCTCGGCTCCTCGCGATGAACGCGGGAATGTAGCACGAGCGAGGGGGGGCGCGAGGCTTAGGTGTTGTTGGCGTGATGATCGCGGCGCGGTGTTACGCGGCGGGTTGAGTCAAAGTCGCTTAAGTCGAAGTGGTTTAAGTCGAAATCGCTCAGTCGAAGTCGCTCAGTCGAAGTCGAAGGGCGTCATCGCCCGCTCGCCTCGCGGCTCGGCGCTGAGCTGCCCGCCGAGGGCGTGGATCTCGGCCACCGCCCAATAGATATTCTGGCCGTCCAAGGTCACGGTCTGCTCAAAGGACAGCGCGCCGTCGAGGAAGATCAGGACCGTGGCCTCAACGGGCCGAGGCGCCTCATCAAAGAGCGCCTCGAAGTACTCCACCTCCACCAAGTAGCGCCCATCAACGGGCTCGATGAAGTCGATGAACTCAGGCCCCAGGCCATCGGTGTCATCACGCACGAGGCGGGGATCGCCGACGCCCAGGCCCCAATCGGGCGCGGGGTTGTCATAGCGCAGATCATCATCAGAGTCCCACCCCTCACCCGCCCGCAGCAGATGTACGTCTAGATCCACCGCGTCGAGATCCCAGCGCAGCGCGATATGCATCTTGGGCAGGGGCGCGCCGCCGGGGGTTGGCCGCGCGTTGGGCTGGAAGTCAGCGGCGTTGTCATCGGTGTCGGTGTGCTGCGCGTCGCGGCTGAGGCTGTCACCGGACACATCGGGGGCGGGGGCGCCCTCACCGGCGCCGATCAGGCTTGGATCGGAGAAGTCGCCATAGGCCAAGCCATCGATCTGCACCCCGTTCCACATCAAGCGCACGCTGTCGGGGCCGTTTTGGAGGTCGGCGCCGCGCACGATGAGATCCGCGATGTCCTTGAGCGCCCCGTTGGCGCCCGCGCCGGGGGTCGCGCCCGCCTCGACGATGAGGAAGTGCCCGTCATAAGGCACGCGGCGGCCCTCCAAGCTGATCTGGGTATAGACCTCACCGTTGGCGCCGTTGACGCCCTCCACGACCAAGCCGCCCAGGTGCGCGCCGGGGGGACCGTACAGCTCGATGAACTCCTCGGGGCCGTCCTCGCCGGGGCCGTCATAGCGCACCTCATTGATGATCACATCTGGCCGCGCGCAGCCCTCATCGGTGAGGCCATCGCAGTCATTATCGAGGCCATCACAATCAGCGGCGCCCTCCTCGCGGACATAGCCCGCGCCGTAGTCGGCCTGCGCGCAGGCGCCCCAGCCCGCCGCCCCCGCGCAGGGCCGGCGCGCCGAGGCGCAGACGCCCAAGGTCAGGGCGCAGGCAGGCCCCTCCAGGCCATCATCGAGGCGCCCATCGCAGTCATTATCGACGCCATCGCAGACCTCGGGCGTGGGCGGGATCTCCCCCTCACACTCGACGAAGGCGCCGCCCTCGCAGCGGAGGCGGCCGGTCTGACAAGCGCCGATGTCGGTGCCGCAGAGGGGGCGGGGGCCATCGGGCTGACACTCACAGCCCTCATCGATCAGCCCATCACAGTCATTGTCCAAGCCATCGCAGTGATCGGCGCCCTCTGTGGCGGCGTACTGCACGCCATAATCGGCGCCATCGCAGCCCTCGGCCCAGCCGCTGGCGCCCACGCAGCGGCGGGTGGCGCCTGCGCAGACGCCTTGGCTCAGCGGACAGGCTGGCCCGGAGAGGCCCTCATCGCGCTCGCCGTCACAGTCATTGTCGAGGCCATCACAGACCTCGGGCAGCGGCCCCACCGCCCCCTCACAGACAGACCAAGCGCCGTTGACGCAGGTCTGCAAGCCGGGGCTGCACTGCCCCACGGCCTCGCCGCAGCGCTGAATCTCGCTGGGGCGACAGTCACAGGCCTCATCAATCTCGCCGTCGCAGTCATTATCGAGGCCGTCACAGCTGACCTCCTCGGCCTCATAGCGGGCGCCGAAGTCTTGGGGGGCGCAGGCCGCCCAGGCGCCGCCGACGCAGCGCTGCGTGGCGTTGGCGCAGACGCCCGCCTGAGCGGCGCAGCGTGGCCCCACGAGGCTCTCATCCACAGCGCCATCGCAGTCATTGTCCACGCTGTCGCAGATCTCCTCGGCGGGGCCTTGACCGCTGCAAGCCGCCCAGCGCCCGCCCACGCACGTCTGCTCGCCCTGAGTGCAGGCGCCCACGCTCTCCCCGCAGGGCTGCGTCGCGCCCTCATCGCACTCACAGACCTCATCGACGAGGCCATCACAGTCATTGTCCAAGCCATCGCAGTGATCGGCGCCCTCATCGGGGGCATAGCGGGGATCATGGCGGCTATAGCTGATGGGGGTGCAGGCCGCCCAGCCGTCGCGCCCGGCGCAGGTCTGCACGGCGCCCGTGCAGACGCCCTGGGTCAGCGGACAGGGCGGGGCGCTGAGGCCCTCATCGGTCTGCCCGTCGCAGTCATTATCAAAGCCATCACAGACCTCGAGTTGGGGCTCGATGCCACCGCGACACTCAGACCACAGGCCATCGACGCAGGTCTGCTCACCGACGCGGCAGACGCCCAGCTCACCGCCGCAGGGCTGCGTATCCCCGATGCGACAGCCGCAGACCTCATCGATCTGCCCATCGCAGTCATTATCAAAGCCATCGCAGTGATCCGCGCCCTCCTCCTCGACCCAGCGGGGGCCGTACTCATGCGCGCCGCACGTCGGCCAATCACCGCCATCACAGGCGCGGGTGCTGCCCGCGCAGACGCCGAGGCGCTTGGGGCAGGGCTGGGGCTCGACGCCCTCATCCGTCTCACCATCGCAGTCATTATCGAGGCCATCGCACAGCTCTTGGCTGGCCTCCACGCCGCCCTCGCAGCCGCTCCAAAAGCCCCCCTGCAAGCAGGTCTGCTGCCCACCGCCGCAGACGCCGATGACCGAGCCGCAGGGCTGCGTCTCACCGGGGGTGCAAGGGCAGCCCTCATCGATGAAGCCATCACAGTCATTATCGATGGCATCGCAGGTGTACTCATCGGGCTCGAACTGTGGGCCATAGTCCTCGAAGCGACAGGCCGCCCAGGCGCCAGCGATGCAGCTGCGTTGGCGCCCGGCGCAGAGCCCTTGAGTGAGCGTACAGGCGGGCCCTGCGCCCTCTAAGCCCTCATCCACCTGACCATCACAGTTGTTATCCACGCCATCGCAGACCTCGGCCTCACCGGGGTTGGCGTAATAATTGGCGTCATCGCAGTCGGGCTGACAGGTGACGCCCTCGCCGTAGCCATCGCCGTCTTCATCCAGGCAGGGGGCGGGCGCCGCGTCGGGGCGAGGGCCGACGTCGGGGCGAGGGCTGAACTCCGCCTCCTCCCCGCAGCCGAAGAGCAAGAATAAAAAGAGCGCGCGCTTCACGGATCTCTCCTGTTTAAAAACAGTGCCCTTATAGCGCAGCGGCGCGCCTGCGCCTAATCCTCTCTCGCCGCGTTTTGGCACGCCGCCAGGCGCTTTATGGGGCTATCCTCCTCGACAAACCTCGGCCCCAGGTCACGCCACGACACCATGATTGTCCCCTTCATCGGCATGGCCCTCTTGGGCTTCCTCATCTACACCACCCTGAGAGACACGCCGCTTCAGATGCCGCGCTGGCGTGACGCCTGGGATGAGCTGCTGCGCCGTGAGGCGACGCAGGGGCGGCGGCGGGCGGCGTTGACCAAGGCGGGGCTCATCGCCGACATCGAGGCGCTGCGCGCCATGCCCGCTGAGGCGCGCAGCGGCTTTAAGATCGGCCCCTCGGCGCTGACGCGCGACGCCGACGGCCTCTACCACACGCCCATGGGCGCCCCGCGAGCGCGCCCCCCGCAGAGCGAGATCGGCGTCGCTGAGTTTGACGCGCGCCTGACGGTGGAGGGCGATCCCTGGTGGCTCTACGCCTTCCTCGACGGCCAGCGACGCGCCTGCATCCAGCGGCTGACGCCTTGGGCGCGGATCGAGGGAGAGCGGCTGCACGTTGATCAAGCGGGGCTGGCCGAGGCGGGGGCGCGCCCTGAGATCCTCTGGCCGCTGATCGCCGATCTGATCTACCGCCCCTTAGGGCACGAAGACCTCACCTCAGCGGCCGCCATGACCTTGCTTGAGGGGCCGATAACGCTGCTCGCCCACGGGGCGGCGCGGCTACCGCAGGAGGCGCGCGAGGGCATCATCAGCGCCTGGTCGGCGAAGGAGGCGAACACCTCGCGCGGCGGCGGGGCCACGCCCGAGGCGCGGGCGGCGTTGGCGCGCGTCCCTCATGGGGGGCAGCGCGCGCTCTGGCGGGGGATCATGCGAGACGAGGGCGCGCATGGGCGGCTGCGCGCCGAGGCGCTGGAGGCGCTGTACGCCTTGGGGGGGGTGGCGGCGGCGGATCTCATCGAGGCCCTCGACGGCCCGGCCTCGCTGCGGGAGATGGCCGCAGACCTCCTCGCCGTGGGGGCCGTCGAGATCGCGCCCAGCCAGCTCGACGCCCTCCTCATCGAGCACGCGCGCCGTCGGCGCACGCCGCCGGGCTGGGCGCTGCTGTCATTACTTGAAGTTCATTGGCACAAGGCAGGAGAAGCGCTCGTGATCCGTGGGCTGAGCGCCGAGGATCTCAGCGCGCGGCGTCGCTGCGTGGCCTTATACGGGGCTCATGGTGAGGGCCTCGCGCCGCTGCGGGCCGCGCGCCGTGGGGCCAACGCCGCCCTCCTGCGTGAGATCGACGCGGCGGAGGCGGCCATCCGCGCCCGCGCCCCCGAGGGGGGCCTCAGTCCACTGGGGGTGGGACAAAGCGGCGGGCTGAGCCCCACCGACGACCTTGAGGGGGCGCTGAACACCGTATCGGTCGGGCCGTGTGCAGAGAGAGGGCGCTAACTCCTTTAACTAAAAAACAAATCAGCCACCGAGAAGGGCTTTTGTTTCGCCCTCACCTGCGATATCTGATGATCCCAGCCCTTTCACATTCTTCCTCAAGAGGAGCGTCCATGAGCCGCCGCCTGCTCTGGCTCTGCTTACCATTGACCTTGCTGTTGACCGCCTGCGCGTCGAGCGTCGGCGACGATCTCAGCGACGAACAAGGGGACATCGAGACGGGCGTCGAGGTGCTCTACCTGGGCAGCCGTGACGCGCCGATCCTCGCCGCCTACCCGGAGAGCGGGGCGCGGCTGACGCCCACCCGCGCCTTCTTAGCGGTGGGGGTGCGCCTCGTCGGCGATCTGGGGCTGCCCTTAGAGCTACAGCTGGTGGCGGCGGACGGATCACTGGGGCCGTGGGTGCCCTTCTCGGTGGATGTTGGGCCGACCGACGACCAAGGGGTCGCGCTGCTCAACTTCGACGCCCCGGCGCGTGAGCTGAACATTCGAGGGGTGGAGCGGCTGGAGTTCGCCCGGTTTGAGTTCTACGACAGCCACCTCACGCTTGAAGAGCACAACTTCAACGACGATCCGCTTGAGGACGAATACGATCCCCAGGACCCGGAAGAGAAGGCCGCGCGGGCGGGGCGCTGGGCGCTCCCGGACAGTGTGCGTGTGATTGGAGATCGCCAGAACGTGCGGCGTGTCAGCGCGGGCAGCCGTTGCACGGGCAGCCTGACTGCGGGGGCGCGCGCGCTGGGCGACTACCTCAAAGCGCGCTTCCCAGGCGCGCGCAGCTATGGGGGCTACGCCTGCCGCAGCGTGGTGGGTGGATCGAGCCTCTCGCTGCACTCCGTGGGGCGCGCGATTGACATCTTCGTACCGCTCTATGGTGGACAAGCCGACAACGATCTGGGCGATCCGATCGCGCACTGGCTGATCGAGCACGCCGAAGAGATTGGGATACAGCTGATTGTCTGGGACAGCAGCATCTGGAGTGTGTCGCGCTCACCGCGTCACCGGGCCTACGGCGGCGTGGGTCGCCACCCGCACCACGATCACCTGCACATCGAGATCACGCCGGACGCGGCGGCGAGGCGCACCGCTTGGTACAGCAACGGCGGGGCGAGTCGAGCGCCGGGGGCCGTGGCTGGGCCGGTGGAGATCGCGTGTGAGTTTGAATACGAAGGGCAGCCCGTGGAGGGCACCTGTCAGCCAATCTCCGAGTGTGACGGTGTGCGTGAGGCGGGGCATTGCCCTGGGGGGGCTGACATCCAGTGCTGCGGGCCGCGCCCAGCGCCACAGCCACAGCCCGAGCCCCAGCCTGAGCCACAGCCCGAGCCCCAGCCCGAGCCACAACCAGTGCCGGAGCCCGAGCCCCAGCCCGAGCCCGAGCCTGAGCCACAGCCCGAGCCACAGCCCGAGCCACAGCCCGAGCCACAGCCTGAGCCCCAGCCCGAGCCACAGCCTGAGCCAACGCTCGCTTGCCAGGTCAACGGCCAAGCGGGAGAGTGCCTCAGCATTGCCCAATGTGATGGCATCTCAACGGCGGGCTACTGCCCGGGGGGATCGGACATCCAGTGCTGCACGCCAGCGCCTGAGGCGGCGGCCTGCCGCGCGGACGGCGTGGCGGGTGAGTGCATCTCGACGGCGCAGTGTGGTGGGGTGCGCACGCCGGGGCTGTGCCCAGGGGGCAATGACATTCAGTGTTGCACGCCACCGGGCGGCGGCGTGCGCTGCGCCGTGAGCGGTGTGGCGGGCTCTTGCGTGGACACACGCCTATGCGGCGGCGTGAGCACCCCCGGCCTCTGCCCCGGCAACGCGAATATCCAGTGCTGCACGCCTTAAAAACGCTGTACATCGAGTTTTCAGCAGTAAGAACTCACCATAAAATTTTGATAAAAATCAAATACTAAAGCGTTGATGCGCTGACGCGTACAGCGACTCGATCTAAACGCGGTACAATTTGAATCACAACACGTCGCTGTTCTTGAAGCCATTTTTCATCGCCTTGGCCATCACAACGAACACGATAATCTAGAGGCGTTGGTGAAGGTGACCTTGGCTCGAATTGGCTTCGACCAGCGGGTAAAACACGCCACTTTGAAGGATCAACACGCTTTATTTTTTCTAAATCAGGGCAATCATTTTTTCCGTTTGAACAACAGAAAAAGTTATCTGGATCATCGCATTTTTCTGTAAAAAATCGAGCCAATGCGGCTGCTCTTAGTGTAGATAGATCCCAATTATCTAAAAGACCAATATTTTTTCGATGAAATAATTTACAATCAGTATGCCCGACAATTAAAATCTCCACATGATCATGAGCGTTCATTTTTAATGATCTTGCAATTTCATTAATTTTAAACTGATGGTCAATATCATCTAATAAATCAGCGAGTTTTGTCCTTGCTTTAACAAAAGTATTGTAGTTTTCTGAACTTGGCTTAAATTTCCAGCTCCCCGGAGCAAAAATTTGTTGCACTCCAAGTGTAATTTCACCTTTATTTTTATCTACAGAGATAATCTCACCATCACTCTCCAATGAACTAAACGCGGTCTGAAAAATTGATTGTACAGCCTCCATTTGTTGCATCTTTTTTTTATATTCTTCAGCTTTTCGACGATCTTCATTCGCCCTTACTGTATCACTTAGGGCTTGTATCAATAAAACAACAAGAATAAGCAATAACGCAATAGACAGACCTGCAAATAGATCGGCGATACTTCGGTCTGCGATTTCGGGGCTATTTCTCCAGGCCATTAGGTAAGCCTGTTCCTATTTTGAATTTTTTTGATAATTTTGGACCAAATCGAATTCTCTAAATTAGAGCGAATCGCCATAAGCTCATCGCTTACTTTTTTTGCATCAAATGAAAGCATATTTGTAGATTGATTAAGATTACCAACATGCTCACCAAGGCTAATTATGTATTGTTTCTGCGGTTCAATCGCAGATTGAATAATCTCTCTAACAGGAGTGGGCAAATAATTTTCAAGATTGTCTACTAAGTGTTTAATTAGTTTCGAGTATTGATTTTCGACTTCTTGAACAATCTTTTGGTATAGCTGATGATTTTGATTGATTTGTTTTGTCTGATCCTCAGAAAGACGAATGAAATTCTGAGAGATATTTCCAATAATAGATATCTGATCTTTAAAATCATTTAATGTTGGGATTAAATCATCAAAAACGCGGATTGTTTTCATCATAATAACTTGAGAATTAGACTCTTGTGATTTTAAATCGATTAAATCATTAATTCTGCTCAAATAAACTTTCATAGATTCATCGTTGAGTATACTATAAAGTTGTTCTGATGAACGATGTTGATTCACAGTCGCGGAGGTAATGGCTTCGGCCATAATCGGTATATGCTTGAATAATTCTTCAACACTCTGAATTGACTGTTTTTGTAAAAATAACGACTGATTCATTGAATCTTGCATCAAATTTTGGGCATTCTCAAATGATTTTGATAGATTAGCTAAATTTTGGATATGCTTTCCGCCAAGATTAAAATTAGTTACGATTTCTTGCGATAAACGATCAAGCTTTAATAAGTTTTTCCTCATTTGATCTGATGAATCGACCGAACTCTTGGCAGATTCTTCAATACCTTTAATCATCGACTCTGTTGCCAACAAAAAATACTTAGTAGAGTCATTAAATCGAGCGACAATCCCATGCATTGAATCAATCTGTGATTGAGATGTTTTTGCTTGATTTTGAATCATCTCAGAGATTGCATCATGTTGAGATTTGAATAATTGAGCCGACTGTTTTTGCAAAGAAGCTGCATTTTTTGCTGATAGATCAAACAAAGTTTCAACTCGACTGATCACATCAGAAAAAGCTTTACTTGTTTCTCTAGAGACCTGAGCAAGCTCTAAATTTTTCTCACTTGAAAGTCTTAATTGATCGGAAGCCTCATTTACTTGGCTTGCAATACTTGATGCTGATTGACGCAAGCTCTCGGAGATCGAAAAAGTTTGCTGAGCGCTCTCTGCGATACGCTCAGCGACGACATCCATTTTCGATAACCCTTGATTTAATAGCTCAGCTGTACTTGCATTCTTTAATGCTAAATCTGAGAGGGAAATGCTCATATCTCTAATTGTATCTGAGAGTTGATTCATGGCGTTGATTGAGTTTAAAGGTGCAAATCGGTTCTCTAGCCATGTCAATGATAAATTTGCCAGTTTTGATTCAATGGAATCTCTTAAATGATGTAACATGTTTTCAAAGAAACCAATCAAAACAGCGACAATTACGCCTGCAACGCTTGACCCAAATGCCGTCGCCAAGCTAGGTAAGCAGGCACGCACTTGAGTTACAAGATTCATAAGCTCAGCATTATTGGCGTCTTGGCTCAATTGCAAAGCCGTCGCTAATTCTTTGAGCGTAAATCCAAGTCCAATAAACGTAAATAACAACCCAACCATTAATGAACCTGAGCGTAGATACCCCATCCAAATACCAATCCAGTCATACCGGCCGGACATAATTAGACGAATATCATTTGATCTGGTAACTTGATACCCATTCCGTCTTGATTGAAGTACTTTCACCCATTCTCCAACAACCCCAGGATAATAACCAATCGGATTTTGGTTAATCACTCGACCATCGACTAAAGTTTGATTTAATTCAAAATTTCTAATTTGATTTAAATGTAAAATACTTAAACGGTCTTTATTCCATATAAATAAACCAGCTATAAACATTAAGAGTCCAAAACCAAAAACAGAGAACAATATAATAAACCACATACTAAATAAAGGTCCATGAATAACATCAGCCCACCAATCAACAAGGCGAATGTCCATTTTTTATTTTCCTTAATTTAAGGGTGTGAGCTTTGTTAGTCCGAGATGATTACTTCTGCTTTATCAATTACATTATCATTTTGTTTAAAGCCGGGTGCATGAACATGGATAATACGGCCAAGAGGTTCACCTTCACGCGCAGCTCGACGTGAAATTACGCGGTGATTGTGAGGCTGATAAGATTCCTCTCGTTTTGGAAAAAATAGCGTGATATTAATTTGCTTTAAGCAATCTCTAAGCGCTTCTGCAATCGGATGAGAAGAGCTAACCCAATCAGAAGAAATCAACCAAATCGATTTTGTAAAGCCAATAAGATGGCTTTGAATTAAATCATCTGAAATTGGCCCTTGTGTTTGGGCAGAATATAAATTCTTAAACTGATGAATCGCTGTAATTAAATCATTATTTTCAACCGATTGCGCTAAAAGCTCAAGTGGGTTTTCTTGGCTTAATCGCTCAATAAACTTTTTTAATTGATTAATTGTAATCAATAATCCTTCATTTTGATCATTTAGTTCTGAAGATTCTTCAATTTTCTGAACTAGAATATTTAACTTTTCTCTTATTGATGATCGATCTCTATGATCTTCTTGAAAACCAATTTCAAGCGCAATTTTTTGAATAAGCTTCCCAGCTTCTTTAATCATTTCATCTGATTCTGAATTATTCTTATGATCAGATTGATTTGATTGAATTAAAGGTTGGATTGCACTCATGAATTTTTCAACATTAGATTCATATCCCGCAAATCTTGATTCAATGGTTTGATTTAAATTTGACATAACTTTTTCATATATAGAATTTAGGTCATTAAAAGCATTCACTCTTTGAATAAACAATTCATGTTGATGTTGATTCTCAGATATCGATTTAAGCTGATCAGATATATATTGTTGTTCCGTTATTAAATTTGCTATTTTTTCATCTATATCTGGAGGAAATTTTTGTTTTATCGCTGAGCTTGAAAGAATAATTGGGTTTTTTCTTTCTTTATGTATAACTACACATGTTAATTTAATTTCTTTTTGAGCACTATAAGAAATACTAAAAGTATCACTTTTAACCTCAATTTCTTGTTGATTAATATAATCATTAATATGGACTGGAGTAGTATGATGATTATCCGTAAAATAAATTGGCTGATTATTATAGTTTGCAACGATCCAGTTCAAAATATTACCATCTGCTTTAATGACAGATGTACCAATGCCACTTAGTTCTTTGATAAAAATAGTAGAATCAGCTTGATCCAAGATAATTTTGAATGCACTATATGGATATTGATTTGAAGTTTTATGCTCAATTCTAATTTTTGGCATCTCTTATAAACTCCCATTTGGCTTTGCTTTATGCCAAACCCAAGGTTGGTCTTGATCTGGAGCAGCAAGGCGCATCCAAAGGCCAGGATCACCTTGCTCATCAAACTCTAAGACGACATCAACGTATTGGCCATGTAGATCATGGGCGGTTACAGAATGACTAATTTTAAGTCGAAGATAAGAATCAGATGTAATCTTCTCTTCTGGTCCTGGTCCTTGAGCTAAGCTTATTGATGTACCCTGTAAATAAATTGATTGTTCACTAATTGAAATTGTATGTTCTTGAGGTTTTTTACCAAATCTTGCACCTGCTGGTTTTGCCAAATGATATACTGGTCCAATTCTAATATACCACCAATGAGATGCACATTGACGTGCATTAATTGGCAAAAAACCAATTTGCCCCCAAGAGGATAGTCCATGAACAACACCTGTTTTTGTATTTGCAGAATCAAAAAATATTTCTGATTCTGATGCACCTGCTTCTTTTAATTTATGCCGAATAATATCATTTAAACACCATAAACGACCGCCATTACCTGCAATAACCATTACTTGTGGTATCGATGCGCTTAGTATTCGATACCGTCTCATTCGCGACATACGTTCAATTGTATCATCAATTGATTGGCCGATAATTCGCCACATTAAACCCGTAAGTCCTGATTTTGAGTCACCTGATTCAATTTTAATCTCTACGTTAGATCTATGGCCTTTATTATCAAAGAGTGAAATGGATTCTGACCACGTTTTTTTCTCGATAAGATCATCGCTACACTTAATTGTCTCGGCGAGTGTTCTAAGTGTACTAAAATTTTGAGACATCGCGACATTCGATGAATTAATGTGTTCAATCTCAAAAAATTCGCCCTCTTTAATCTCAGGAAAATCAAATTCAGATGAGTTTTTAATACTTTTGTACAGAAATGCCGCTATTTGATGAGTAAGCATCTCTCCACCAAGCCATCTATAACCATGGCTTGATATAATTTCGATCATATTTCTTTTTTGTTCAGCATTATGTCGATACTCAAAAATAGTAACATCAGTTGTTCCACCTCCAATATCAAATATAATACCAACGAATGAATTAATCCCATCACTTTCAGCGATTTTTATATCAAATAATTTCCTAAATTGATCATCAGAGCTTAAATGATATAGATATGCTTCCGGTTCTGAACATGGTGTTTCAATAAATTGAGGATCAAATCCAAGCATTTGAACTGATAAACGTAGATCTTCTGTTGATAATTGGTCAAAGGCGGCTGGTTGAGAGAGCTTAATACTTTTAAATTCATATCCAGTCCTTTCTTTTACACGTTCAATAATTTCTGACAGTAAATAACTGGCCGCTTGTGATCCAGAGACACCACGCAAAACATTTTGACGATCTTTTAAATAACGCTTTCTATTGGTCCCTAATCTTAACTTTGATGCAAAATCAATGCGACTAAACTCTTCGGGTATGCTTCTCCAAATTCTTTCGCCATATTTGAACTCATTTCTACCCCAGTCTTCAACAAGATATGCTGATTTGAATTCAAATCCGCCGTCATTATCCAAATAAATCATTTGTTCATATTGATTTGCTGAAATATAAGCACAACTATGAACCGTTCCATAATCAATACATAAGTGACCCTGATGAGGGTCGATTATTCTAATTTTCTTCGCGGGTATATCAATAAAAATTGATTCTTCATGATAAATCTCTTTTTGATCCGATTCAATGATCGCTAAATTTACACGAAAATCAAGGCGAAGAATATCATCATTTAATGACTGTAACGCTTTTGAGCTTATTGTTATAAATATACCGCTCAACCAATCGCCTTCTGTGACACCTATGCCACCATATCCGCCAATAGGCAACTGAGCTGGTGGTGGCAATGTAGCACCTCTACACAGATACTCTCTACCCTCGGACTTGTTTTTTTCCTCTGTGGAGGCTAAAACTTTTGCAGAAGTGAGTTCACAACCAGCTGTATTAGATTTAATGTTTAATACTTTAACTGATTTAAATCCATCATTCCAAAATTCTATAAATACACGTTGAGGACGGGCGCCAATTACTAATAATTCACCAAAAGATAATGTGACTTTATTTCTTAATGATACCGCAGCTTTAGGATGAAGACGTATTTTTGCAGATTGATTGGGTATACCGTCTGATTCTATTTGAATTTGAGCAATAACTGGCGATTCACCTGGATGATCCCAGATTAACTCTAACTTTTCTCTTTCATGAGAATGTAATAAACGACCATCGGCGAGGTCTGTGATTTTTAGTCCGGTAATTTCACTTAATATCGTGACACGACGAACTAAGGCAGAACCTCGAATGGGAATAAGCTGTAAAGACCAACGACATTCACCTGAGCTCAATGGAAAAAGCTCAGATTCTTTATGATTCGTCATTAAATTAGCATTACCATATTGAAGCCTAAATGTTGGTTTTTCTGAAACCAATAACGGAATCGAAAGAAAACCATTTTTTATCACAGCCGATTTAATTAAAAAATAATCCCTACTGGAGAAATTAAATACCTTTGAAATAATTTTAACTGTAATTTTATTATTTGCTTCAATTATTAAACTTCCAGATGAAGCAGACAATTCCTCTGTTTCTAATATAAATGAGGGCGGAAGACTAAATTCAATCGTTGTAGATACATTTCCTCGATTTTTTATTTCAAAAGAATGGCCATCGCTGCCTGGATAATCCTGATAAAACAAAAGACCTTGAAGAACACTGTTCTCAATTTCACATGTAGCTAACTGAATTCCACAAAGCGCGCAAAATTGATCAGTGCTTTCAGCATTCCAAGGGCATCTCAGGCAGCGTGGCATAACTTAGCTCCAAATATCTCCGCCAAATGAGGCGTTTTGTTGTTCTTCCTTTGGAATAATAGAATCTTTCACCATTAAGAGCTTAAGTTCCGGCTGCATTTGACGTGAACGAATATGCGCGATCGTTGTCCATTCTTTCATCTTATCTGGAGTACGATATTCAATATCACTGCACTCTTTAATCAAATTTTCACGAGGCTCATTCAAATGTTGACTCATGTTATTTGACCAAAGACTCACTAAAGAAGCTGCAAGATCATGCTCCAAAAATTGACGGCCATCTGTCGGCTGAGGAAATGCTCTATTTTGCATCCACATCGCTAAAATTAAGCATTTTCTTGCTTCAAGTGGCCTAGAGAAGATCGCCGCGCGCCGCGTAAAGACCTCTTTACGGACGGCATCTGCCAATACATGATCATCACGAAAGCGATTGGCGATCGCCTCAAGCGCGTTGGGCAATATCGCGGTTTGATGTCGCCCTGTGTTCATATCGATGATCACATAGCTCACCTCACTACGACGAGGATCAGCCGTAAACACACCCAAGACAGCCGCCTCAAGCGCCAAACGATCAAGCTCAAACCAACGCTGAGCGACGCTTGGATTGGCAGGAGGGAGGACATGAGGCAGCTCTAAGAAGCTGCGCTCAGTGTGACGCTTGGAGACGTCGAAGTGACCTCGCTTTTTAACGATGTCATATGCGCTCTTGAGCGAGTCCAACGCCGCGACGCTGTAGAGCGGGAAGGCCATCTTCTCTGCGTAGACGACCGCAGAGCCACCTTCGCTGGTGAGCGGATCGATGCGGGATAAGGCGCCCGTTTGCGCTTGACACCAATCAACCACAGCAGCGGCGGTTTTGCTCTGAACACCAACGATGGCCAGGGGTTGCAGCCCAGCGGGGCGCCCCACGGCGGCGCTGAAGCGCAACCAGGGGTTGGCGCCTCGCCCTGCTTGATCCAAAGCCGCTTGTTGATCGGCGGCGGTGCCGCTGATCAAGGAGAGCGCGTCATCTTGACCGGCAAACGCACTATCAGCAGCCGCAGAGTAAGAGAGACGACGAACAGCCCATAGCTCAAGGCGATCTCGGAGGTTTAGCCATTTGCTGGAATCGCGTTGACGTTGCACCGCCCACTCTAAGACTTTACGAATTCCTTGATTTGCAATATCTCCAGCGCCTGCGGCTAAAAACCGCTCTTGAACTAAAAAGTTTGACCATTGATCTAATAACGTCTCCTTGATGGATTGCCGTCCAACTTGGTCTCCCTGAAGGAAGGCGTCAAGCTGTTGAGGTAGCTCATCCCAAGCCGTTCGATCTCTCGCGTTACGACCAGATACAAATGTTTTGCGATAAGATTCCTCAAGACCCTTGAACCAATGCTTAGTAATATCTAATGTTTCTCTATAAAGATTTAATTCTTGGCGTAAACCTTGTGTTTGAACCGTTGTCTCGCCTCGATCATTAGATACTTCAACTCGCTTACCGACATAACCGGAGAGTTCAGTCAATAAATGACCACAACGCTCCGCAGCTGCGCGACGATACCGAGCTTGAATCCAAGATTTAATGCTTTTTTCAGCGATATCTAAGAGATCAATACGAATTTTTTTAGTAAGATTATCACCAGCATCACTCAAGAGTCTGCTGTGATGACGATCGCAAAAACGACGCGCAATTCCTGCGTATCCAGGCAGCCATAAACCATCAGCAGCTTCACGTAAATCTAAAGCACGCTCAATTTCTTGATTGGTTGTAATTTGAATAGATGGTGCATATGGTTCATCTATTTGAGGTAAATGAGGAGCAGCATTAAACAAATCAGAGAGTTTTTCAAGCGTTCGATCCGCCAAATCAAGTCCATATTGAAGCGGATCTGCGAGAAGATCGACGATTAAGCCTTTAATTTTATCTTTGCTGCGTGAAATTACTTCATCGCTTGTTTCAATAATCGTAATGCCATCTTTGCCTTGATTTCTACGTACACCATCTTGGCTCAAAAGAGGATTTATTTTATCCTGAATTTGTTTAAAATGAGCTAAGATTTCCTCAATTAAGGCGCGTGTATAATGATCGGCTTTACGCAATCGCTCTAATTGATCTTTTTTAGATAAACCATCTGGATCAAAATATTGCTGCACTAATTTACGTTTAGAAGTAAAGAACGCTTCAACTTCATCAATATGAGGTTGATAGAGAGGTTGAGAGCCTATACCAGCCCCTCCTCTGACCATTTCGTCAATCAAGCCCTCTTGTGAAAGCCCAAACTCATCGATCTTCTTTTTAACGATCAGATCATCGATCTCTCGCCCTTGGAGTTTTTTATTGGGATCGGAGATCAGGATGCTGAGCATATCAAAAGCAAGACGTGCCGCAGCAGCGCGCTGAAAGCGTCGCCGATCAAATGGCACACGCGCGACACCCAATGCACCAAACGCGGTTGGAAATCTAAAAGCATAGTGGCGTTGAGTCCCACCACCATCCTCTACTGGAGTTGATAGAATCTCAAAGTTTGAGAGATGCGGGCTCATATTACAGCGATGAGATCGCTTACGCGTTCCAAATTCGCTGCGTTCAAAATCTAAAAATAGCGCATCTGCTACCATATCAAAAGCATCATGATCTTTGGGGGTGCCAAAAGTCATAGATTGATCATTTTGACCATCAATAAGATAGATTTGATTAAATGGATTGGTTTTTGGATTCTCTGAACGATATGAACCAATTTGGAAAGGGTCTGGATCTCCTTGGGTTCGTGCAGTCAGCGCATTTAATTCACTAAGCGCAGCAAAGGCATTCGCTTTAACTTCCTCATACATTGTACCTTGAAGTCGCTCATCAAAAATCTCAGGCAGCAAAAAATAACCTGTAAGATTAACAGATAATCCCCAATTTCGCGTCAATTCAGCGATAGATCTACCCACTTGAATAAAGCAACCAGATCCTGTTCCGCCTGCAAGAGAACTTATAATAACAACTTCGAGTCCTTGTTGATCTAAATTGAAACCAAGATTTCGAGCTTCAGAATCGATTTGTGGTCCACGAATACGACCACCTTTTTGTTGAAAACGGGTTTGAAATTGATCAAAATGATTTTCAAAAGCCAAACGACCTAATGAACGAATTTGAGCAGCCCCATCTAAAGCGGTAGCGTGACGACCAAGCTCTTTTAGAAACTCAGGATCTAACCAACGCCACAACCACTCACCTTGCTGTGGATTATCTCTAAATTGACTTACACGCTCGTAACTCAGTCGAAGATCGACTAAATCGTCAGGGCCGAATTTGATTCGGTCCTCCATCGCTTTGGAGTCTTCGATTGTTTGCGTACTTTGATCTCTACCATCTGTATCGAGCCAAATAAACTCTTGAAAAGGTAGTCTTGCAAATCCATAAGCTTCAAGAATTCTTTTTCGCAGCCTCAGACCAATTTTCATTCCTGTGCCGCCAAGCAGCACATAAATGGTCCTAAACGCGTCATAATTTTTGATTTGAATCGCGCTCTGACTGCTCTCAAGCCTTAAATCGAAGCCGTTGTACGCTGGACGACTCATCGAAGATTCTCCTGTCCGTGATGTGAGGTTGGCCGAGTAATATATGCGATCAAACCAACTACGATTAATATTGAAACATGGGCGAAAGACCAAAGCCATGCGTTAAGCTGTTGATACCATGGGACTAAAAACCCTTGAACAAAAATCTTTTCCGCGAATGTATATGGCAATACTAAAGAAACAAATAATCCAGATAAAAACATGGCAAACCAAGCAGCACCTGCGGGTGACCAACCTTTATCAAGAAGAGGCCGATAAATTGGTAACCCTAACAAATAAGCAAGAAGCCAACCCAAAATAATCAATATCCATCTCGGTATTTTTTCAGGCCACCATGAAGGCTGAAAAAGATAGATCTTCGCTGAATTTGATGATGTCGGTGCGATCACTGGCGCAGGTGATTCTGATAATTCACCTGAATCTTTTTCAGATGATGAAGCTGTCGAAGGCTGGCTTTTAATTGGTTTTGGAGCAACTGGCTTAATTTCAGTTTCATCCGGCCAAGGGTTTGCTTGTGCCAAAGCACTTGTAGAGAATAGAGCACAAAGAAAAAACAATGAAGCCCTCGTCTGTGATTTAATATTGGTCATATTGACCATCCTTTTTTAAGTTGCGTTGTTCAATTCCGGTGAGATAACTTAAGCGAGATTCAGAATCAGGGAGATTAAGACGTTCACCCGGTTTAATCATTCTTAGCTTTTGATCATTAAAAAATACATTGATTTGCGAACCATGACGCATTGATCGCTCGATAATGAGATGTTTTCCATCACCTATATTTAATTTACTTCCTCTGATTGGCTTTAGTACACCGCCCACACGAACTGCACGGCCACGCTGCCCATTGACTCTAACAGGGGCATAAAATCCAAGTGGGCGAAGCCAACGCCATAAACCAGTACTTAAACCACCAACACCAAATAGACCAAGTAACCACCATGGAAAATCCATTGGAGTTTGAGGCCGAGGTGCAGGGTTGATGACTTCGGAGCGTAAATGAACAGGGAGGCTCAGTTCAATCGCAGGAGGGGCCAGAACTCTGACAAGATCCTTGGGGCTAAATACGCGAGCAAGATCTAAAGGGTTTGGTGTAAAATAACGCCGTTGAACATTTGGAGCAGTGCGCCAAGCGCTTGGAGGAACTTGAATTTTAAAATCGAGGCTCGCGGAGAGTTGACCGGCGAAGACCTCATCGGGCACATCGGGTCCGACTAACGGAGGTAGATCAATCACTAAAAAAACGGCTCGTGGTCCGACTGAATCCAAGGGTGTAACTAAATAAGCAGGTTGTGCATAAGCGCGGCCTTGAACACCTGGTAATAAAATATCTTGTCGAGCAGCCTCAACTTTTAATGGGCTTGCGATCAATTTTGCAGATGATTCACATTCACCGCCAGGATGCAGTTGAATATGAGCTTGAGTAGAAATGATATCAAATGCAACGACAAACTGAGCGGGATTTCTTGGGTTATAGCGTAAAGCAACATCTGGCTTTAAACCTAATGAGTATTCACCTTTATCATTGACTTGAAAATTTAAGTTTGCTTTAGGGAGTGAATTAATTTCAATACCTGCACATTCAAGAGCTTTTGGATCGGGTTGACCACTTTCAGTGGCCTTAAGTTTTACAGCATCAGATCCTAGTGGTCGAATAAGCAAAGGTGATGTGTTTGTTTTTTGACCGATAAATTCGACAAAATTTTTAAATTTATACTCAATTTCATCATCGCTTTCAGTCAGTAAAAGATAAACAGCGAGACCTCGAAGGCCTTTATAGGGTATTTTCCATAAACCTTGTTGATTTGTTGGCGAATACCACACCGGAGTACCAATTTTGCCATCTTTTCCAATGAAATGTTTTGAAGTATACGCTAATGCAGATTCATATATTTTATGTGCGTTTTCTTTGCCTTCAGGGATGCCTATACCAACACCAACTTCAACTCTACCATCAAATTCGAGTAAAACAGGCGCAGAATAAACTCTACTTAGCGCGGTATCCTGTAATCTTCGATAAAATAATTGAGTTCGACCGATGCCTTCTCCCTCGTTGTCCTGGAAATTATCGGTGATAATAATAATCGCTTCATTTTTCGAAAAATTACCAACAAGCTCATCTAACTTAGTGATATTACCGTATCTTTTTGATGGATTTTCTTTGAGCCACGTCCATAAATTTTGAAAAATTATCTCGGAGCTATCTTTGTTTGATATGAAAACAGTGCTATTAACTTCAAATTGATATGATTTTGATGCATTTTCAATTTGACGGACAAGCTCTTCAACACCATTTGTTGAAAAAAAACCTTTCATTGAACCGGAGCCGTCAACTAGAATCCTAAGAGGACTGGCATATACTTTTAAAAAAGTAAGACATAAGAGAATGACTAAGAAAATAATTCTTTTAAACATCTCGTTATACCTCAACACCAGTCGAAAGTTTCGACGTAGAGAGATTGATGTGACCTTTGGCTTAAGACCCAAATTCGGTGACCTTCAATCGCTGCTTTAATTTCAGTATTTTCATCAATCACTTCATTCATTGGAATTTGTTTTTCCAATCCAGGTATTCGAATAAACAGATTTCCATTTACATTATCTCTGAAAAAGATGGCACATGGGAGATCAAAATCAACTTGTTTAATCGTAAGTGAATTGTAAATAGGTTCATTAAAGAAACGACTGAAATTAAAATCAAAATGAAGCCTTCTTGAAAAAGTACGGCCTATAATTAACTGTTTATTACCTTGGTCAAGGTCATGTTCAATCCCCTCTAAGTCTGTTGGTGAATTAGCGACTCTTGCTAAAAATGCTCCATTGAAAAACCAAGGGATATTAAAGCTATTTCTTTCATTGGTAATCATCATAATACCTAAATCTGAAACAATCGTTTGACCAATTAATATCTTACCCTCATAATTTTCGGGTAAATCCACTCTCTTTGATCTAATCTCACCCTGTTTATTAACCCAGATGATAATAACACTGTGCTCGCTACAAACTAAAATCCGGTTATTCGACTGAGTTGAACCCCGGTCAATCCACCATAAATTTTTTGAAAGAGGGATTTGATCAACCTCTTTTAGTTCTGATCGCCAAGGTGTTGTTTTTTCTTCATCAATTTTAACTATTTTTACAACGGGTGCATGATTTTGAACGGTAAGAATTACCAAATAATGATTTAATCGTCCCATGGATGAGATTCTAGAGCTGTTAATACGGCCATCAAGCTGCCCTAAGAGCGAAGTAATCTCCCATGGCCGTTCAAAACCAAGGTGTTTATTGGGAACTTCAGTATTATGAATTAACGCACCGGCGATAATACGCAGTTCATACTCATCCCGAATCACGAGCCACCGATCTACGATCAACAACTCTACGGGTGGACTGAGCGCTTCATCGACGAGAGGTTGGCCGATCCAGCGCTCGGTGCTCTCCAAATCCTCGCGACGATACATCAGCGCGTTGCCCTGCGGATCCACTGTGACGAGATCGCCAAAGACGCCCATTAAACGCTGCGCTGAATGAGCGCTGTGGAGCGCGCGACCGCCCAGACGCGTCAATGTCGTCTGCTCGATATGTCGCCGCGCGTAATGGCCGAGTCGCTGCCCACAGCGAGGACAAAAACGCTGCGCGCTCCAACACGAATGCTGACAATTTTCACAAGAGATATTCATTGCTTATGCCATTTATTGAGGCCAACGAAGGGCATGATCGCGTCCGTCTCGACCTCG
This sequence comes from Myxococcota bacterium, assembly GCA_018813065.1. Taxonomy (GTDB): domain Bacteria; phylum Myxococcota_A; class Bradymonadia; order UBA7976; family UBA1532; genus JAHJCH01. Next base: position 29,601 of record JAHJCH010000126.1, read on the forward strand.
ATCCGAGGTGGCGCCCCGCGCTGCGCGCCTTCGATCGTTGAAGACGCTCAACCCATCACGGTGATTTTTATCGCGCGTCGCCCTGCTCATTCGTTTGATGCCCTAATTCTATGCGCCTTTATTTGCCAAGAGTGATCAACTTTGGTGTTTATATGCACCCTTCAGCGCGCCTTGCAACCCTCAAAATGAGGGGAGGGCGCGTCACCGGGCTGCGCCCCGCGACCCACGCCCCCTTGTTTTTTCACGCCCCTCGGTTGAGATTGAGCCCTCCGCCTCTGCTTGAGCCACCCCATGCCGCTGCTCGCCTCACCCACCCTGGCCCTCGACGCCCTCCTCGATGACCTGCGACACCTCCCCGATCCCTTCACCGAAGAGTGGATCATCGTCGAGGGCGATGGGACCGCCCGCTGGCTCCAGTTTCAGATCGCTCAGCAGCTGGGGATCTGCGCCGGGCTGCGCTTCCTCATCCCCGAGGATCTCCGCGCCGTCAGCGCTTGTCCGCCCGTCTGGGCAACCCTGGCCCAAGGCCAAGGCGAGATCGACGCCGATGAGCTGGAGCACGCGCTCTACGCCACTCGCCGCGCGGCTGGCTGGCGCTTGGGCGCTGAGGGCGGCGCCGTGCAGCTGCGCCCCGGCCCTTATCCGCCACGCGCTTGGGCCTTTGGCCTTAACCCGCGCGCGCCTTGGCTCGACGCCCTGCTCGATGACCTGGGCCGCGTCACCGCCCTGCGCGTCTTGGATCTCTCGCCTCCCTCGCCCCCCGCCGAGGTCCGCCAAATCTCCGCCGCTCGGCCCGAGGAGGTCGCCTTGGAGGTGATCCGCGCCTCGATGGCGGAGCTGCGCCTAGAGCCCCGCGATGTGCTCATCGCCGTGGAGGACGTCGAGCGGGTCGCGGCGGCCTTCTCCGCCACCTTCGCCGGTGTCCTGCCCCTCCAGATCGCCGATCGCCCCACCTACGCCGCTCACCCCGTCGGCGCCGCCCTCGCCCATACTCTGCGCGTCCTGCGCGGGCGGCTGCGCGCCTCTGAGGTGCTGGCCCTCCTCGCTGAGCCGCCCATCCAAGCCCGCTTCAGCCTCAAGAGCGCCGACTTTGAGCGCCTGGAGGTCTGGCTCGATGAGGCCCAGGTGCGCTGGGGCGCCGATGGGGCGCACCGTGAGGCCCTCAGGCTGCCCCGCTTCGAGGAGCAGACCTGGCGCTTCGGCCTCGATCGCCTGATCCTCGGCGTGGCCATGACCAGCGGGCCAAGGATGTTCGGCGGGGTCTTGCCCGAGGGCGAGGTCGAGGGGGAGACGGCCCTCTTAGGCCGCTTCGTGGACTTCGTAGAGCAGCTCCTTCAGGCCCGTCATGCCCTGACGCCCGCCCCGATGGTCACTTGGGCCGCCCGGCTGGGCGCCTGGCTCGATGCCCTGATGGCCTTCGACGCTGATAACGCCCGCGATCAGGCCTTCGTGCGCGCGCAGCTGGCCTTGGCGATCGATGCCACCCCCCGGCCCTTGACCGCGGCGGCCATCGCCGCTTGGCTGGATGATCTGCTGTGTCAGCCCGATCCCGCCTCTGGCTTCTTTCAAGGTGAGGTGACGCTGGCCGCCCTCAGCGCGCCACGCCCCGTGCCCTTCCCCTTGGTCGTCGTCGTCGGCGACGCGCCCGCGCCCCTGTGGGCGACGCGTCGCTTGATCCGCCTGCACGTCGATCCCAGCGCCGCGCCCGCTCGTCCACTGGGCTCGCCCCCCCCGCCCTTCTTCCCAGGCCCCCTGCCCGAGATCGATCCGCCCACAGAGCTGGGCCTGGATGAGCTGGCTCGCTTCCTGGCCGGGCCGATCAAGCACCTCCTGCGCAGCCGCCTCGGGGTGCTGCTGCCAGAGTACGCGCCGATCCCTGATCAGGTGCCCGGCCACCTCGATGGCTTGGCGCGCTGGCGCGTAGGCGAGGCGCTCTTGGAGTGGTGCTTGGCGGGCACGCCGCTGATCCAAGCGCGTGAGGCGATGCGCGCCAGCGGGCTCCTGCCGCCCGGTAAAGAGGGCCAGCGGCGCTTCGATGAGGTCGCCGATGAGGCGGGGCAGATCGCCGCCTTCGCCCTGCGCCTCCGCGGTGAGCCCGAGCCGCCCAAGACCTTTCGGCGCAAGATCAGCGGCGTCTATCTCACGGGCCGATTGACCCACCTGGGGCAAGGCGGGCGGGCGCAGCCCAGCTTCTCCCGGCCTCAAGGGCGGCGGATCTTGGATCTCTGGGTGACACACCTGGCGCTGCATGTCTTGGGTTATCAGACCAACAGCCATCTCATCGGGCGCGCTCGTGGAGGCCCCGCCCATGTGTGGCTCAGCCCCCTCTCCGAGCGCGAGGCCCTGACCCACCTTGAGGGGCTGGTGCAGCTCTACCTTGAGGGGCAGTCCTGGCCGCTGCTCTTCTTCCCTGATACCTCGTCGGCGTATCACCAAGCCCTGCGCGGCCGCGCCGATGTGGCCAGCCGCCGCGACGCGGAGGCCAGGGCGCAGAAGATGTTTGTCTATGAGGGGGGGCCCTTGGCGCCTTACCTGGATGGCTGGACGCCGCAAGGGGGCTCGCGTGGCTTCCCTCGGCCAGCGGGCTATGACTTTCATGATCTGGCGATGTTGATCTGGGGTCGCATCGAGGGGTTCATCGGACGATGAAGGCGTTGACGGCGTTCTTGGAAGGCGGCGGCGCGGCGGCGCGGGCGTTGATCATCTCCACGCAGCCCGTGGAGGGCGCGGCGACGGCGCGGGTGATGACGCCCGAGGCGGCGCTGGCTTGGCTTACGGATCTTTATCCCCTGATGCGGCCCTGTGGGGATCTGCGTGAGCTGGTTGAGGATCAGATCATCCGCGCTCAGCACGCGGGGCGCCCCGCCCCCGCTGCGGCGGAGCTGGCCCAGGTGGCGGCTTGGGCCGACGCGACGCCTGGCCTGGAGGTCGAGCCCCTCGATGAGCCGATCTTCGCCGACTTGGTGGACACGGCGAGCGCGCGCCCCCTCAGCCCCCTCAGCGCGCTGCGGCGCACCCTCGATGATCCCACACGCGGCCCCCAGCTGCGCGCGCTCATCGCCGCGCGCTTTGATCTGATCCTGGCGCCGGAGGGCTTCCCCTGCTTGGGGCCACAGGCGCAGGTGTGGGAGATGGAGCGGGGCTTGAGCGCGCCCGCCAAGGCGCTGGAGGCGCTGCGGCGGGGTAAGCAGGTCGAGGCGCATCTGCGGCTGCGCTTCCTGCACCGCGCGGGTCAACCGCTGGAGGGCGGGCGCCTGGCGCCACGCTTGGCGCCCAAGATCGCCGAGGTCGTGGCCGAGGAGGTGGCCGCGCGGGTGGCGGAGGGCGCGACGCCCTCGCGCTGCGCCATCTGGACGCCTGGGGCCGAGGAGGCGCTGTGGCTGGAGGCGGCCCTGCAAGCGCGGGGGCTTCAAGCGGCCCTGCACATCGAGCACAGCGTCTGGGCGACGCCCCTCGCCCATGAGCTGCTGACGCTCCTCGTCGCCCTCGCTGAGCCGACCCCCAAGCGCATCCGCACTGCCCTGGCCACCAGCCTCATCGGGCTGAGGGCCGAGGCGCTGGCCGCCTTGGACGCGGGCGATGGGGAGCAGGCGTGGTCGAGGTGGGTGGACGCGATGAGGCAGGCCTCCGCCCAGTGGCTCTGGGCAGGCCCTGGCCCGGCGGTCCGCGCCCTGAGCGATAAGCTGGGGTTCGTCGAGGCCCTCGCCGCCCGCGCGGATCGGCGCGTCGAGGACTGGCTGCACCTCGTCGAGCGGCTCTATCCCCTCGGCGGCGGCCCCGCCGCGCTCCTGCCACGCCTGCGCGCCCTGCTGGCGACCACGCCCACCGGGCCAGCGGATCGCCTGCGGCCCGGCGGCGGCGTGGCCCTGCTGACAACACCCATCGGCGCTGCGTACGATCACCTCTGGTGTCCTTTTGTCTGGGCGCCGGTGCGGCCACAGCGCGGCGCGCCGCTGCGCTTGGAGACCCCCCAAGGGCCGATCGTGGACGTGCGCCCCGACACCAAGCGCCGCGTCGCGGCGGAGGCTCAAGCGCGCCAGGCACAGCTGGAGACGCTGCGGGGGCTGCTTAACCTCACCACCCAGACCTGCACCTTCTCTTGGGGGGCCTTCCCCGGCGCGGAGCGCGGCCTCCTCGGCCACCTCCTGGGTAAGCTGCCCATGACCGATGACGGCGCGTTGGTGGCGGCCTTGGGCCGGCGCTTACCCCTGGCCTCGCCGCCGCCGCCGCTCACCCTGGCCTCGCCGCCGCCCTCGCCGCCGCCGCCGCCCTTGGCCTTTGATCACGCGTGGCTGCGCTCCAGCTTTAGCCAGATGCTGCGCCGCGCCTCACACACCTCCGATCAGATCGAGGACTCGGAGATGGTCTTCCCTACCGGTGAGGCGCGCATTGATCTGGCCGATGTCTTCGGCGGCGCGCTCCTGGGCAGCTGCCTCCACCGTGTCCTTGAGGACACCCCGTTCTCCGCCTCCCAGGCGACGCTCTACACAGTGATCGAGCGCGAGCAGCGCCCCTTTGATTGGCCGACCGATCGGCTGGCGGCGGGGCTGTATGAGGCGCTGCACGCGCCCTTGGATGAGACGGGCTTTTGCTTGGCGGACATCCCCGAGGCGCGGCGCCTCAATGAGCTGGACTTTATGCTGCCGGTGGAGGGCGGCCTGCGCCCCCATGGCGATCTCAGCGGTGAAGCGCTGGCAGGACCGCTCAAGGCTTATCCAGGCCCTGATCTGCCTGATCAATACGCAGATCGCCTCGCGGCCTTAGACTTCCCGCCCTATCACGGCTTCCTCAAGGGCAGCATCGACCTGGTCTTTGTCCACGAGGGGCGCTGGTATATCGCCGATTACAAGACCAACCACCTCGGCGAGCGCGTCGCCGACTATCACCCGTCGCGGCTCCAGGTGGACATGGGTCGCGCCCACTATATCCTTCAAGCGCACCTCTACCTCGTGGCGCTGCACCGCCACCTCAGCCTGCGCCTGCCAGGCTATGATCCGCATCAGCACCTCGGCGGCTCGGTCTACTTCTTCCTGCGGGGGATGTCACCGCGCTACCCCCTCGGCACGGGGATCTGCTGGATGAGGACGCCGCCGGCGCGGATTTTGGCGCTGGCGGCGCTGTTCGAGGGCGGGGCGGGGCGGGCGATTTCCTAAAAAAGCACTTAAAAATAACATTTAAAATTCCGTGATTTAAAGGGATTCAGCGCGCCGCGCGGCCCATCATAGCCTTGGGCTGAGCTTCGTGATTAACTGAGAGCTGCTCTGGGCCATTTGGGGGAAATTATGAAGAAGACGGGTCTGATGGCGACGCTGCTCGCCAGCGGGCTGCTCCTCTCACCGAGCTACGCGTTCCGCACGCCCTTCGGGGATCGCGTGAACCAAGCCATCGAGGACGGCCTTCAGTTCTACCGCAACCAAGAGTCCAACGGGAACCTGGGCGGCCACGCCACGGGCCTGTGTATGCTCGCTTTCTTGGAGAAGCGGGCCAGCCCAGACTGGCAAGCGCCCTCATTGGGCTACCGTAACTCCTTGCCCGATGATCAAAATCGCCTTCAGCGGATGGCGCGCTATCTCATCAATATGGACCCCGCCCTCAACAGCAATGGGCGCGCGTATTCATATGGCACGGGCTCCAGCTTGATGGGGCTGTCGCTCTATCTCTCCACAGGCGGCCCCGATAACGTCGGCGCGAGCGTCCTCGTCTCTCAAGCCATCTCGAACGGCGCGGTCGCGCTACAAGCGACGCAGAGTCATCGCGCAGACTGGTGCAACAATGGCGGCTGGAGCTATAACAACCCAGCCAGCGATGGCGATCTCTCCACCACGCAGTTCTCGATGGCGGGGCTCTCCGCCGCAGCCGCGCACTGGGGCGCCGCGGATGATGTTCTGCCCAACACCATCCCCTTCTTGCAGAACACGCAGCGCGCGGACGGCGGTCATATGTATCGAGGCTGCGCCAGCAGTGATTCGATCCATTCAATGACCGCCTCGGGTCTTTGGACCTATCGCCTCGCGGGGCTCACCGCCGATGATGCGCGTACACAGCGAACAATGACCTGGATTCGTGACCACTGGGAGTACGAGAATCGCATTAACTGGGGCTATTACTACTATATGTGGGCCGTCGCTAAGGCGCTTGAGGTCTCTCCAAACACGGGCGGCCCTGGCGTCTACGAAGACTCGGTTGGTGGTGGGCGTGACATGGCGGTCTTGGGTTTCCCTGAGGAGCCGAACAATTGGTATTCAGATCTGGCCTACACGCTCTTAGCCCAGCAACAAGCCAACGGCTCTTGGATTTATAATAGCTGGTCGGTCTACGCAGAGACGGCCTTCGCGTTGTTGGTGCTTGAGCGCTCCCTCGGCGGCGTCTGCGGCGACGAGTTCGGCGATCAAGACGGCATCTGTCAAGGCGACGATAACTGCCCACACGTCCCCAACCCCGATCAAGCGGACTCGGACGGGGACTTCGTCGGCGACGCCTGCGATAACTGCCCCACCGACTCCAACCCCGATCAGTCTGATCTGGACGGCGATGGCCTCGGCGACGCCTGCGATGACTATCACTGCATCCCCGACGGCCCTGAGCTGTGCGATGGCGACGATAACAACTGTGATGGCGTCGTCGATGAGGGCGATCCCGGCGGCGGCGGCTCCTGTGACACGGGCGAGGCGGGGATCTGCGGCGATGGCGTGCGTCACTGCATCAACAGCGTCCTGGCCTGCGTGCGTGATCACGCCCCCGAGCCGGAGTCCTGCGATGGCGTGGATGAGGACTGTGACGGCGTGGTGGACAATGGCAACCCCGGCGGTAACCGCAACTGCGGCACGGGGCTCATCGGCGCCTGCGCCGCAGGCCGCACGGTCTGTCGTGGCGGGGCGATCCTCTGCGATCAGCTCACGCAGGCCAGCGCTGAGGTCTGTGACGGCGTAGACAATGACTGCGATGGCTCGATTGACGAGGGCAACCCCCAGGGCGGCGAGCGCTGTGACACGGGCGAGATCGGCTTCTGCGCCGAGGGCACGAGCGAGTGCCGTGGCGGCCACCTCTTGTGCATCCGCAACGCCGATCCAGGCTTGGAGCTGTGCGATGGCCTCGACAATGACTGCGACGGTGAGATCGACGAGAACAACCCCGGCGGCGGTCAAGAGTGCCCCATGAACAACGGCCTCCTGGGCCGCTGCGCCATGGGCCTCAGCGTCTGCCGCGATGGCGGGGTGCGCTGCATGGCCTTCAACCAGCCCAGCGATGAGGTCTGCGATGGCTTCGACAATGACTGTGACGGTGAGATCGATGAGGGGCTGGCGGGGATCGGCGAGGCCTGTGAGACGGGCGGGGCGGGGATCTGCGGCGCGGGCACACGCCAGTGCCGCTTCGGTCAGTTCGTCTGCGTCGGCGAGAACGGCGGCTCCCCTGAGATCTGTGATGGTGTGGATAACAACTGCGATGGGCTCATCGACAATGACGTGCCCGGCCTCGGCGGTGAATGCCAGACGGGCGAGCCAGGCGTCTGCGCGCCGGGCGCGTTGGCCTGCGTCTTGGGCGAGATCCTCTGCGTCGCGGATCAAGCGCCAGAGGACGATGAGATCTGCGATGGCGTGGACAATGACTGTGACGGCGAGATCGACGAGGGCAACCCCGGCGGCGCGCGGCCCTGCGCGACGGGGCGCAGCGGGGTCTGCGCCACGGGCGAGACGATCTGCCGCAGCGGCGCGCTGAGCTGCGTTCAGCAGCAGCAGCCCAGCCTGGAGATCTGCGACGGCGTAGACAATGACTGTGACGGCGCCATCGACGAGGACAACCCCGGCGGCGGCGGCTTCTGCCCTCTGGACGCGCCGGGGCGCTGCGGGCAAGGCGAGCTGGAGTGCGTGGGCGGCGCGCTGAGCTGCCGCGCGCTCTTTGAGCCCCAGCTTGAGATCTGCGATGGCTTCGACAATGACTGTGACGGCGAGATCGACGAGGGCAACCCCGGCGGCGGCGGCCCCTGCGACACGGGCCGCGAGGGCGTCTGTGGCACGGGCTTGATGCAATGCACGCTCAGCGGGCTGCAATGTATGCCCGTCGAGGACGCCGCCGTGGAGCGCTGTGATGGTGTGGACAATGACTGTGACGGCCAGGTCGATGAGGACGATCTACGCTTGGGCCTCGGCTGCGAGACGGACCAGCCCGGCATCTGCGCCGACGGCCTCTATGCCTGCGCCCAAGGCGAGCTGCTGTGCCTCACTCAGAGCCAGCCACAGCTGGAGGTCTGCAACTCCATCGACGATGACTGCGACGGCGAGATCGACGAGGGCAACCCCGGCGGGGCGCTGCGCTGCGCCATCGAAGGCGAGGCGGGGCGCTGCGGCGTCGGCGAGACGATCTGCCAAGGCGGCCAGGTCCTCTGTCGCGTCCTGCACACCCCCGAGGTGGAGATCTGTGACGGCTTTGACAATGACTGTGACGGCGAGGTCGATGAGGACAACCCCGGCGGCGGCGCCGCCTGCGACACGGGCTTCTTCGGGGTCTGCGCCGACGGTCACCAGCGCTGCGAGGGCGGCTCGCTCGTCTGTGTCCAAGACGCCGAGCCCAGCGAGGAGCTGTGCGACGGCCTCGACAACGACTGCAATAACGCCGTTGATGACGGCGATTTCCCGCCGGATCTCTGCGCCACAGGCCTGCCAGGTCAGTGCGCGCGGGGCCACCGTCAGTGCGTCAACGGCTTCTGGGGCTGCATCCAAGAGGGCAGCGCCAGCCCTGAGATCTGCGATCAGATCGACAACAACTGCGACGGCTTCATCGACGAGGGGCTGCGCAACGCCTGTGGGATCTGCGGCGTAGGCACGCCTGAGGAGCGCTGCGACGGCGTGGACAACGACTGCGACGGCCAGACCGATGAGGGCACGCTCTGCCCCGTCGGCTACCTCTGCGTCGATGGCCACTGCGCGCCGCCCTGCCCCTCCAACCAGGAGTGCGCTGGTGGTGACATCTGCCTCAATAACGTCTGCGTCGATCCCTGCGTGGCCGCTGACTGTCCCGGCGGCTGGCGCTGCCAGGGCGGCGCCTGCATTGATCCCTGCGCCGAGGTCACCTGCGAGACAGGGATCTGCGTCCAGGGCGAGTGCGTCTCCGAGTCCTGCTATGAGGCGGGCTGCGAGGCGGGCTACATCTGCGTGGCGGGCGCCTGTGTCATCGATCCCTGCGCTGAGACGGCCTGCCCCGCCGACGCCTTCTGCCGCGACGGCCTGTGTGTGCCCAGCTGCGCCGAGATCGCCTGCCCGCTCGATGAGCAGTGCGTGGACGGCGAGTGCGTCGCCGACGCTTGCTTCGACGTCACCTGCGCGCCGGGTGAGCGCTGCGCGGCGGGCGTCTGCGCGCGGGATCTCTGCGCGGGCGTGGCCTGCGGCGTGGGTCGCCACTGCGTCAACGGCCAATGCACCGACAGCCCCTGCGCCCACATCAGCTGCCCCGATGGTCAAGCCTGCGAGCCGGTCAACGGCGAGGCCCAGTGCCTGCCGGACTGGCTGCCGCCGACGCCCGGCGAGGACGCGGGCGTCATCGAGGCCGACGCGGGCACCTTTATCCCCGACAGCGGGCTCATCGGCCCAGACAGCGAGGTCACGCCCGACGCCGAGGTGATCCCTGAGATCGACGCGGTCCCCCCCCCAGACAGCGGCGAGATCACGGGCGAGATCGGCGACGGCGGCCAAGCAGACAGCGGCCTTGAGCCTGATCCCGAGGCCATCGGCTGCACCTGCCGCAGCTCAGGGCTCAACGGCGGCGCGGGCGCCCTCCTGCTCCTCCTCCTGCCCCTCTTTATCCGCCGTCGTCGCCGCTGAGGCGCCCCCCCAGCCCTCAAACCGCAACAGGTAAAGCCACAGCGGCCCCGCGAACAAGAGCCCCCAAGCCACGCTGGTCATCGGCGCCTGTGTCAGGTCGTTGAGGGCGGCGCCTGAGAGGGTCATGGTGGTGCTGGCGAGGGTCATCAACAGCAGATCCAGGGCCGAGAGGCGCCCCAAGAGGTGCTGGGGCGCGCAGGCTTGTAGGTGACTGGCGCTCGCCACCCAGTTATGACCACCGGCGACGCCCCACAAGAACACCCCCACGAGGGCCAAGGACCAGTGAGGGCTGAGGGCGAAGACGCTGGCACCGAAAAACATGAGGGGGGCGGCGGTGTTGCTGCCTCGGGGGAGCCAGCGGGTGGGCAAGAGGGGGCCGATGGCCGTGCCCACGGCGCGGGTGGCGTGGAAGATGCCGAGGGTTTGCGCCTCGCCCACGCCGGGGATCAGGTGGATGGCGACGAGGTTGAGGCTGACCCAAGTGACGCTGTTCATTGAGTTGACGGGGATCTTGGCCAGCAGGGCGGCCTTGAGGCGTGGGCGGCCGCGCGTCGCCCGCCAAGCCTCGATCAAGGCGCCGGGGGAGAGGGTCGCTCGCTGCGCGCCTTGGGGGGGCGGCAGGGGCGGCAAGCCCCAGAGGGCGACGGCGGCCAAGACAAAGGTCAGCGCGTCGAGCAGGACCGCCGTCTGTGGCCCCATCGCCTGTGTCAAGAAGCCGCCCAGGGCCACCCCAGCGGCGAAGAGCGTGCTCCACGTCAGCGATAAGAGCGCGTTGGCCTGATGCAGCTCGTCATGCTCGACGAGCTTGGGCAGCGCGGCGCTGCGGGCGGTGTAGACGAGGCTGCCGACGGAGACGCGGGCGAAGAGGAGCCCTTGCAAAAGGTAGATATCCCCGGTCAGGGCGGCGCGCCACATCCCCAGGGTCAGCGCGGCGTTGACCACATAGGCGCCGATGAGGAGGCGGCGGCGATCAAAGCGATCGGCGAGGGGGCCGGAGATGGGCGCCAGCAGGGCGTGAGGCAGGTGATGGGCGACCAGGACGAGGGCGATGCCCAGGGCGCCATGGCCGTGATGGAGGCTGAGGACGCTCACGGCGACATAGCTCAGCCAGTCGCCCAGCTGAGAGATGAGGGTGCTCCACCAGAGGCGGCGAAACGCGGCGCGTCGCGTCAGCAGCGCCCAGAAGCCTTGAAGAGTGTTACGCATCATCGCCTCCCGTGGTGAGGAGGGCTCTCTAAGCCTTTTGCCTCTGCTTGTCGAGGGACGCCCCGCTGGGCGACTCGATGATCGTCACCGCCGCGCGGGCCGCCGCCGCCAAGGGGGCGGCCATCGAGGGGGGGCAGGCGATCAAGATCTCTAGATCCTCGACGCCCAGGTGAGCGCGCGCGGCGGCCCGCGCCGTCGAAGGGCGCAGGCCCTCCAAGATCAGCCCATCGGTCGCCGCCGCGCCGGGGGGCCGCCCCAAGAGGCGCGCCAGCGCCTCGCGCGCCGC
>JAHJCH010000127.1 GCA_018813065.1 Myxococcota bacterium
CCGCCGCCCGCGCCGCGCTCCAAGCCCACGGCCACCCCTTAGCCGAGGTCGAGGTCCGCGCCGAGCTGGACCGCGCCGCCGCCATCGCCGAGGCGCGCGTGGAGATCGCGCCGGGGCGGCGGGCGCGGCTGGGTCCGATTCGGATCAGCGGCCTGCGAGCGCTGCCCGAGGCCCCCTTGCTGGCCGCCGTCCAAGCCCAAGAGGGGCGCGACTACAGCCCCGCCGCCGTGCAACGCGTGGAGGCCGCCCTCTACAACCTCGACGTGCTACAAGCCGTCACCGCCCAGCTCGACGAGGTGATCGCCCCTGATGGCCGAGTGGGCCTCACCGCGCGGGTCCGCGAGGCGCAGATCCAGAGCCTCAAGCTGGGGGTGGGCCTGGGCTTTGAGCCCACGCGCTGGGAGGAGCGGCTGACGGCGCTCTACACGCACCGCGACCTCTTGGGCGACCTCACCCGGCTCGACGTGCGGCTGCGCCTCGGCTACGCCCAGCTGCCCACCGCATGGGACGCCCAGCGCAGCGGCCCCATCGCGCACCTGGAGCCCACGATCCACAAGCGCGGTTGGCTTGAGCCGGGGCTTGTCTGGACCTGGACGCCCTCCTACGAGCTGGGGCTCTACGACGGCTACCGCTTCCACACGCCGCAGCTGCGCTCCACCGTCTCGCGCTTCTTCTTCGGCTTCACCCGCGCCACGCTGGCCCACACCGTCCAGTTCTTCGACTTCTTCGACCTCTCCGACGCCTTCGATCTCAACCGCACGGCGCTGGGCCAAGACTTCCGCGATCCCTACCTCATCAGCTACCTCACGCTGAGCTACCGCGTGTACCTCACGGACGACCTGCTCAAGCCCACGCGCGGCCTGATCCTGGGCCTCGACGCCGACTGGGTCGGCGGCCCCCTGGGCGGCGACTTCGACTTCCTGCGGCTGCGGCCCTCGATCCGGGGATATTTGCCGCTGAGCGCGCGGCTGACCTTGGCGGCGCGGCTGGAGATCGGCGAGATCCACACCTACGGCGACCACCCCGGCGCGCCGATCAGCATGCGCTTTATGCTCGGCGGCGCCGACACCGTGCGGGGCTGGGGCCTCAGCCGCCTCTCGCCGCAGATCAGCGCCTGCGCCGAGGGGGAGACGGGCTGCCGGGGCGTGCCCATCGGCGGCGACTCCATGGCGTTGGGCAACCTGGAGCTGCGGTTGAAGATCACGGGGCCGCTGCTGCTGGCGGCCTTCCTCGATGGGGGGGATGTGCGCCCTGGCGAGGCCGAGTTTGACGCCGCGCGCTGGCAATACGCTGCGGGCGGGGGTGTCCGCGCCGAGACGCCGATTGGGCGACTGCGCGTGGACTACGGCCACCGGCTCACCGACGCCCCGGAGTACGCCGACGAGCCCCGCTGGGCCTTTCACCTCGCCTTGGGAGAGTCCTTTTGAGCGCCCCACGACGCCCCCGCCGCGCCTGGAGGTGGGCGCGGCGCGCCCTGATCGCCCTCTTGGCCTTGATCGCCCTGATCTTGAGCCTGCTCATCACCCTCCTGGCCACGGAGACCGGCGCGGGGTGGCTGCTACATCAGGGCGTGACCTTGTACGACGGCCTGATCCCGGGCGGCGCGCAGCTAGAGGCCGTGGAGGGCAGCCTGATCGACGATCTCACGCTGCGGGGCCTCACGCTCAAGGACCGCCGAGGGGCGCCCTTGGTGGAGATCAAGCGCCTGCGGCTGGCCTGGTCCCCGGCGCGGCTCCTCAGCGCCCGCGCCTTAGAGGCGCTGACGGTGGAGATCGACGGGCTTAAGTTGACGCTGCGGGCCTACGACGGCCAGAGCGCCCTGCTCGATCTCGCCCCACCCGCCCAGGGCCCGCCGCCGCCACCGCCGCCGCGCGGGCCGACGCTGATCCCGGCGTTGCCGCTGCCCATCGCCGCCGTGGTGGAGATCACGGGGGTGGAGGTCTGGGACGCCACGGGGGGGGCGCCGACGCCCTTGGTGCTCGGCCTTGGCGTGACGATCGCGGCTGATCTCAAGGGCGTCGAGGGCCGCGTGGCGCTGTCCCGGCTCAAGGTCAAGGCCCCCATCGCCCAAGATCTCAACCTCCAGCGCGGCGCGCTGACCTTGGGATGGATCAAGAACCGCTTTACGCTGTCTGATTTGCGAATTGAGACGAACAAAGGGCGGGTGATGATCCCCAAACTGGAGGGGGATCTGGACGCGCTGCGGGTGGATCTGGCGCTGCGGGCCGTGGCGCCCAAGGCGCTCATCGCCGCGCTGGCTAAATTGCCGCCCTTGCCCGCCGATCCAGAGGTCAGCGTGGCGCTCAAGGGCGGCCTCTACGGCTTCGAGGGCGGCCTGCGTGTCCAGATCAGCCCCGAGGCCGCCGTGGAGATCGACTTTAAGGGCCAAATCCTGCCTCATATCGAGGCCCAGATCGATCTGCGCTTCAAGGAGATTCGCCCAGACGCCTTGGGCGCGCCCGCCACGGCGCGGCTCACCGGCCTGGGGCGGGTTGAGGCCCGCGCCCCGCCCCGCGCGCTGCGTGATCTCGCCTCGATCAAGCCCCAGGAGATCAACCTCAACGTCGATCTCAGCTGCCCCGGCTGTGAGGCCGCCCCGATTGGGCGCTTTGACCTGGATCTCAAGGCCGAGCTGCGCCCAGGTGCGGCCAAAATCGAGTTAAATACCAAGGTGTTAGGGGTGAACATCCACCTCAACGCCGCGGCCCCCGATCTGGACCTCAAGGCGCCCCTCAAGGGGGCCTTGGAGGCGCGCTGGCGGGTCAACGCGCCGGCGCTCACCCGCGCCCTGGCCCTGATCCCCGCGCTCAATGGCAAGATCCAGGCGGCGATCACCACCCAGGGCCGCTGCCAGGGGGTCTTAGAGGCCCTGCGCTGCGTGGGATCGGTGGAGGCGCGCGGCATCCAAGGCTTTGGCGCCTCGGTCGCCTCGGTGGATCTCAAGTTCAACGCCCAGCCCACGCGGCCTCAGCGCCCCTTCGAGGCAGAGATCAAGGTGCGCGGCGCCCATCACGCTGCGGCGATGGGCGCCGTCGATCTCGATCTGCACGCCCAGGGCACACCCAAGCGCGTTGACGCCCGCCTAGACCTGCGCCAGCGGCGCCGTGGCGGGCGTGATCGTGTCCAGTTGGCGGCGCGGATCGAGCCTGGGCCGCCGCTTCGGGTGCGGATCGACGCCTTGGAGGCCCAAGCGCTGGGCCATGAGGCGCGGCTACACGCGCCGACGCGGATCGAGGTCAACGGTGGGCGTGTCTCTTGGGGCGCGATCCGCCTCCAGGCCGACGGCGCGGCGCTTGAGCTGGCGCCGGGGCGCTTTGATCCACAGGGCGCGGCGCGCTTGGGCCTCAAGATCCGTGGCTTTGATCTCCGACAAGCGCGCCGCGCCGTCCCCGATCTCCCCGCAGAGGGCCAGCTTGATCTCACGCTCGACCTCAAGGGCAGCCTCGCCCGACCGGAGATCGATCTCCAGCTCAGGGGCGAGGCGCTGCGCTGGCAGGGCAAGCGCCTGGGTGATCTCGATCTGGACGCGGGCTACCGCGCGGGGCGGGTGGAGGCGCGGCTGGCGGCGCGGGGCGCCCCTGATCGCCGAGAGATCAAGCTCAAGGTCGAGGCGCCGCTGACGCTCAACCTGGCGATGGGCCGGGCGCGCTGGCGCCCAGAGGGGCCACACCGCCTGGAGCTGACGCTCAGCCGCGTGGACTCGGCCTGGGTGAGCCCCTGGGTCAAGGCCCTGGAGGCCGCGCCCTTTGAGATCAACCTCGACGCGCGGCTAGAGGGGGCCAGCGTGGACGCGCTGGCGGGGACGATTCACCTCGATGGCGAGGTCCAAGCGCCCCAGATAGGCGCCGTCCCGCTCCGCCTTGACCTCAAGATCAGCCCCACCTCACAGGCGCTTGAGCTGCGAGCGACGGCGCTGGGCGCGGTGGAGGCGCGGCTCACCGCCGAGGCGGGCGTGGAGATCAAGGCCGCGCGGCTGGGGCGGCTTGATCCCCAGCAGATCCCCATCAAGGCGCGGCTGGAGATCCCCAACCTGCCGCTCAAGATCCTCACGCCATGGCTGCCCGATGAGCTGTCGCGGCCCGAGGGGCGAGCGCGGCTGGAGGCGACGGTCAGCGGGCGCGTGGGGCGGCCCCAGATCAAGGGCGAGGTGACGCTCGACGAGGGCGCGCTGACCGTCGCGGCGCTGGGGCAGCGGCTGCGGGGGATGCGGGCGCGGATCGCCCTCCACGATCGCGGCGCGCGGATCGACGAGATCCGCTTTAAGGGCGGCGAGGGCGAGGGGCGGCTGCGCGGCGAGGTGACGCTGGATGAGCAAGGCGTGGCCGTCGGCGCGCTGACCTTGACCCTCGACAAGTTCCCGCTGCTCAACCCCGGCGTACCGCCCAGCCGCCTCGACACGCAGATCGACGTCGCCCTGCGCGCCGATCCCAAAAACAAGATCGAGGTGGACGTGGAGATCTCCAAGACCGCGCTGCGGATCCTCTCGCTGGACGCCCGCGCGCCGCAGGCGATCCCCAGCAGCGACGCGCTGACGTTTAAAGGCGAGGCGACCACAGCGCCCACGCCCAAGGCGGCGCCAGGCCCGCCAGGCCCGCCAGGCCCGCCGATCCACCTCAGCGTGCGCTTTAAAGATCCGCTCGACGTGCGCGGCCCGCTGGTGGATATGCGCTGGGGCGGCGGTGTGCAGGTGGACATGGCCCGCGCCTTGGCCGTGCGCGGCAGCCTCAAGGCCGAGCGCGGCGGCTTTGATCTCTTGGGCAACCGCTTTGAGCTGGAGACGGGCGAGGTGACGCTCTCCAGCGGCGGGGCGGTGGACCCCTATCTCAACCTCGTGGCCCACGCCGAGACGCCCGAGGCGCGCGTCACGGCGCAGATCACAGGCCGGGCGGCGGCGCCGAAGTTGACCCTCAGCGCCCAGCCGCCCCTGCCGCAGTATCAGATCCTGACGCTCTTGGTGACGGGCTCGGTGGAGCGCGGCGAGGAGGGCGATGGGCAGGTGGAGCGTAAGGCGGCGCGGCTCTTGGCGGCGTTCCAAAACGCGGATCTGGAGCGCCAGCTTCAGGATCGGATCAGCGTCGATCGCGTGCGGGTGTCCTTCGGCGACTCGGTGGAGGAGCCGATCGTGGCGCTGGGCAAGACGCTGTCGCCGTGGCTCTATGTGGAGACGCGCTACCACCACAATGCGCCCGAGGCGGAGAACGAGACGGAGATCCGAGGTGAGGTGCGCCTCGCGCCGCGCTGGACCCTGGAGACGCTGTATGGCGACGCGGGGATCGGCGGCGTGGACGTCTTTTGGCGTGTCCCGCTGGGCGACTGAGCGCGGCGCCAGGCCCTCAGCGGACGTAGCCCAGCGCGGCCTCATGGCGCACGTCGGGCAGATCCACGGGGCAAGCCTCGCCCAGCCAGTGGAAGTGGACCTGGGTGCGCGTGTTGTAGCAGCGCGAGAGGGGGCGGGGCGCCTCAGAGCTGCGCGCGTCGGCCATCCAACCCAACGGACCCTCGACCACCTGGCCCTCACAAGTGGCGCTGGCGCTGAAGAAGTGGTGGTGGTTCAAGACATGGCAGCGATAGAGCAAGGTCCGCCCTGGGCCGGGCTGGGCGTAGAGCAAGAAGGGGCCGTCGCCGGTGAGGTGGGTCGTCGCGGTGCAGACCTCTGGGCTGGCGTCTACGCCGGGGGCGCAGACCTCCTCCCAGCCCTCTTGGATAAGGCGGGCGCCCTCCTCTGCGGAGATCGTCAAGATGTGCTGGGTGTCCATCGCCCGCGCTGGATCGGGCAGCCGCGCGCTCCAGACGAGGTTGTGCGTCCGACGGAGATCGCAGCAATCCTCACCGGGCGCCGCGCCGCAGCCGCCCGCCCGTAGAACACGCAGGCAGGAGCGCATCACCTCATAGAGCCGATCGCCATACTCCAGCGTGGGCTCGATGTCGCGGGAGAAGGCGGCGCCGTAGGTGTCCACCCAAAGCCACGCGTCGCTGCCGTCCTCAGCGGGCAGCAAGCCCATGCTGCGCGCCAAGGGGCCTTGATCCGTGAAGCCGGGGTTGTGCTGTGGCTGGGCGATAAGCTCATTCCAGGCGTTGATCAAGATCCAATCGGGCTGGGCGCGCAGGGCCGTGGCGAACTGGAGCTTGAAGGTCAGCCCATCGTTGCGCCCGGCGGCGACGAACGGGAGGCTGGCGTAGTTGAGCTGGTAGCTGACGCTGACCGAGGCGATGGCGCCGATGGGGCTCTGAGGTTGGAGACGCTGATCGCAGCCGCGCGCCGGATCGATGATGGCGGTGAAGACCTCGCGGCCCGCGCGATCGAGGGTCTGACAGGGCTGCATCCAGGCGGCGGTGCCGTCGGCCATCTGCGCCGCGCTCAAGTTCCCCCACATGGGCACCACCACCATCCCCCCGCGCCCGCCGTTGGCCTCGATGACGGCCACATGGGCGGGATCGGCGGGGATCCCGCCGCTGTTGACCGCGAACCACACCTTGCGGCCCTGGGCGTCGCGCAGGACGAGGTCGTCATAGCGTGGATCGTTGTAGACGCCGTTGAGGAAGGCCTCATAGGTGGGTCGCGCGCCGCCCTCGGGGGCCACCACAGGCACCCAGACGGCGATCTGCGGGGTCATCTCCCCGCGATCACGCAGGGCGCGCCACTCCTCAAACAGCACCTCCACCGGGCGGACCCCCAGCACATCCGTAAACACGCCCTGACGCGGCAGGTTGGTGACGTCGAGGAAGACAAAGTCCACGCCCGCGCCCCAGATTTGCCGGGCGTGGGCCTCGGCGACGGCGGAGATCGTGTCGCAGGCGTCGATGTCGTGGGGCGGCGCGTAGGGCGCCTCGCCTGGGCGCGGGCGATACATACAGTAGAAGCCCCGCTCGGGCGTCATGTGGTAGTGAAAGCTCATGGCTTGGCTCATCAAACCCCATGCTTGGAGCATCGCTGAGGGGTCAAGGGCGGGGTCACGGATGACGTCCTCCATGCTCAGCCGCCGCTCAGCGGGGATCTGCATCATGGCTTGGGCCGCGTAGGCGTGCCAGAGCAGGTAAAAGATGCCCACGCGCTGCTGTGGATAGAGGGCAATGCACTGCCCATTTTCACAGCGCTGTTGATCAGTGCAGATTGGGCCACAAGAGATTTGCCCAGAGCAGCCATCATCGACGAGCCCACAGGCGCCTACGACCTGCTCGCAGCTCAGCGGGGTGCAGCCGCAGCGCGCCGCCTCGCCGCCGCCACCACAGGTTTGAGGGGCAACGCAGTCGTCATCCTGGTGGCAGCAGCCCGAAATCGCGATGCCCGCTTGGCAACCCTGAACGGGATGACAGGTTTCTTGGCCGTTACAGGGCTCACCATCATCACAGAGGAGGGGCGCTCCTGGGCGACACCCCTGAGCAGGATCACAGCGCTCTTGGCCGTCACAGAGATCCCCATTGTCGCAGTCCTCATCGCCGAGGCAGGCAGGGGGCATGGCGTCCTCAGCTTGGCCCTGATCTTGGCCCTGATCTTGGCCCTGATCTTGGCCCTGATCATCAGCGGGGCCGAGATCAACGGGGCGGGCGGCGTCCTCAACTTGGCCCAGATCGGCGGGGTGGCCCAGATCGGCGGGGTGGCCCAGATCAGCGGGGCGGGCGGCGTCCTCAACTTGACCGAGATCTTGGCCGAGAACATCCGCTTGGCCCAGATCAGCGGGGCGGGCGGCGTCCTCAGCGTGGCTCAGATCGTGACCGAGATCGGCGGAGCGGGCGGCGTCTGAGGCGCGCGCAGCGTCAAGGCCCACGTCCATCCACGCGCCTCGATCCTTCACGGCCTCGGCGTCCTCAGCGGGCGCGGTCATCGTGCGCGGCTCCAAGCAAGACACCAAGGAGAGCGCGCAGCACACCCAGGTTGATCCGCGAGGCATCTCAGTCTCCAAAGGTCAATGTTCGCCGAAGGGACTATCACATCGAAGGCGCCATCACCAAGGCCTCAGCGCGTGGGTTGGCCCACGGCGGCGAGGCCCTCAGCGCGGGGTGATCTGCCCAGAATTTAGCCGCGTGGGTTGTTTATTCCTTTGATTTCAAGCGCGAAAAAGCCTCGCATCGCGCGCTTGAGCGGTTCATAATCCCCGCGCTTACCGTCTTCATCTGAGGAGATTAATATGCTCAAGCACCTCATCGCCCTTACCTTCCTGCTCGCCTCAGCGGCGCAGGCGGCCCCTGCGGACAAGCTCATCGGCGTCTGGGAGTTGGATCTCCCCAGCCTCGTCGAGAGCCCGCGCCTTCAAAAGCTCCCCCAGGATCAGAAGGACGCCGCCGTTAAGATGATGAGCCAGATGCTCAAGGGGCTGACCTTTGAGTTCACCGCCGAGGGGCAGATGATCCTGACCCTCAAGGACAAGAAGAAGTCCGGCACCTACGCGGTGAGCAAGGTCGAGGGCAACACCTACACCCTGAGCACGGAGATCAAAGAGGGAGAGACAGGCAAGAAGGAGGAGATCAAGCTCGAGCTGATGACGGACGCGCAGATGAAGCTGTTCGCGCCGGATGACAGCGTCGTGGTCTTGAACAAGCAGGGCGTCGCTGCGGTGGCCGCGCCGGTCGCGCCTGTCGCGCCGGTCGCCCCGGTCGCGCCGGTCGCCCCTGTCGCCCCGGTCGTTCCGGTCGCCCCGGTCGCCCCGGTCGCCCCTGTCGCCCCTGTCGCCCCGGTCGCCCCTGTCGCCCCTGTCGCCCCGGTCGCCCCGGTCGCCCCTGTCGTTCCGGTTGAGCCTGTCGCCCCGGTCGCGCCTGTCGCGCCTGTCGCCCCGGTCGTTCCGGTTGAGCCTGTCGCCCCTGTTGCTCCGGTCGTGCCTGTCGCCCCGGTCGCGCCTGTCGCCCCGGTCGCGCCTGTCGCCCCGGTCGCGCCTGTCGCGCCTGTCGCCCCG
>JAHJCH010000128.1 GCA_018813065.1 Myxococcota bacterium
CGGCCACGTCGCGGGCGGCTCAGCCTTGGCGGGCGAGCGCGCCGATGCGCTTGAGCAGCGCCCCGCCCAGCGCAGGATCGGTCATGTAGACGAAGGCCGCCAGCCCCGCCAGGTGGGCGTAGCTCTCGCCCTCACGCAGCGGCTGGCCCCGCTCCAGGTTGTGCAGCGCGGCGCGCAGGCGTCGGCGCACCTCGCGGGGGACGCGCGGCGAGCCGTCGCCGTTGACGACCAGCCCCGTCACGCCCTGGCGGCCGCTGGGGCGCTTGATCGCGGTCTTGTCGGGGTTGAGCGCGAAGCCCTCGGCGGCGACGATGGCCTTGACCCCGCCCATCAGCCGCGCCAAGGCGGCCTCTCCCGTCAACGCGCCTTGCGCCTTCTTGGCCTTGGTTGGCTTGGCCTTGGTCGGCTTGGCCTTGCCCTTCTTGGCCTTGGGCTTGGCCTCGGAGGCCGGGAGGCTGAAGGTCAGATCGTCGGCGTAGCGCGTGTAGCGCCAGCCCAGCGAGCGGGCCAGCCCGCTCAGCCGCCGATCCAGGCGCAGGCACAGCGCGTTGGTGATCGCCGGGCTCGTCGGCGCCCCCTGCGGCAAGCACCGCTGCCCCAGCGCGATGTAGTAGCGCTTGCCCTCGTGCTCGATGACCTCCCTCGGCGGCTCCGTACACAGCAGCGCCAGCAGCGTGGCCACCTGCTCGCGGTAGCCCGCCTTGCGAAACACGCCCTTGACCCGCCGCCACGTCACCGTGGGGAAGAAGTCCTGGAGGTCAAAGTTGACCAGGATCTCCGCGTTGAGGTGGACCTGGGCGTTGGTGAGGATCGAGCGCCCCGCGATAAAGCCGTGGGCCGCGCCGTGGACCGGCAAATGCTCGACGATCTCCCGCATCACCCAGCGCTGGGCGGCCTTGAGCTTGGGCATGGGCGCCCAGATCTCACGCTCGCCGCCACGCCGCTTGGGGATCGTAAACCGCTGGTAGTGGATCGACTCGGCGGCCTCGCGGTGGAAGGTCAGCCAGCGCAGCTCGCTGACGCTGAGCCCCAACGCCTCGGCGAGCTGGGCGGGCTTGTCCAGGGTGGGCAGCTCGTTTTCGGCGGCGCGCGCCTCGGGCTCACGCAGGTCAAAGCGGTCAAAGTCGTTCTCCTCGTTGAAGAAGATCCCCTCGCCGAGGTGGACGATGTGCGCCGCCTTGTAGGCCGCCCAGGCCTCGGCCTTGAGCCGCCGCTTCTCAACCGCCTCGTCCTTGAGCTGCTGCTTGTAGCGTTTAAGCTCCGCCGCCGACATCCGCGCGGTGTCGCGGCGCTCGATGAGGTAGCCGCGGGCGCTGAGCTGCTGGTTGACGTACGCCTGGATGCTCCCCGCTTGCTCGATGGCGCGCCATAAGGCGCCGAGATCGACGCTGGGGCGGGGGTCTTGATTTGTCTGGTTCATGTTCACCCCGCCGTCGCGTCCAGGTAGCCCTGGGCGGCGAGCGCGTCGAGCCGCGCGAAGTAGGCATCGCGGGCCTCGGCCACGCTGTCAAACACAAGGTTCTGCACCCGCATCCGCGCCTCGACGCGCTCGCCCCATCGGAGGCGGAGCCGCTGGCGGTTGAGGGTGATCTGATAAATGCGCTCGCCGCCCTTGTGGCGCTTGACCAGCTCCCGCGTCTCCACGGTCACGGCGCTGCGGCCCCCTTGGCGGCTGGCGGCGTCCATGCCCTGGCGCAGCCGCAGGGCGATGAGGTGGGCGCAGGGGCCTTGCTTGAGCCCCTGCTTGCGGTGATGGGCGCAGGTACACTCGGCCTTGCGCACCTGCCCCTCCTCGTCGATCAGCAAACTGGGCCGATACTCGCGCCGCTGGGCGGCGACGCTGACACGCCCGATGATCTCCAAGCCCTGATCGATGATCCGATCCTCCTTGGTGACCTTGACGGCGCCCTCGACCCCCAACAGATCGTAGGCGATCCGCTCCTGGAGGCTGCGGTGACGCAGCTTGTCTTGGTCCAGCGGCGCGGCCGTCAGCGGGCGCAGGCGGTAGACGTCAGCGGCGAGGTCGTACATGACCAGCCCCGCTTGGCAGGCCGCTTGGAGCGCGCCCCGCACAGCCCCCGCCGTCAGCTTGGTCCCCTCGACGATCTCGGCCAGCGCGCCGCGCTGATGGGCTTGGAGCCAGCCCAGCGCCGCCTCGGCCTCGCTGGCCGCCTCGCCGCGCGGCAGCAGCAGATCCATCGCCAGCCCCGCGCCCCAGTTGGCGGCGTTGAAGCCGGTCATCCCCAACGTCAGGCTCAGCCCCGCCCCGCGCAGGACGAAGAAGCTGGGCATCCCCGTGCCCAAGAGGTGGATGTCCACCGACTCGGCGAAGGGCAGGAAGCGGCGCAGGAGCATCAGCCGCCGCCGCCCCCAGACGCGGATCACGCGGGGCGTGGGGCCGTCATAGGGCGCGCCGCTGCTGACCAGGATCTTCTCCCAGGGCTCCAAGATCAGGCGCGGGGGCTCCCCCGGCACCAGCTCAAAGCGGACCCCCCGCCCCTTGCGCTTCTGATCGGCGTTGAGCCGCAGGTGGCGCAGCAGGTTGTACAGCTCCACGGCGCCCAGCTGCACCCGCGTCTGGCTGAGCGTGGCCGCCGATTGGACCTGGAGGAAGCCTCGCAGCCAGGCCAAGGGCACCTGGATCTCCTTCTCCAGCACCTCGGCGCCCTCGGTCTTGAGCGCGGTGATCTCTTGGCCGACCTCAAGGCGCGTCTGGCGGTAGCTGCGCATCCGCTGGACGCCCTCGTAGAGCCCCTTGCTGAAGTCGATGTTGGTCGTGCCGCAGGTGATCTCGCCCTCGGGCTCGATGGCCTCGCCGAGGCTGAGGCTGAGCTGGGCGTAGGTGCCCTCGTCCTTGCTAAAGACCTCAAAGAGCACGGCGTCGGGCTGCACCGTGACCACGGGGTCGAGGATGATCCAGGCGAGGGGATCATTGCGCCGCAGCCAGTCGAAGTAAGCGCGCTGGGCCGCCCACTGGTCCTGGTTGGCCGTCTGCTGGCGCATCTGCTGATAGGCCAGGTAAGCCGTGCGGTCCTTGGGCTTGTAGCTGAAGTCGCTCTTGACGATCTCATACAGCGCGCTGAGCGCCTCGCGGGCGGCGATGGGCGACTTGATCAGGCCGTGGAGCTTGATCGGGGGGCGCTGGAGGTCGCCGAACAGCGCCAGCCGGGCGCCCGCGCCCTCGGCCTTGACCTGGCTGAGCCCGCCGTAGCGTTGGGTGAAGGCGCCGCGCGGATCGACGCCGGCCTGCGCCTCTTGGGTGAGGGTTTGAGTCTCGCTGTTCACGCTTGGACCTCCCGCGAGGCGTCTTGAGCACGTTTGGAGCGGCGCAGACCACGCCAGGCGGCCTTGCGCAGGGCCTTGGGCGTCGCCTCCGCCTTGGCGACGGCGGCGAGGGCGTCTTGGGCCGTCGGGGTGGCGATCTGCGCCAGGGCCTCAAGGGCGCCGAGGCGCACGGGCTCTGGATAAGCGCCCTCCAGGATCACGCGCAGGCCCTCCACGTCGCCGCGACGGACGAGGTGGGGCAAGGCCACGCCTTGGGTGTGGACCCCCGCCGCGCCCGCGCGCAGCGCCAGGAGGGCGGCGTCGGCGTCCACGGCCCCGATCAGGCGGTTGAGGCTGGCGCGATCGTCGATGATCTCGGCCAAGAGGGCGTTGGTGGTGGCCGGCGCGCGTCGGCGCAGGGCCTCGATGGCCAAGGCGCGGGCCGCCGCGTCGGGGCCGAGGGCCACGGCGGGTCGGAGTACGCCGTCGTCGGC
>JAHJCH010000014.1 GCA_018813065.1 Myxococcota bacterium
GCGCGCCGCGGGCCTGTCACGCGCCCTCGCCCTCATCGACGCTTGGGGGGAGGAGGCGCTCATCACCGCCCTCCACCGAAGGCACCTCGGCGCGTTCCGCGCGTGGGGGCCCGCCCGCTGAGGCCCGCGCCTCGAGGCGCGCCGCGCCAAGCAGCGCGCGAGCTGGGTGTGGCAGCGGATCTGCTCGAGGCGCCGCCACGCCCCCCGCTCTCCCTCACGGATGAAGCGGCGCAGCACGTCGTCCGTGGGATTCGACAACAGCTTGCGGTAGAGCTGCGGCGCGAAGCGCGGGTAGATGTTGATGTCGCCGCGCGTCTGCTGCGCGGCAAAGGCGTGGAGCAGGGTGATGGGTTTGCTCAGCGGGGTCTTGCGCGTCAAGCGCCGCGCGACGCTGAGCCAAGGCAGCCCCTGAGCCCGCGTGGTGGCGGACAACTCCTCAATGAGCCGACCCGCGCCCCCTCTCCGTGCAGCACAACGGCGAGGGCCTGATGAGCTCGTTGTCGAGTCCCTGATGGTTGCGCTCCTCGTGGTAGTGAGCAGCGTACTCGCGAACGGCACGGCGAAGGCCATCCATTGCGTTTGACCTGGGGTATGAAAGGAGCCCCTTTCGAGACTGGAACCGAACGACATCTTCGTAAGTGCTTGTTTTATAGTCAAAGTCTCTGTTTTGGAGGTTCTCGAGAAGTTGGTCGTAAGGTTACGATAGGGGAGCCCAAGACGCTCAAGCTAACCAAGCTTGGGCGTTTTTTTTTGCCTGATTACTGTGGTGGTTGGGTTTGGTTGCCTCGCTGTTGTGTTAAAGGTTTCGCGGACTTAGGGGTCTTTTGGGCTGGTTTGAGTTGGACCTGGGTACTCTCTGAATCGGAGAGTCTCTAAGCGCCTTCTCCCCGGTTTTCCGTTCTCTACTCCGAATCTCTCCGCTTCGCTCTCTCCGTTCTCTGTTTCAAAAGGGCCTTTTCGGGATTGGTCTGGTTAACTGCGGTGCTCGATAAAGGCCTGTTGTGGAATTTTTGCTAATGGCTTCCTGCGTTTACAATGCGAGGGGTGTGGCCAAGACCGATTCGTAGCCTTCTCATGTAAAGAGCGCGGCATCTGCCCCTCATGCGGAGGACGGCGGATGGTGGACACGGCGGCTTGGCTGCGCGATATGGTACTGGAGGGATTACCGGTCCGCCAATGGGTGATGACGCTGCCGTGGAGCATCAGGCGAGCAGTGGCCTTCAACTCGAAGCTGAGCAGTGCGCTTTTACGAGCGTTTATCTGCGCCGTCCATCGACAACTCGGGGCCTCGGCTGGGGCTGACGCGCGGTTCGGCGCGGTGACGGTTGTTCAGCGTTTCGGAGGGGCACTTAATCTAAACCCCCACTTCCACACGATCATCCCTTCAGTGGCCTTCTACCAAAACCCAGACGGCAGCGTGCGGACCGAGGCGCTCCCAGAGCCAACACCGGGCGAGTTGGAGTGCATTCTCGCCGAGTTTATCTGCGCGTCCCAGCAGCTCCTGATGAAGCACGGCCTCGACATCGAGATCGACGCGGTGAGCGAGGCGCTGGCGTCAGCATCAGCACGCCAAACGCAGCTCTTTGGCCCTCAGCCTGGCAGGCGGGTAGAGCGGGTGGCAGAGGAAGCTCCTGTGGCCGGACCAGCCCCCTACCTCTCGATCCAACACGCAGGCTTCAGCCTCAACGCGCGATGAATTGGCTGGCGCAGCCAGACAAGAACGCGGGGCTTCGCCCCCTCGGATAAATCCTTTGGATTTCTCCTCGCCGGGCGCTGCGCGCCCGAGACGAAGTGAACGCGCAGCGTTCGCTGAGGCGCCGAAGGCGCAGCGGTCTACATCCCCGCAGACGACCCTGAGGCCCTCGAGCGGCTGTGTCGTTACATTCTGCGGCCCGCCATCGCGCAGAAACGGCTGGAGCTGCTGGAAGGCGATCGCGTCGCGCTGACGTTGCGCCACCCCTGGCGAGACGGCACCAAGCAGCTCATCTTTGATCCCCTCGATTTTATCGCCCGAGTTGTCGCGCTCATTCCGGCGCCTCGGAGCCACCTCGTTCGCTACCACGGGGTCTTCGCGCCCGCCTCACCCCTCAGGCCCGCCCTGGTGCGCGTCGCCGCGGAGGACGGAAGCGAGGAAGCCGTTCGCGCCACCTCGATGGGCCACAAGAAGCCAAAGGGCGCCAAGGGCAAGGCCTCACCCCGCCGTCGCCTCGCATGGGCCGCCCTCATGATGCGCGTCTTCGGCGTCGACGTCCTGCGCTGCCCCACTTGCGAAGGCCGCATGCGCATCATCGCTCACATCGAGGACCCCGTCGTCATCGCCAAGATCCTCAAGCACCTCGGTTTGCCTACCACGCCGCCGCCCATTCACCCGCCGAGGCCACCGCCGCTCCAGCTCGATTGGGTTTGCTGAACTCAGAGCACTAATCGACCAGAAATTCTGCTTGAGGCGGGGAGGGGGGAGGTCTATCTTCGGGGGGTCGAAATCAGCAGCAGATGTTGATAGTGTCGCGATTACGCTTACTTAAGGTGATGGGCTTGAAATTCTTATACCCACGAGCGGGAGTTCTTCCGGGTGGACTTCTCTCAAAACCTGGCGACAGATACCTATGACTTTGACACGCTCTCGCTGTTGAGCGTCTACGGCGGCATTCGCTACGAGCCGCTGGCGTACAACGTCACC
>JAHJCH010000129.1 GCA_018813065.1 Myxococcota bacterium
GCCGCCCAGACCCGCGCCGCGCTGGGGCTCTTGCGCCATCGGCTCGCCCAGGCCGAGCGCGGGCTGCTGCTTCAGCCGCGCCGCGCGCTCCTTGAGCTGGAGGCGCGGCTGTGGCCCCAAGGCGCGGCGCGTTTGGCGACGGCCCGCCGCGCCCTCACCGAGCTTCAGGGCCGATTGGAGCGGGCCACCACGCGTCAAGTGACCCAGGCGCGGGCCAATCTCCACGCCCAGCATCGGGCGCTGGGGCTGCTCTCCCCGCTGAAGATCCTGGATCGGGGCTACAGCATCGCCTTGGGCGCGGCTGGGGTCGTCCAAGAGGCCGCCGCGCTGCGGATCGGCGAGGCCCTGGAGCTGCGGCTGCGCCGAGGGCGGGTCATCGTCGAGGTCACCGAGATCAAAGAACACCCTATGGAGGATGAGGATGAGCACACCTGAGCGTGCGCCTCGATTCGAGGACGTGCTGGCGGAGCTGCGGCGGCTCGTCGAGCGCCTGGAAGGCGGGCAGCTGGCCCTAGACGAGGCGCTGGGCCTCTATGAGCGCGGCGTGGCGCTCTCTCGCCACGGCCATCAGCTCTTGGAGGGCGTCGAGCGGCGCATCGAGATCCTCCGCGCGGGGCCAGAGGGGCGCGCCGACCAGGGCGAAGGCGAGGCGCCTCGCCTTGAGCCCGCCTGGCGTGATGACTAAGCCCAAGGCCAAGCGCGCGCGGGCCGACGCGCTGGTGGTCGCCCGCGGCCTCGCCCCTGATCTGAGCCAAGCCGCCGCGCTGATCATGGCCGGGGAGGTCATCGCCGGAGAGCACCGCGTGGACAAGCCCGGCGCCCAGCTCAAGGCCGACGCGCCTCTGCGGCTGCGCCCGCGCGAGGGGCGGTTCGTCAGCCGAGGCGGGCATAAGCTCGACGGCGCGCTGCGCGGCTTCGGGGTCGATCCCCGTGGGATGGCCTGCGTGGATCTCGGCGCCAGCACCGGCGGCTTCACCGACTGCCTCTTGCAGCGCGGCGCGGCGCGGGTCTACGCCGTGGACGTCGGCTACAACCTCCTCCACTGGCGCCTGCGCCAAGATCCGCGCGTCATCAACCTGGAGCGCACCGACGCCCGCGCGCTGGGCGAGCATCTCAGCGAGCCGGTGGATCTGCTCGTCGCCGACATCTCCTTCAACGCGCTGGCCCGCGTCCTGGCCCCGGCCCTGGGACACCTCAGGCCGGGCGGCGAGGCGATCTTGCTGATCAAGCCGCAGTTTGAGCTGGCGCGCAGCGAGGTCGAGGCGGGGGGGATCGTGCGCGATGAGGCGCTGCGGCGCGCCGCCTGTGATCGCGTGGCGGCGGCGCTGGAGGCCCTGGGCTTGACCACGCTGGCGGTGGCCCCAGCGGCCCTCAAGGGCACCAAGGGCAACCAAGAGTATGTATTGCATGGCCGCTGGGGCGAGGCGGCGCGTCCGCCCTCCACCGCGCTGACTGTCCACGGCGCCGGTTAGATCTCCGCCCACGCGCGTCTACTCCGATGTCACGCACTCCACCTTCACCCAGGATGTTTATGCCTCCCCTTCACACCTCGGCCTCCTTGGCCCTGCTCCTCCTTGCTTTGAGCGCGCCCGCCGCGCGCGCCTGCGGCGGCTTCTTCCCCCAAGAGCCCCAGGCCCTCACGCTCGACGCCGATCGGGTGCTCTATGTGTCTGATGAGGATCGCACGCACATCATGGCCCAGGTCAGCTGGGGGGGGGCGCCCAGCGAGTTCGCCTGGCTCCTGCCCGTGCCCCCGGACGCCGAGGTGGGCTTGTCCACGCCGGATCTCTTTTACTGGCTCGATGCCCAGCTCGGCGCCTCCTTCCAGATCCACAATGACTACCTGCCCGGCTGCGAGGCCTGGACCGCCGCCTTTGACGCGGGCGTGCCCTTTGAGGGGGGGGAGGTGCGCGTGATCTCTCAAGCGGTGTTGGGCCCCTACGAGCAAACGCTCATCGAGGCGGCGGAGGCGGAGATCCTCGTCGATTGGCTGCGCGCGCGCGGCTACGCCGTCCCGGAGGGGACCGCAGCCCGCCTCCAGCCCTACCTCGATCAGGGCTTGGCCGTGCTCGCCCTGCGCTTATCGCCCGAGGCGGAGAGTTATGATCTGCGCCCCCTGCACATCCAGTTCGCGCCTCGCCCCTTGGGGATGCACCTCCAGCTCTCCGCCCTGGGCGCCCGCCCCGACACGGCGGTGATCATCCACGCGCTGGGTGAGGCCCGCTTAGCGCCCAGCGCGCCCTTCCTGCACGTGGAGATCAACCCCGCGCTCATCGACTGGCGCGGCAAAGGCAGCAACTACCTTGACGTGATCGCCGAGGCCATCGATGAGGCGGGCGGGCTGGCCTTCGCCACGGACTACGCGGGGCCGGTCGAGGCGGAGTTTGAGGCGCCGCTGAGCGAAGAGGCGCTGGCGCGCGTCGCCGAGGCGGAGACGCTTGAGGCGGCGCTTCAACCGCTGTACGCGGCGGGGGCCTACGATGAGTATCACATCAGCGCCGATCTCCAGCGCGCCTTAAGGGCGACTTTGACGCTGCCCGAGGGGATGCCCTTTGAGGGGGTCCTGGATTGCCTCGACTGCTACGGCGATCTCGCGCTGGACGGCGCCGCCCTCGCCCAGCGCCTCGCCGATGAGTACAACCCGCCGCGGGCCTTCCTCAGCGGGGCCTTGAGCCGCCATCGCTACATCACGCGTATGTTGACGGTCATCAGCCCTCAGGAGATGGAGGCGGACCCGCGCTTTGTGTTTAACCCGGATCTGCCTACGGTGCGTAACATCCACGTCGCCACCCGCGAGGTCACCTGTGAGGACTTCTCGGCGGACTATGACGGCGCCGCCTGGATCTTGCCTGACGGGCGTCGCCTTGAGGGGGGGCTGCCGACGCCGCTGCGGCGGGTGGATGAGGCGCGCGCGACGCCTGGAGAGCCCGCCGCGCTGCGGGTGACGCGGATGGGGCCGACGGGGGCTGAGGAGGTGATCTCAACGATGACGCCTGAGGAGACGCCCGACGCGGGGCCTTCAACAGACGCTGATATGGGCATCGCCGCTCGGGGCGACAGCGGCCTTGAGGGCGGAGCGCGATCGGCTGACGGGGATGAGGGCGGCTGCCACGCCTTTGGGGGGGCGAGGCCGCTGAGCTTAGGGCTGCTGGCCCTGCTGGGGCTGCTCAGCCTGCTGCCTCGGCGACGGGCGCGCTAGGGGCGCTCATCGCCTCGCGGCGTGTCGGCCAGCACCTCGGGCGCTGACTCTGCGGATGCGGGCTGCTCAGGCTGCTTCTCAGGCTCAGGCTGCTGCTCAACCTTGGGCTCGGGCTGCACCTCAGGCTCAGGCTGCTTCTCAAGCGTGGGCGCCTTGGGCTCAGGCTGCTGCTCAGGCTGCTGCTCAGGCAGCACCTCAACCACCGCCTCTGTGACAGGCTCAACCGTGGTGTCCGCCTTCACACCGTCGCTCCAAATGGGGTTATCGCGGTCCTCATCGGCCAGCTTGACGATCTCTTCGGGGTAGATGTGCCAGAAAGAGAGGTCAATGGCCCCCTCGCTGTACTCGCACTTCTTCTCGTGGTGGAAAGGACACCACCAATTCTCCACGATCATGACGAGATAAGCCATATAACGGAACGCGGCGACGCTGAGCGGGCAATAGAGCTTACAATTAAAGATCCAAAACCAAGGCTGCTTGGTGAAGATAAGACGGGAATTTTTATCGGCAACGATTTGATCTTTAAATGTATATCGATGTGTAATCCAGCTCGGGACGAAGTCAATCCAATAAGACTTTAGATTTTCACCCCCGACAAGTGAAAGATGAGCTTTTACAAGTAAAATTCCTACAAGAACAAACGGCAACGTTAAAAATAAGGGAAGATAGATAAGTGGAACACCAACAACCACCTTCCAAAACGGTTGCTTGCGATGGTTACACCCGATCTGAACTTTTTGCACAGCGACTCCCTGATCTCGTTTTTATATGGAGTGGGCGCGCATCCTAGCGATCTCTTACCCGAAAGACAAGGACCATGCGCGTTGCGATGATGTGATAAGCGGTATCTGCTCTGAGATGAGACGCGCGCTTACTTCTGGTTGGGGCTCTGGCGGGCCTGGATCTGCTGAATCTGCACCTCAAGGGCGTTGATCTTCTCGCCGCGCTTCTGCGCCGCGCCGTCCACGCGCTCCACCTCACCCATCAGCTCCTCATGACGCTGCTTGGCCGAGACATCCACCTCCACGAGCTTGGCGCCGAAGGCCTCGACCGCCTCGGGCAGCGACGCGAGGCGCTTGACCTGCTTGATCAAAGCCTCGCCCTCGCGCTCCACCACCGCGCGGAACTCCGCCGCCTTGGCCTCGGCATCGGCGTTGAGCTTGACCAGCGCGTCGAGCTGCTTGGCCTGCTGCCCCACCGCGTCGTTGAGCTGGCCGCTGGCGCGCTTGAGGTTGCTGACGTCCCCTTGCAGGCGCGAGAGGTTGCCCTCGGCGTTGCCCAGGGCCTGCTTGACGCCGCCGTCGAAGCGCTTGAGGATCTCGCCCAGCCGCTGCTCCAGCGCCGCGCCCTTCTCATCCACCTTGGCCTCAAGGCGCTGCGCCAGCTCCGCTTGCTTGGCCTCAAGCTGACCACCCTGGTGCTCCAAGAAGAGATCCTTCCTCACCGACTCCGTCGCCACGCTCGTCAGCTTGTGGTTGAGATCCGCCGCCAGCGCCTCCAGGCTGGCCTTGCCCTCGGTGGCCAGCGCCCCACGCGCCGCCTCGGCCTCGCGCTTGAGCTGCGCCAGCTCCGCCTTGAGCGCCGCGTTTTCATTCTTGAGCGTCTCAATCGCCTCGCGGGCCGCGCTGAGCAGGGTGATCAGGCTGTCGAGCTTCTTGCTGTGGATCTCCAAGAGCTGCGCGTTGGTGTTCACCCCGGAGACGACGCGGTTGATCTGCGCGGCGTTGACAGGGTCCGTGAGGTGCGTGATGGGCGCGGCGAGGGCCACACTCAAGAGGAGCGGTAAGGTCATCAAAGGCTTAAGCATCTGCGATCCTTGTCTGTGTTGAGGTGCGTATGTCACAGCCTAAAGCAGCCTCGCGGCGAAGAGAACCACCTTGGCGGGCCATGAGGGCGCTTGAGGGGCGCGCTCAGCTCAGCTGACGCTCCACGGCGCGGCGCTGAGAGGCCGTCAGCGGCCCCACCACGGCCACGCCGAGATCCTCATCCCGCAGCAAGCGCGCCGCCGCCGCCGCCAGATCCTCGGAGGTCAAGGCGTCCACCTCCGCCAAGACCGCCTCGGGCGCGCGCGGCGTCTCCCAGTACAGATGGGGGGTGCCATAGAGGCTGGCGAGGCCCTCCGCCGAGTCCATGGCCGTCAAGAAGCTCCAGCGCGCGCGGAAGCGCACCCGCGCCAGCTCCTCGCCCTCGGGGGGGTGCTCGATCAAGCCACGCACCAGGGCGCGGGCCTCCTCGATGAAGCGCGGGGCCTTGGCCGGGCTGAGGCTGGCGCCCAGCTCAAAGACCCCCACGTCCGCCAGCCGCTCATAGGAGGCCCACTGATCATAGGCCAGCCCCAGCTCCAGCCCGAGGCGGTGATGCAGCCGGGAGGCGAGGCCATCATCGAGGGCCACCCGCAGGAGGGCCAGCGCCAGCGCGTCATCGCCACGCCCCCCCGCCGTGCGATAGACCACCCGGCACTCGCACTGGCTGCCGTGATCATCGACCAAACGGGCGTTGGGGCCTGGGCCTGTGGACTCGGCAGGCGGCAGCGTAGAGACGGGGCCGCTGGGCAGCCCCTCGAAGCGGCGCGCCAGCAGCGCCAAGGCGTGGGCCTCCTCCAGCGGGCTGACCAAGGTCACGACCATGTTGGCGGCGTGGACATAGCGTTGGTGATGGCGGCGCAGATCCTCGACGGTGAAGCGGGCGATGTTGTCCTGCGTGCCGATGATGCTGCGGGCCATGGCGCCGCGCCACAGCGCCCGCCGCGCCCAGACATCGGCGTCGATCAGCCGCCCCTCCTCATCCAGCTCATCGAGGCCCTCTTCGAGGATGATCGATCGCTCCGTCTCCATGGCCTCGAAGCGCGGCGCGCGCAGCAAGGCCACCAGCAGCGCGGCGCTGTCATCCACCCGCAAAGGGTCGATCTGATGCTCAAAGCGCACGCTCTCGCGGCCCGTCGAGGCGTCGAGGGCCGCCCCCATCCGCTCAGCGGCCTCGTTGACCGCCGTGGGGCTGGGGTATCCCTCGCAGCCTTGAAAGAGCATGTGCTCCAAGAAGTGGCTCAGGCCCGCGTCGGCCTCCACCTCGTAGCGAGCGCCGAGGCGCAGATCCACAGACAGCAGCGCGGTCTGCGCTTGAGGGCGGGTGAGGGCGACGATCTGGAGGCCGTTGGGGAGCGTGAGGTGCTGATAAGGGGCGGTCATATAAGCCTGGGCGCGTTGGGAGATCGCGCAGTATAGGGGCGAGGCGCCCAGGCTCAAGCCCGGCGATCAGCCCGGCGATCAGCCCGGCGATCAGCCCGGCGGCGAGCCCGGCGGCGCCCGCTTGATAAACCGCCGGACCTCGGCCTCGCCGGGCTTGCCCTTGGGCGTGTAGCCGCCGTCCTCGGGGCCGCCGGGCCCCCACCAGTTCCAGAAGAAGGCGCCAGCGAGCTTGGGCTCGTCGATCCAGGCGGCGTTAAAGGCGGCGAGGCAGCGGCGCTGGGCCTCAAGATCGATGGGGCGGCTGCCTGTGTAATCCCAGGGGCTGTAGGCGGCGCCTTTGAGGCTGGGGTAGCCCACCTCGGTGAACAGCAGCGGGCGGCCGATCTCCCCCTGAAACGCCAGGAGTTGGGCCTTGATCTCCAGCCAACGCGTGGTGAGCGCGGCGACGCTGGGCAGCCCCTCGGCCTCATCGGTGAGGCGGTAGTAGGCCGTCAGGCCGATGTAGTCGAGATCGTCCCAGAACTTCACCGGGGCGTAGTGATCCCAGTTGGCGGAGTAGAGCAGCTGGCCGCTGAAGCGGGCGCGGACCTGGCCGATGAGGGCGCGCCACTGGCGCTCATGGTGTTCAATCGAGGCCAGCTCGCTGCCCACGCTGAAGATCGCCGCCCTCTCCTGCTGCGCCATCTCCGCGAAGTGGAGGATAAAGGCCCCATAGCTGGCCCACCACGCCGCCGGATCGCTGGGGTTGAGCGTGCCGCGCCACTCCCCCTCGCCGCGCTGCTCGATCCAGAGGATGGGGAAGAGCGTCACGCGCAGCCCTCGGCCCCGCGCGCGGCGGATGATGCGCCGCACCACCTCCTCGTCCTGCGTCTCCTTGGGGTGCGGCTGTATCCGCGTCGCCCGCACGTCCGCCTGGGACCAGACGACGACCACAGAGAGGTCCGTGGCCTGGAGATCGGCCACCTCATCGACCATGCGATCAAAGAGGAGGCCCGAGGCCTCGCGCTCATAGTGTGGGGTGAGGGCGACGCCCCTGATGTTGATCGTGGCGGGGGGGCTGAGGAGCAGCCCCAGTAGGGCGAGGGTGGCGCTCACTGACCGATGCGCTCCACCCCCGTCACGCCGGGGAGCCGCTGGATGCTGGTCATGATGCGGTTGAGCTGCTCGCGATCGCTGACCAAGACCGTGAAGTGGTTGATCGCCCGCTGATCCGCCGTGGTGCGGCAGTTGACCTCGCTGATGTTGAGCCCCGCGTTATGAAACGCTTGGCTCATCGAGGCCAGCAAGCCGGGCTGGTTCTCGCTGTAGACGCAGATCTTGACCGGGCGCTGCGGCTTGGCGCCGTCATCCCAGTGGACATGGACGCGGCGGGCGGGATCGGCGTCGTTGATCCGCTCGCAGTCCGCGCGGTGGATGGTCACGCCGCGCCCTCGGCTGACGAAGCCGACGATCTCATCACCAGGGACGGGGCTACAACACTTGGGGAAGTGCGTGGCGATGCCCTCCAGCCCGTCCACCACCAGCCCGCTGGAGCGGCCTGAGCGCGCCTCGCGGATCAGGCTCTTAAAGATCTCCTCGTTCTCGCGCTGAGGCGCCGCGTCGAGCTGCTCTTGGGGGATGAGGAGCCCCAGGAGCACCTCGACCTTGGTCTTGCCGTAGCCCAAGGCCAGGCAGAAGTCGCGCTCGGAGTGATACTTCATCTCCTCCAGCGCCTTATCCAAGCTGCCATCCTTGCGCAGCTTGCTCAGGCTGACGCTGAAGCGCTTAAGCTCCTTCTCCAGCAGCTCGGTCCCCAGCTGAAGGCTGCGCGCGTTGGCCTCTTGGCGCAGGAAAGCGCGGATCTTGGTTCGCGCGCGGTTGGTCTTGACGAACTTCAGCCAGTCCGACTTGGGTTGGCTGCCCGTCGTGCGCTGGATCGAGACAATGTCACCATTGACCAGCTCATAACGCAGCGTCGTCTGCGTTCCGTTGACCTTGGCGCCTGTACACTCATGGCCTAGATCCGTGTGGATCAAGTAGGCGAAGTCGATGGGCGTCGAGCCCTTGGGCAAGGCGTGTACGTCGCCGTTGGGCGTAAAGACATAGACCTCGTTGACGAAGAGGCCCATCCGCGTCAGGTTCATAAACGCGCGCGGCTCGCGATAAGTGCTCTCTAGATCCAGGAGCTGACGCAGCCAGGTGAAGCGCCCATCATCCTTCTTGCTCAGGCCGTACTGCCCCGCCTTATAGCTCCAGTGTGCGGCGATCCCGAGATCTGCGACCCCGTGCATCTCATGCGTGCGGATTTGGATCTCCATCCGCTCGCCGCCTGGGGCGAAGACTGTGGTATGCAGAGATTGATAGTTATTCTCTTTGGGCATCGCGATATAATCTTTGATGCGCCCACTGATTGGCTTAAAGAGCGCGTGAACAAAACCAAGTGCGCTATAACAATCGCCAACAGTGTCAACTAAAATACGATAAGCCATAATATCATTGAGCCCGCTATAGCCGCGCCCAGTGATCTTCATTTTTTGACGAATTGACCAGAGATGTTTTGGCCGACCTTTAACTTCGACTTTCATCCCCAATTCAGCGAGATAACTCTGAATTTTCTCAACGAGTTTATTGATATCGGCCTCGCGCTCAGCGCGCGTCTTGGCGATCTCCTCATAAAGAGCGGTATATTCTTCTGGATAGAGGTACTTAAAGCACAGCTCTTCCAACTCAGTCTTAATCCAATGGACGCCGAGGCGGTCAGCGAGGGGCGCGTAGATGTCAATCGTCTCTTGAGCGATCTTGATCTGCTTCTCGCGGGTCATGAATTCAAGCGTCTTCATGTTGTGTACGCGGTCGGCGAGCTTGATCAAGATCACGCGCAGGTCGCTGCCCATGGCGATCAGCATCTTGCGGAAGTTCTCGGCTTGGGCCTCCTCGGCGCTGGTGAAGTTGGTCTTCTCCAGCTTGGTGAGGCCATCGACGAGGAAGGCGATGTCCTCGCCGAACTGCTCTTTGATCAACTCCACGGTGACGGTGGGCACGTCCTCGACGGTGTCATGGAGCAGCGCGGCGCAGACCGAGGCGTCATCGAGGTGCATACACGCCACGATGTGGCTGACCTCAAGGGGGTGGACGAGGTAGGGCTCACCGCTGCGGCGCACCTGCCCTTGATGCGCCGCGGCGCTGAAGATATAGGCGCGGCGGACCTTGTCCACGTCGGCGTTGGGGTGATGTTTTTGAAGCTCATCGACGATGGCCTCTATCCGAATACGAGCCATCAGATCCTCCGCGGCGTCAGCTGCTTAACCTCGGCCTTGAGCTGCTTCAAGCAGGCGCGGCCCTCGGCGCTGGCTTGTGCGTTGAGGTAGACGCTCTCCAGCGCATCCACCGCCACATCCAGCGCGTCATTGACCACGAAGCGGTCGAAGCGATCTGCGATCAGCAGCTCTCGCCGCGCGGTGTCCATGCGCCGCCGGATGCTCTCCTCCGTCTCCGTGCCGCGCCCCCGCAGGCGCGCCTCAAGGACCGCCCAAGAGGGCGGCAAGAGGAAGACGCTGAGGGCCTCGGGGTAGGACTTCTTGAGGTGCTCAGCGCCTTGAACCTCCACGTCAAAGAGCAGATCCAGGCCCGCCTTATCGGCGGCCTCGATGGTTTGGCGCGCGGTGCCATAGAGGTTGCCCGCGTACTCGGCCCACTCGGCGAAGTCCCCCGCCTCGATGCGGCGGCAGAACTCCGCCTCATCGATAAAGTGAT
Organism: Myxococcota bacterium; assembly: GCA_018813065.1. Classification (GTDB taxonomy): domain Bacteria; phylum Myxococcota_A; class Bradymonadia; order UBA7976; family UBA1532; genus JAHJCH01. Next base: position 10,117 of record JAHJCH010000129.1, read on the forward strand.
ACGCCTCCCCCCCCACCTCACCGGGGCGCGGGGCGCGGGTGGTGTGGCTGACGGACAGCCGCAGGTTTGGGGATCGCGCCAGGAGCGCCTGGGCGACGGTGGACTTTCCGGTTCCGCTGAAGGCGGAGAGGATTAAGAGGACCACACCTACTCCACGTTCTGCACCTGCTCCCTGAGGCGCTCTAGTTCAGCTTTCATCTCGATGACATGCTCAGCGACGCGCATGTCTTGGGCCTTGCTGCCGATGGTGTTGACCTCGCGAAACATCTCTTGACAGAGGAAGTCGAGGCGGCGACCCACCGCCTCCTCCTCGACGCTCAAGAGGCTGAGGGCCTGCTGATGATGGCTCTCCAGCCGGGCCAGCTCCTCGGCGATGTCGGTCTTCTCGGCGAACAGGGCCACCTCTTGAAGCACCCGCGTCGTGTCGATCTCAACGTCGAGGAGGCTGAGCGTCTCTCGCAGCCGAGCCAAGAGGCGCGCTTGATAGGCTTGGCTGCGCGCCGCCGCCGCCGCCGCCACCGCGCCGCGCAGGGCGGCTAAGGC
>JAHJCH010000130.1 GCA_018813065.1 Myxococcota bacterium
ACCCACATGCGCCTTTGATCTTTGGGGGTTATGTTGAACTTCCTCCAAGCTCCATGACCTTGATCCTCGGGGGGTAGCCGATCCCCTCAACGCGCAGCTCATCAGCCAACAACCATGGTGGCTTACACCCCTCCTTGGGCAACGACGTCGCGACTCCAAGGGTGAACTTCTCAAGAGCGGCGCGCCCGGCGGTGTAGGTGGCCGGTGTAGGTGGCACCGGCCCAGCGGCGAGCGCGCTCAAGGCGCTTGGCCGCTTCGCCTGACTCGCCCCCGGCGCGGGCGCGTGGCATGCTCGCTGACAGGACAAACCACGCCAGGAGCGCCGGATGCCGATCTACACCTATGAGATATTGCGAGAGGGTGAGGCCCCCCGAGAGACGTTTGAGATCATCCAAAAGATGAGCGACCCCCCACTCACCACACACCCAGAGACGGGCGAGCCCGTGCGCCGCCTCATCAGCGCCCCGCGCTTCCTCGCGCGTGGGATGCGGGGAGACAGCGTCAACGCCGAGACCCTCGCGCGCAAAGGCTTCACCCGCTATGAGAAGGTCGGTGATGGCACCTATGAGCGCACCGCAGGCAGCCAAGGCCCTAAGCGGTTTAAGAAGCCCGGCCCCTGAAGCCGCTCAGGCCTCCTCACCGCCCCACCACGGCTCAGGCAAGACCAACTGGCCCGTCTTCTCAAAGGTGAAGCCCACCTTGAAGCGCTCTGCACCCGAGGCCAATGTCACCTCGAAGCGCATCAAGCCATCCTCGTCCGGCTCGAATGGACGATCGCAGTGTTCAGGCGAGGCCAGCACCTTGAGCGCTTTCAGCTCAGAGACAGGCGCCCGCAGCACGATCTCCACCACCTCGGGCGTCGCCGCCGAGCCGTGGACCTCGACCTCGGTGGTGTAGTGGACCCGATCACGGCTCAGGCGGCGCGCCTCGACCTCACGGCCACGACGCAGCCGCGCCCGGAACCGATCGTCGCTGCCTAAGGCCAGATCAAAGGGCTCTCCCGGCCCCACATATTGGATGTCTCCCACCCCCATGTAGGCCCCATCGCGGATCAAGGTCACCGGCCCCGCCAGCAGCGGCTTGGGCAGCGGGTTATGCAGCCGCACACGCGCGAAGACCTGGCGGCTCTGCTCCGGGTACGCCGTCAAGCGGCGCGCGCAGTCTGCCTTGAAGCCCTCCAGCTTAAAGGCGTGCGGGCGGCCATCGCTGGGGATGTCCACCAGACCCTCTGCGTGGTAGATCCGCGCCTCGCCGCCGTCATAGACCCCCGGCGCCGCCTCCACCGTCACCGCCCCCTCTATCCGCCGCCGCGCCCCCTCGGCGCGGTGCGCCAGCACAATTTGCTTAGGTGTTTCGCGCTCTTGGAGCCGCAGCTGATCCGGGAGGAGCGGCGGCAGCTCGGCGACGGCAGAGGGGCGATCCGTGCTGAGCCGCAGCGCCACGCCCGACCAGTCCTCTCCCGTGCGCTGCCAGACCGTCGCGCGCAGATCCCACTCCAAGCCCCCTTCGATAAGCCGCGCTTCATGGGCCGGGCGCCACAGGGCGCAGGGGAGCACCGCGGCGACGCTGAGCTTGATGCGGCACGCCTCGTCGGCGGAGAGGCGGATAAGGAGATCCGCCTCGCGCTTGAAGGTCGGCTCAGGGATCTCGGCGAGGGCCGCTTGGAGCCCCTTGAGGGCCTCCTCCGCCGCCGCCGCCTCGTCCTCTAAGGCCCAGCGCCGGGCGGCGGCCTCGCGCGCGAAGGCGTCCAACTCGTCGAGGCCCTCCAATGCCCCCTCGACGCCCTCCAAGCCCGTCTCCCCCCATAGGGATTCATTGATCCGCAGCGTGTAGCCGCGCAGCGCCTCAAGGGCCTCCGCCTCGCGCTCCTCGGCCCGGCGCAGGCGCGCTTGTACGGCCCTCAGCGTTGCCTTGGCCGCCTCACGCTCGGCGCGCAGCCGCGCCCGCTGATCGGCGGCAGGATCTCGCGGCACCAGGCGATGCTCCACGCGCACCTCATCGACGCGGGCGGGGGCGGTGGCGCCCTCTTGGGTGGCCTCCACCCAGGCGGTCATATGGGCCTCAGAGGTCAATAGGCTGACCTGGGGGACACGCAGGGCCTCGCGCCCCGCCGTCAGCTCCAGCTCGGCGACACGCACGACCTCGGCGCGATCCTCAAAGGCGGTGACGCGGCGGATGGGCAACGTCAGGGTGCGAGGCTCAGTCACGGCGGTTCCCTCCACGCAGCTCCATCTTGGCGGGGATCTCGATGGCGTAGCCGTACTCAATCGAGGCGTGCCCGTGTGGCGGTAAGCTCAACCGCCAGCGCAGCGCGCCCTCCAGCCGCGCCCCGTTGGGATCTTCATCCAGGCCCTCCGGCTCAGGCTGGCACGCCAAGCGCCGCACCTCGACGCCCTCCGCGTCGCGGCCATCTGGGACACGCTCGAAGACGAGGATCTCAGCAGCTGAGGGCAAGCCTGAGCGCAGCGAGAGGGTCACGCGCGTCTCGATGCGCGTCGTCTGCGACATCAAGCCACGGTGATCGGCCTGCTCGGTGTGGGCCACACGCTCGACCAGGCGCACGGCGGGCTCCAAGCCCAGGTTTAATGACAGCGGCGCGCCGCCGCCCGTGGCGTCGAGGTGCGTCGTCGCGCGGTATTGCCCGTCGATGTGGACCTGCATCGCCCCGTTGGGGAAGGGGCGGCCCTTCTTCAGCTCGACTGCGCAGTAGCGATATACATCGCCGCTCATCTTGGGCACCACGCGATATTCGGTGCGCGCGGGGGCCTCGTCCTTGAGCACGACGACGCGACGCCAGCGCCCATCGGAGGGCACGCTGTGGGTCCCTCCAGCCGGGTAGAGGTGATGAAAGCCGTCCTCATGTTTAGGCCGCTGACCGTCGGGCAGGGCCAGGGCGGCCAGGTTGCGCTGCGCGGCCTCCAAGGCGGCCACGGCGCGGCGCAGCACGCCGATGTCGCTGACCTCATGATCCTCGATCAAGGACCACAGATGGGCGAAGGGATCGACGCCCTCCAGGCGCCCACGGCGCGGGGCCGAGGGGCCGTTGAGGCGCAGGTACAGGTGGCGGGTGGGCTGATGACGCCCCTCGGGGGGGGCCACGGCCCCGGCGGGCATGGCCGCGGGCGGGGCGCCGCCCGGTCCGCCGCCGCCAAAGGAGGGCAAGAAGCCCGAGGCGCGCTTCTTCGACTTGAGGGCGTCCATGGGCGGCCCGCCACGCTGCATCTCCTCCATCAGCCGTTGATAGTCAGCGATGTCGGCCTTGATCACGCCCGCGCGGGTGCAGCTGAGGTTGCTGAGATCCTCACGCGGCGCCTCATCGTAGACGGCCTCCTCAAGCGCCACGCCATCATACAAGCCCGCCTCCTTCTCCAAGGCGACCTCCTCCACCTCCCAGGGCTCGATGGGCATGTAATCGACGGCGCTGCACGGCTCGGGTGAGGGCGGCTCCAGCGTCGCCTTTGGGGCGGGCGGCGTCGCCTCCGTCGCGCCGCGATCATAGCCCGCGAAGAGGGCGTCGAGATCCTCGGGTAAGGGGCGCCAAGCGGGCTTATACGCGGGCTGAGCGACGCCAATCCGCCAGGAGGTCAGCTCAGGGAGGGTCGCCTCACGCTCAAGATCAGCGGTGGCGACGGTGATCTCCACGTCGGCCCAGTCCTCCCCCGTGGCCTGGGCGATGAGCGCGTCCATGCGCAGGGAGGTTTGCCCCTCGCGGACATCCAAAAGGTAGGTCGGCACCCAGCGGGCGGCCTCGACGAAGTACTCCAGCTCAAAGGGGGTCGGCGCCTCGACGCCGCTGAGGACGAAGCGCACGCCACGGCGAACCCTGGGCGGCTCAGGATCGCGATCAGCGACGGCCTCTAATGCCTTGATCTGCTGCTCCAGGGCGCGGCGCGCCTCTTCGATCTCGATCAGGCGCGCGTCGAGGGCCTCCAAGCGCGCTGAGACGCCGCGTTGATGGGTCATGAGCTGCGCGGCGGAGGGCGGCTGAGGCTGGGTCGAGGGCTTGGCGCGCTGCGTCAGGAGCCTCAAGCGCGCCTCAATCAGCCCCGCCTCGCGCCGCAAGGCGGTTTGGGCGACCCGCGCGGCGCGCAGGGCTTGATCTTGGACAGAGCGGGCCTCGGCTTGAGGGTCCATCGCCAAGGCGGCGATCTCCTCAATGTCACCGATCTGGCCCTCGGCGGGGCGCGCGCGTAAGGCGGCGCTGTGATGCAGGAGGGGGAGGTCCCAGACCTCCACCGCGCCGTGCCCGATCCCCTCGCGGCGGATAAGCGCGCCGTTTCGATAGAGGGTGACGTGACGAATATGCGTCGTCGCCATCGGCCTCACTCCAGCTCAGAGATAATGAGCGCCCACTCTAGCGCATCTCCGCGCCGCTTGAGGAGGGGCTTGCGCGACGCGTCACCGCCACCCGCCCTCCATTTTTGCTTGATTCTCCAGCCTCACCCATCCCAGATCAGGGCGGTGATCACGCATGAGGTTGAGCAGATGAAGTATTGGCGCGGTGAAGACGAGCGGGCGCAGACGGCGGCGTATCGAGACGCCCTAGAGAATGAGTTTGGTGAGCCCGTCGAGGTCCTCGCGCCGACGCGGCGTGGCTTTATGGGCCTCCTCTCCGCGACCTTCGCCGCGGGCGGGCTGGCGGGCTGCGTGCGGCGCCCCGAGGAGCGCATCCTGCCCTATAGCAAGGCGCCCGAGGACACCCTGCCCGGCGTCGCGCTCCATTACGCCACCGCCACCCACGTCGCCGGCCACGTCATCGGGCTCTTAGTGGAGAGCCACGAGGGCCGCCCCACCAAGATCGAGGGCAACCCCAGCCCCCCCGCCAGCCTGGGCGCGGCCTCCGCCATCCACCAAGCGATGATCCTCGATCTCTACGCCCCCGACCGCCTCCAAGCGCCGCTGCATCTCAAGAAGACGGTCGGCTGGGCCGAGGTGGACGCCTTCTTCGAGGCGCGTTTCAAGGCCGCTGAGGCCCAGCGAGGCGAGGGGGTCTTCGTGCTCGCCCCGGCGCTGCCCTCGCCGACGATCATCGACACGCGCAAGCGGCTCAAGCGGCGCCTGCCGGCGCTGTCTTGGATCACCTATGAGCCGATCAGCGAGGACAATGAGCGGGTGGGCCTGACCGCCGCCTATGGTCAACCCCTCCGCCCACAGCTGCGCCTCGATATTCCCGACGTGATCCTCTGCCTCGACGCCGATCCGCTGGGTTTGGAGGGCGACGCCATCGAGCAGTCCCATCGCTGGGCCAAGAAGCGGCGCTTCCTCTCCGCCCTCGATCCCAAGGATCGCAACGACGTGGTGCGCCCTGAGCTGATGGGGCGGCTGTACGTCGCCGAGGGGCGCTATTCGCTGACAGGCTCGGTGGCCGATCACCGGCTGCGGCTGCGCCCCGATCGGGTCGAGGCCTTCACCTGGGCCTTGACGGCGCTGGCCTTGGAGCGCGGCGCGGCCATCCCCGAGCGGATGCAGGAGGAGGCCAAGCGGCGTGGCGTCGAGGGGCTCAGCGAGCCGGAGCGGGCCTTCGCCGTCCAGGTGATCGCCGATATCTATGATCGCAGCAATGCGTTTGGCTTTAGCCGGGTGCCCTTGATCGTGGCGGGGCGGCGCCAGCCGCCGATCGTTCATCACCTCGTCGCCGCGCTCAACCGCACCATCGGCGCCTCGGGGCTCAGCGTCTTCTACTTCCGAGATCAGCGCCGCGATAAGCAGACGCTGGGCGACGCCGAGGGCCTCAAGGCGCTGGCCCAGGCCCTCAACGCCGGCGAGGTCAAGACCCTGGTCATCCTCGGCGGCGATCCCGTGCGCACAGCGCCGCCAGCGCTGGGGCTGGCCGAGGCCCTCAAGCGCGCCGAGGTGATCGTGCAGCTGACGGATCGCCTCAATGAGACGAGCCCGCTGGCGGAGTGGCGCTTACCCGAAGCGCACTTCTTGGAGTCTTGGTGCGATTGGAGCCATATCAACGGCGTCGTCGCGGTGCAGCAGCCGCTGATCGCCCCGCTCTACGGCGGCCTCAACGCCCTGGAGGTCGTCGCGCGCATGGCTGGCGGCGAGACGCGGGCGCACGCGCTGGTGCGGGCCTACTGGCGTGGGCAGCAAGGCGCGCGGGGCTTCCATCGCCGCTGGCGGGCCTGGCTGCACGAGGGCGTCATCGAGCGGCGCTACCACGGCGCCTTCCCCACCTATCGCCGGGTCAATGACCTCGGCCCGCGCGACGCGATCCCCACGCCAGCGCCGCGCGAGGGGCTGCTGTTGGAGCTGATCGAGGACGCTCACCTCTTCGATGGTCGCTTCGCCCAGAACCCGTGGCTCCAAGAGGCGCCTGATCCCATGACCAAGATCACTTGGGACAACGCCGCGCTGCTCAGCCCCAAGACGGCCTCCGCCCTGGGGATCACCGCCGAGCAGATGATCCGCCTCAGCGCCGGTGAGCGCTTCGTGGACGTGGTGGCTTGGGTGCAACCGGGGATGGCCGATGAGCAGATCACCCTGGCGCTGGGCTACGGTCAGCGGCTCAAGCACCCCCTGGCTTATGGGGCGCAGGACCGCCCAGGCTTCGACGCCTACCCGCTGCGGGCCGCCGACGGTGGCGATCTCCGCTACGGCGTGACCGTCGCGCCGCGCCCCGAGCGCTACCCCCTGGCCTGCGTGCAGCGCTACAGCAAGCTGGATCCGGGGCACGGCTACGCGCCACGCCCCAACGTCCGCGAGGGCACCCTCGCCGAGTGGCGCGCCGATCCCAGCTTCGCCCGCGCCCACGTCTTCGCCCACGGCCAGACCCCCAGCGCCGACGCCCCGGTCACGCACCTCCCCGAGCGCTCCCTCTTTGGCGATCATGACTACAGCCAAGGCCATCAATGGGGCATGGTCATCGATCTCAACACCTGCACGGGCTGCAACGCCTGCCTGATCGCCTGTATGTCGGAGAACAACATCCCGGCGGTGGGCAAGGATCAGGTCGCGCGTGGGCGTGAGATGCACTGGATTCGCATGGATCGCTACTTCGTCGGCGATGAAGTGGAGCCGAGGGTCTTGCATCAGCCCATGGCCTGCCATCACTGCGAGACGGCGCCGTGTGAGAACGTCTGCCCCGTGGCGGCGACCACACATAGCCCTGAGGGGCTTAATGATATGGCCTATAATCGCTGCATTGGTACACGATATTGCTCAAATAACTGCCCGTTCAAGGTCCGTCGCTTTAACTTTTACAATTATACGAAGGACCAGCCTGAGACGGTGCAGATGCAGCGAAATCCCAACGTGACGGTGCGCTTCAGGGGGGTGATTGAGAAGTGTACCTATTGTGTGCAGCGCATCAACGCCGGGAAGCGGCTGGCGAAGGGGGCCAAGCCTGCGGAGATCGCGGCGCTGATTGAGTCGATCACGCCCGCCTGCGCCCAGACCTGCCCCACGGGCTCGATCATCTTCGGCGACATCAACGATCCTCAATCGGCGGTGGCCAAGGTTAAGCGTCAGCGGCGCGATTACACGGCCCTGTCCTCCCTCAACCTTCAGCCGCGCACCTCCTACCTCGCCCGCATCCGCAATCCACGGCCTGCGCCCAAGGGCTGATCGCGGCGCGATTGTTTGGCCCTCCGTCTCGACGTTGGAATCACCTTGCGTCTGTCACGGTGAGTATCTAATCATCCCCGCGCCTTCCCTTGGGGGGATCATGCAGGCGCGCTTGACAATCCAGAAAATGATCACGCGTTGGATCAGCGCGCTGGCGGCGTCTCCCGCGCAGGAGAGGGGCCTGATCCTCGTCGCCGCGCTCTGCGGCGCCGCGCTCCTCTGCCTCCTCTCGCTCCTTCAAAAGCTCTACATCGGCGCGCCGATCAACACACCCACCGGCTACATCACGCCGATCCTGTTCGGCGGCGGCGCGGGCGCGCTGTGCGGCGCGCTCCTCATCACGCTGCGGCGCGCCTTCCACGCCCGAATCGAGGCGCTTCAAGAGGTCAACGCCCGGCTCCGCGAGGAGAACGCGGCGCGGGCGGCGGCCGAGCGGGCCTTGGAGATCGAGCGGGCGCGCTATGAGGCCCTCTTCTCCATGGCGCCGGTGGCCCTGATGGTCCTCGGCCCCGATGGCGCGCTGGCGGCCCATAACCAAGCCGCCGAGGCGCTGTATGGTGAGCGGCTTGAGGGCGATGAGGCCCTGGTCCGCGCCACGCCCCAAGGGGCTGAGGCGGAGCTTGAGCTGCTCGGCGCCCACGATGAGTCCCGGATCATCTGGCGCACGCGCGTGCCCCTCCCGGATCAAAGTGAGCTGATCTGCGATCGTGATCTGACCCTCCGCAAGCGACTAGAGGCCCAGCTCGTCCACGCGCAGAAGATGGAGGCGGTGCGCGAGATGGCGGGGGGCATCGCCCATGACTTTAACAACCTGATGGCGGGGATCGTGGGCAACGCGGAGCTGGGGATGCTTGATCCCGACGAGGAGGGCTATGAGCGCATCCGCGATCTGGCGCAGCACGCCGCCAAGATGGCCCGCCGCCTCCTCGACCTCGGCCAGCCCGAGCACCACCAGCCGATCCAGGTTGATCTCAACGAGGTGGTCCGCGAGGCCGTTCAGATCCTCCGCCCCAGCCTTAACCCCAACATCGAGCTGATCTGCGCGCTGAGCCCCGCCCCCGCCCTGGTCAAGATCGATCCGGTGCAGCTGGAGCAGGTGATCATCAACCTGCTGATCAACGCCCGCGACGCCTTGCCCTGTGGGGGGCAGATCGCCGTCGAGGTCAGCCAAGCCGAGGGGGTCGCCTCCTTGGTGGTGTCCGATACCGGCGAGGGGATGAGCGAGGCTGTGCAGCGGCGCGCCTTTGAGCCCTTCTTCACCACCAAGGCCACGGGCAACGGGCTGGGCCTGTCGATGGTCCGCCAAGCCCTCCAGGCCGCTGGCGGTGAGATCGCCTTGGAGCACGCCGAGGGGCTGGGGGCGCGGCTGCGGGCCTGGCTGCCCTGTGAGCCCACGCCTCTGCGCGAGGCGGCGTCCACCGCGCCGCCGCCGTCTGTCACACAAGGGGTGGGCTATCAGCTCTGGCTCGTGGACGATAACCCCATCGTCTTGGCCTCCTTGACGCGGCTCTTGGCGCGCCTGGGCTTTGGCCTGCGCGCCTTCAACGATCCCCTTGAGGCGCTGCAAGCCGCCCAGGAGGCGCTTGTGCCGCCCGACTTGGTGATCTCCGATGTGGTCATGCCGCACCTCAACGGCCCGGCGATGGTGGCGCGGCTGCGGGCGCGCTGGCCGCAGCTCAAGGCGCTGTTTCTCTCCGCCTACCACGCCGAGTTCGAGGCCATTGATCGCCAAAACTACCTCTCCAAGCCCTTCAAGGCGGCGGATCTTTACGCCAAGATCTTCGCCACCCTCAACCCATGAGAGGCGATGATGATCATCACCCGTTTTTTTGATCTAGAGGGCCACGGCGCGACGCCCCAGGGGGAGCTGCGGGCGGGCGCGACGACCTTCCTGACCATGGCCTACATCCTCTTCGTCAACCCCGCCATCCTGGCCACGGCGATCCACCTCGAAGGCGGCGACACCACGGCGCAGCTGCTCTCCAGCACGGCCATCGCCGCCGCCTTTGGCTGCTTGATGATGGGGATCATCGCCCGCTACCCCTTCGCCCTGGCGCCGGGCATGGGCCTCAACGCCTACTTCGCCTTCACGGTCGTCGGCCAAGCCCAGATCCCCTGGCAGACCGCCCTCGGCGCTGTCTTTATCAGCGGCGTCCTCTTCCTGATCCTCAGCCTCACCGGCGTCCGCAGCCTGATCATCGAGGCCATCCCTCGCCCGCTGCGCCACGCCACCACCGCCGGGATTGGCTTCTTCTTGGCGTTTATCGGCCTCCAGAACGCGGGGATCGTCGTCAAGCACCCCGTCACCCTGGTCACCCTCGGTGATCTGAGCGCCATCGGCCCCGCCTTGGCGCTCTTGGGGCTCTTGATCATGGGCATCGGCGCGGCGCTGAGGCTGCGCGGCGCCATTTTGCTGGGCGTCATCACCGTCGCCGTCATCAGCGCCCTCTCCGGCGCCCCGGTTTTCCAAGGTCAGCCCTTCGCGGGGCTCAACGAGGGCCTGATCCGCGCGCCGATCTGGCCGACGGGCTTGATCGGGGCCATGGATCTGGGCGGCGCGCTGGGCCTGGGGCTCTTGGGCGTCGTCTTTATCTTCTTCTTCGTCGATCTTTTTGACACCGCGGGCACCCTGATCGGCCTCGCCGAGCGCGGGGGGCTCCATGACAAGGACGGCAACCTGCCGCGCAGCGATCGCGCCTTCACCGCCGACGCCTTAGCGACCATTTTTGGCGCGGCGATGGGCACCAGCACCACCACCGCCTACATTGAGTCGGCGGCGGGCATCGAGGCGGGCGGCCGGACGGGGCTCACCGCCGTGTTCGTGGGGCTCTTTTTTCTCCTCAGCCTCTTCCTCTGGCCGCTGATCAGCGCCGTGCCCGCCGTGGCCACCGCGCCGGCGCTGATCCTCGTCGGCGCCTTGATGATGAGCGGGCTGCGCCACATCGACTGGGAGGCGCCGCGCGTCGCCTTGCCCGCCTTCTTGACCGTGGCGGCCATGCCCCTGAGCTTCTCCATCGCCAACGGGATCTCGCTGGGGATCATCAGCTGGACGCTCTTGCGCCTCACCTCCGGGCGCGCCCGCGAGGTGCATCCGATCCTTTATGGCCTCAGCGTCGCCCTCATCGCCCGTTATCTCTGGCTGAGCGCGGGTTAAATCTCTAAAAAAAAATCTTGGCGGACAGGCCCCGAGAATCCATCATCACGCGGAGCACTCAAACCGCGCGCCCTCACCGAGCAGTCGATTGTCTAGCCCCTCTCAGCCCCCAACCCCGCGCCCCGATGACTCGCTCTTTGATGAGCCCGAGGCGACGATAGAGTCACCCCAGACCCCCGCCGAGATCCTCGACATCTTTAGCGATCTCCAAGACTTCATCGATGAAGAGATCGCCCCTGACTTTGAGCCCGAGCACGCCACCGACATCCCCGTCGCCGCGCTGCACCCCAAGGCCCCCGTCGATCTGCCGCCACGCCGCGCGCCCAAGACCGCCAGCACCTATATCATCAAGCGTGAGCGGCCCGCC
>JAHJCH010000131.1 GCA_018813065.1 Myxococcota bacterium
CGGCTCGGTGATGGGCGCGGCGGGCGTCAGCGCGGCGGGGACGGGGGCTGGCAGCGCCGCAGGTATTGGCGCGACAGGCGCGGCGACGGGCGCGGGCTGGGCCATGGGCGCGGGCGTGATCGGCTCCTCCTTCTTCATCACATACAGCGTGCCGAAGATGGCGCCCGCGATGACGCCCAGGCCGCCCAGCGCGCCCAGCGCCCAGACGAGGGGGCTTGGGCCGCGCGGGCGAGTCACCAAGGCTGGCATGGCGCCGACGGTGCCCATCACCGGGGCGAAGTGATCGCCGCCGCCGAAGGGATCGCCGCCGTCGCTGCCGCCGAAGAGATCGCCGCCGCCGCCGCCGCCGCCGCCGCCGCCCAGCGCGGCGATGTCGAGGAGGCCTGAGCCCTCCATCGCCCCCGCGCTCTTGGGCTTGGCGGCGCCGAAGTCATCATCGCCGCCACCCAGCGCGTCGAGGCTGAAGAGGACGGAGTTCTCGTTGCGCTGCCCACGCAGCTGTTGGCTGCTGCTGACGCGGGGATCTTGAGGCTCATCCATGGGCGCGGCGGCGCGGAACTTCTTGTCCGGCTCGCGGGCTGCGGGCGCCGCGCCATGATCGGGCATAAAGACATCGCCGCTGGGCTCGGCGGGCGCGGAGCTAAAGACCGCCGCTTGGGGGGCGGGCTCCGGCTGACTCGGCGCGGGCTGGAAGGCGGGCTCCGGCTGACTCGGCGCGGCCAGCAGATCGCTGAGCTGTGGGATCCCGCTGAGCTTGGCCCAGTCGGCGGTGACGCCCTCCGCCCAGGCGAAGGTGTCGCCATCGATCTTGCCCGCGTCGAGGTGGCCCTTGATCTCGGCCTTGCTCATCGGCCCGACTTGGTTGCGGTTGATGACCACGTACCAGATCGCCTCGCTGGGCTGCTGCTGCTGCATCCCTTGAGGGACGCCGGCGATCCGCGTCTCCTCTTCCTCTTGGGCGGGGGGTTGTTGAGGCTCCGCCTCGGCGGAGGGTTCCTTCTGGCCGGCTCGTACTACGATGACGTGCTGGCACTTCTTGCACCGGATTTTGAAGACCTTATTGCGCACCTTATCGTCGCTGATTTGGTACTTCGCTCCGCAATTATCGCAGACGATCCGCATCGACACTCCACACAAGCTGGACGGGGGCTGGCGGCCCGGATTATAGGGGGGTGCTCCTCGCGCCCGCAAGAAGCCCGCGGAGATTCAAGCGCGGCGCACTACGGGGGCTCTTTTTGGGGTGTCCAAAAATAGTTTGAGGGGGCAATCAGCGGAGGGTGGCGTCCTTGGCGGTGGCTTTGAGCTTGGGCAAAAAGTCCTTCTTGAGCTTGAGCAAGCGATCGAACTTCACCTTCTGACGCGCGTCGGTGTAGAGCACCTGGGGCTTCTTGATCTGCCCCTCAACCATCAGATCCTCGAAGTTGTAGAAGCGGGTCTTGACGTCATCGGCCAAGGCCGGGCTGGCGAAGGCCATCACGAGCAGGATCGCGGCGAGCTTTTTCATCTTTATTTAACGCTCCAGGCAGGTTGACGCAGCAGGTTAGCGCATCACACTCATCAAGCCAACTGAAGTGAGGCGCCCCGATGCAGCCCCCCACGCGCTGGATTGATGAAGGGCTCGACGGCGCGCGCGCCCTCTCCGCCCGCCGCGACGCCCTCGTGCGCGAGGTCTACGCGCGTCATGATCTGACAACCCCTCTCTTGGCCCTCGGCGGCTACGGCCACGAGATCCTCTCGCCGCGCTCCGATCTCGATCTCCTCTTCCTTGAGGATGACCCCGCCCAGCCCGCGCTCCTCAAGGCCCTCTGGGATGAGGGGCTCCAGATCGGCTACGCCACCCGCGACGCGGCCGCCTCCTTGGCCCTCGCCGCCGAGGATCTCCACACGGCCACCGCGCTGCTCTCCGCCCGCGCGCTCTCCGAGCACCCCGCGCTGGCCGCCGCCCTGCGCCGCGACGCGCGGGCCGCCCTGCGCGCGCGCGCTGCGGCGTTTATGGAGCAGCTCAACGCCGGGCGCCAACGCCGCCACGCCCGCTATGGCGGCAGCGTCTACCTGCTGGAGCCCAACCTCAAGCAGAGCCCCGGCGGCCTGCGTGAGCTTGACGCGCTGTTTTGGGCTTCGGCGGTGGTCTATGAGATCGATCGCTGGGCCGATCTGCCTCAACGGCTGGGCCTAGAGCCTAAAGCCGCCGCCGAGCTGCTGGCCGCGCGCGCGGCGCTGATCGCGCTGCGCTTTCACCTCCATCAACGCTGGCCTCATGGCGGGGATCGGCTGACCTTCGCGCGCCAAGAGCGCCTGGCCTTGGAGCTGGGCTATGGCGAGGGGCGCGAGGGCGTCGAGCGGTTTATGGCCCACTATTACGCTCGCGCCACGACGGCGCGGCGCTGGGCGGCCCTCGTCTTTGATCGCTGCGCGGCGCGTTTGACCCCCGATCCGCCCCCCGTTCGACGCGCCCTCGACGCGCGCTTTCGGCAGGTCGGCCGCCGCCTGGCCCTGCGCGCTGGCGCCCTAGAGCGCGATCCGCGCGTGGCTTGGCAGCTCTTCAGCGAGGCGCGGCGACGCGGCATGAGCGTGGCCCCCGAGAGCCTGGAGCTGATCCTCAGCCAGCGCGAGGCGCTGACGCTGGACGCTCGGCGGCGGCGGCGCGACACCGTGGCCGCCCAGGCCCTCTTGGATGTGCTCTGCCAGCCTGATCCTGATGGTCTTTTGGAGCAGCTGCATGGGGCGGGGCTGATCGGCGCGCTGATCCCGGAGTTCGCGCGGGTGACGCATCGCGTGCATCACGACCTCTACCATGTGTACACGGTGGACGCGCACACCCTGAAGGCCATCGAGCGGATCAAGGCCCTCCAGGCGGGCGCGCTGGCCGAGGAGGAGCCGCTCTTGACCCAGGCGATGGGCTACGTCGAGCACCCCCAGCGCCTCTACCTCGCCACCCTGCTTCATGACATCGGCAAGGCCATTGGGCCAGGGCACGCCGTCCAAGGCGCCCGCCGGGTGCCCACCATCAGCCGCCGCCTGGGCTTGACGATGACGGCGAGCCTTCAGGTGACCTGGCTCGTGCGCGATCACCTCTCGATGATCCACCTCAGCCAGCGCGGCGATCTCTCCGATGAGGCCCTCATCCGTGAGCTGGGCCGTCGGGTCGGCGATCAGGCGGGCTTGGCGATGCTCTTTATCTTGAGCTGGGCCGACGCCTCGACGACGGGGCCGCAGGCCTGGGGCGCGTGGAAGGCGGCGCTGCTGTGCGAGCTGTACGCGCGCTGCACCCGCGCGCTGCGCCAGGGCCTCGATCTCTATCAAGATCCCGAGCACACCGTGGAGCGCCGCCGCCGCGCCGTGACGCGCTGGCTTTTGCGCCGCGCTGATCCTCGCCTGCGCGACGTGGGCGGGGCGGTGGAGCGCTTCTTCGGGGCGCTGCCGACGGCCTACTTTCAGCGCAGCCCCGCCCGCGACATCGCGCGGCACATGGAGATGCTGGAGCGGCTCAAGGATCACCCCGTGCGCCTGGAGATCGCCCCTCGGCCTCGGCGTGGCTACGCCTATGTACACGCCGCCGCCGCCCAGCCCACGGGCCTGCTCTCGGCCGTCGCTGGCGTCTTGGCGCTCCACGGCCTGCACATCCTCTCGGCGGATCTCTACGTCGTCGCCGAGGCCCACGCCCTGGATATCCTGCGCGTGCGCGACGATGAGGGCGCCCCCTCGGATGATCCCGAGGCTTGGGCGCGCCCCCGCGCGGATCTGGAGCGCGCGCTGAAGACGCCCGACTGGCTCTGGGCCGAGGTCGCCGCGCGCCGCGCCCCCGAGGGGCGCTTTGAGTGGCCGCCGCCGCCGCCCGTGGAGACGCAGATCCTCATCGAGCACCACCCCGCGCGCACGATCCTTGAGGTCCACGCGGGGGATCGGCTGGGGCTCCTCTACACCCTCGCCCGAGAGATCGAGGGCCTGCCCGCGCGCATCCGCCTCGCCCGCATCAGCACCGCCAATGACGCCGCCCATGACACGTTTTTCTTGGAGTCCATGGCGGGCGGCCCGCTGGATGAGGACGCCTCGGCGGCGCTCTATGAGGCGCTCTCACGCGCCTTGGGCTGAGCGGGCGTGATCTCAAAGGCCAGCGCCTCCCCCGCGACGGTGATCCGCGCCGTCGAGCCCGAGGGCACCTCGCCGCGCAAGATCCGCGCGGCCAGCGGCGCCTCGATCAGCCGCGCGATGGCTTGGCGCATGGGCCGCGCCCCCAGCTGAGGATCAAAGCCCCCCGCCTGGATGAGGTGGCGCAGCGCCGCGTCGTCGATCTCGACGCTGACGCCTCGGGCGGCCTTGAGCCGCGCCGCGCCCTCGGCGATCAGCCGCGCGCCGACCCCCATGATCTGCGCCTCGCTGAGCGGGTGGAAGATCAGCCGCGCCCCCAGGCGCGCCCACAGCTCTGGGGGCAGCGCTTGGCGCGCCAGCTTCTCGGCGCGGCGCGCCCGATCCGCCTCCACGCCGCCGAAGCCCAGCGCCCCTTGGCTGAACGCCTCAGCGCCCAGGTTGCTGGTGAGGATGATCAGCGCGTCGTGGAAGCGCGCCACCCGCCCGCGGCTGTCGGTGAGCTGACCCTCTTCGAGGATCTGGAGCAAGAGATGCCAGACCTCGCGGTGGGCCTTCTCGATCTCATCAAAGAGCACGATCTGATAGGGGCGGCGGCGCACCGCCTCGGTGAGCTGCCCCCCCTCGCCATGACCGATATAGCCTGGCGGCGCGCCGATCAGCCGCGCGGCGGTGTGCCCCTCGGCGTACTCGCTCATGTCCAGGCGCGTCAGCGCGTCGCGGGCGCCGAAGAGCGCCTCCGCCAGCGCCTTGACCAGCGCCGTCTTACCCACCCCCGTGGGGCCAAGGAAGAGGAAGCTGGCCATCGGCCCCTCGCCGCCGAAGCCCGCCGCGCCGCGCCGCGCGCCCTCGGCCACCGCCTGGATGACGTGCGCTTGCCCCTCGATCCGCGCGCTCAGCCGCGCCTCAAGCTCAAGGAGGTGAGCGGCGCGCCCCGCCCGAATATGCTCGACGGGCACGCGGCTGAGCTGGGCGACGACGGCGGCGACGGCAGCCTCATCGACCACCCCGCCCTCACGCCTGGCGATCGCCCCCGCCAGATCTAAGATCCCCAGCGCGCGATCAGGATCACGCCGATCGTGGAGGTAGCGCCGCCCCAGCCGCGCGGCGGCGTCGAGGGCTTGAGGGGTGTAGCGCACGCCGTGGTGCGCTGCGTAGCGCGCCACCAGCCCCTCCAAGATGCGCCGCGTCGCCGCCTCGCTGGGCTCCTCGACGTAGACCGCCGCGAAGCGCCGCTCCAAGGCAGGATCCCCCTCGATGTGGCGCTGATACTCATCCTCGGTGGTGGCGCCGACGCAGGGGAACGCCCCTCGGGCCAGGCTGGCCTTGAGGTCATCGGCGGGGGACGGCCCGCCGTCGGCGCTGGCGAGCAGGGTGTGCAGCTCGTCGATGAAGATGACGATCCGCCCCGCCGCCTCGCTGACCTCACGCTGAAGGCCCTGGAGCCGCTCCGCCAGCGCGCCGCGCAGCCGTGTGCCCGCCAGGATGCCGCTGACGTCGAGCTGGACGAAGATCCGCCGTGGCCCAGTGGCCTCACCGCGCTCCATCTCCAGGCTGCGCAGCGCCAGCCCCTCGGCGATGGCCGTCTTACCCACCCCTGGCGGGCCGACGAGGCAGGGGTTGTTGTTACGGCGCTTATTGAGGATGTCGAGGGCGGCGGCGATCTCCCCTTCGCGCTCGATGACCGGATCCAGCTCGCCGCGCAGGGCGCTGAGGCTGAGGTTGACGCCCAAGCGGCACAGCCAAGGCGTCTCCTCAGGGTCCAGCGCGTAGTCCTCCACGCGCGCCTCGACGCCTTGGGGGAGATCAGAGGCCCGGCGGCCTGGCGCGGCGCGCCGATCCTCGCCCTCGCCGCGTCGATCCGCCGCCCGTCGCCCTCTCAGGCGCGCGCGACGCTCGCCGTGGCGCTGCTCGCGGCCGCGCGCCTCGCCGCCGTGGATCTTATGCTGGCTGTGGCGCTCGGGGCTGACGCCGACCAGCACCTCATCAGAGGCCTCCGCCGAGGAGATCGCCTCGAAGACGTCGGCGAGGGCCGGTGACTCCACCGTGTCGCTGTAGCTCAGCTGCACCACCGCCGGGGCGTGCTCATAGCGCCCCCGCAGCCGCGCCCGCTCGACGGGATCCTCGATGCAGCGCAGCGTGGCGCGCTCCAGCTGCGCCAGATCAAGGCCAACATGGCGCAGCAGCCCCGCCGCTTGGCGCTCAGGGGCGCGCGCCGTGGCGATGAGGATGTGCAGCGCCGTGACCTCGCCGTGGTTGGTGTCCTTGGCGATGCCCACCGCAGCCCGCTCAAGCGCCTCCAAGCTCAAGGGCTCGCCTGGCGCCGCGCGGTAGTGCATCAAGAGCAGCTCCTCATTGATCTGAAAGTCGTTGAGGATCAGCCGCGCCATGTTGGGGCAGGTGAAGAGCCCCAAGAGGGCGTGGGCGGCGCAGGGGCGGGCGCCGACGGCGGCGGCGATGGCCCGCGCCTCATCACGCACGGCGCGGTAGTCCTCGGCGTAGGTCACGAACGACAATTCAGCCCCCTCGCGTGGCCCAAGATTGACAAGCGGGGCGCGGCGTGATAACGCCCGGCCCTCAGATGAGGCGGTACTCTAGGTCTACGACGATCCAAAGGGAAGTCCCCAGGCGAAGGCGCGCGGCGAGGCGACGCCTCTCCCCGTCAAGCCCCTCGACGCGCCGCGACATGGCCTGTCGAGCCGGAGGGGCGTCCCCTCGACCCTCCGCCCTCCGCTCATCCCCAACCCCCGTCAGCAACAAAGAGGTGTTTATATGTCAGTCGTAGTGCTCGGAATCGCGGGCGGGACCGGCTCGGGGAAGACCACCGTCACGCGCGCCATCGTCCAGAGCGTGGGGGAGGAGCACATCTCCTACCTTGAGCATGACAGCTACTACAAAGACCTCAGCCACCTCCCGCTGGAGGAGCGGCGCAAGGTCAACTTCGATCACCCCTCGGCCTTCGACACCGCGCTTTTGGTGGAGCACATCGAGGCGCTGCGGGCGGGGCGCGCCGTGGAGGTGCCCGTCTACAGCTACGTGGAGTCGGCGCGCATCAAGGGGGAGTCTCACCGCGTCGAGCCCAGGCCGCTGATCGTCGTCGAGGGCATCCTGACGCTGGAGAACCAAGCCCTGCGAGGCCTGATGGACGTCAAGATCTTCGTGGACACCGATGATGACATCCGCTTGATGCGGCGCCTGCGGCGGGACACCCAGGAGCGCGGGCGCACGGTGGAGCACGTCCTGGGGCAGTATGAGGCCACCGTGCGGCCCATGCACATCGCCTTCGTCCACCCCTCGCGGCGCCACGCCGACGTGATCATCCCCCGAGGTGGGCGCAACGTGGTGGCCATTGAGATGGTCGCCGACAGCCTCAAGCGCAAGCTGGGCAAGCTGGGCAAGCTGCGCAAGCTCGCCTGATCGCCTGATCGCCTGATCTCCCCATCCCAAGCCAGCCGCAGGAGGGCCGCCCATGGCGCTCATCTACCTCGATCACAACGCCACGACGCCCATCGACCCGGAAGTGGCCGAGGCGATGCTGCCTTACCTCTACGGCGGCTTTGGCAACCCCTCCAGCGCGCATCCGCTGGGCTTTGAGGCCCGCGCGGCGGTGGCTCAAGCCCGCGCGGCGGTGGCCAAGCTGCTCAACGCTCAAAGTGGCGAGATCCTCTTCACCTCGGGCGGCACCGAGAGCGACAACCACGCCTTACGCGGCGTCGCCGCCCTGCGCCCCGGCTGCGCCATCCTCACCTGCGCTATCGAGCACCCTGCCGTCCTCAACACCTGCCAGCGCCTCGCCCGCCAAGGCCACCGCGTCGAGCTTGTCGCGGTGGATCATGAGGGGCGCGTGCATCCCGAGGCGCTTGAGGCGGCCATGAGGCCAGACGTGGGCCTCGTCTCGGTGATGTTGGCCAATAACGAGGTCGGCACGATCCAGCCCATCGCCGCCTTGGCCGAGATCGCCCACCGCCACGGCGCCCTCTTCCACACCGACGCGGCCCAGGCCGTCGGCAAGATCCCCGTGGACGTCGAGGCGCTGGGCGTGGATCTGCTCACCGTGGCGGGGCACAAGCTCTACGCGCCCAAGGGCGTCGGCGCGCTCTACATCCGCGATGGCCTGGCGCTGCCGCCTTTGATGGAGGGCGCGGGGCATGAGGGGGGGCGGCGGGCGGGGACGGAGAGCGTGCTCCTCTTGGTGGGGCTGGGCGCGGCGGCGGCGGTGGCCCGGCGGCGCTTGGATGAAGACATGGCCCACAGCCGCGCCCTGCGGGATCGCCTGGAGGCGGGCTTGAAGGATCGCCTGGGCGCGCGGCTGCGGATCAACGGCGCGCTGGAGGCGCGGCTGCCCAACACCAGCAGCGTCAGCCTGCGTGGCGTCGCCAGCGATACGCTCTTGGCCGAGATTGGGCATCATCTGGCGGCCTCGGCGGGGGCCGCCTGCCACGCCGATGATGTGGCGCCCTCGCCGGTGCTGACGGCCATGGGTTTGGCGGTGGAGTGGGCGATGGGCACGCTGCGATTGAGCGTGGGCCGGGGCAACACGGCGGCAGAAATCGACGCGGCGGTGGAGATCATCGCCTCGACCCAGCGTCGCGCGCCCCAAGCCCCTGTTTTCAAGGCCGCCGCGCCCGCCCCGAGCGCCATCTTGACGGCCGCCGCGCCCGCCCCGAGCGCCATCTTGACGGCCACAACGCCCGCCCAAGCCGCGCCCGCGCCCGAAACGGCGAAATCCGCGCCCGCAGCGCCGAGATCCACGCTCGAAGCGGCGCCGATCCAGCTCACGCGCTACACCCACGGCCTCGGCTGCGCCTGCAAGCTGCGCCCGCAAGACCTGGAGCGGGTCTTAGCCCGCCTGCCCATCCCCACGCAGCCCGAGTTGACGCAGGGATTGGGCGATGACGCGGCGATCTGGCAGCTCGACGCGGCGACAGCGCTGGTCCTGACCGCCGATTTCTTCACGCCGATCCTCGATGATCCCCATGACTTCGGCGCCGTCGCCGCCGCCAACGCGCTGAGCGACGTCTACGCCATGGGCGCACGCCCGTTATGCGCGCTCAACCTCGTGGGTTTCCCCGTCGGGCGGCTGCCGCTCAGCGCCCTGGAGGCGATCTTGGCGGGCGCGGCGGCGGCGGCGGGCGGCGTGGGCGTGCCCCTCGTCGGCGGCCACACCATCGACAGCCCCGAGCCGCTGTTTGGGCTCGCCGTGCTTGGTCAAGTTCACCCGGATCGGGTCTGGCGCAAGGCCGGGGCGCGCCCCGGCGACGGGATCGTGCTGACCAAACCCCTGGGCACGGGCGTGCTGAGCACCGCGCTCAAGCAAGGGCAGCTCGATAAGGCGGGCGCGGCGCGCTTGACGGCCCAGCTCAAGCAGATCAACCACGCGGCGGCGGCCATCGCGGGGGGCTTTCAGATCAACGCCGCGACGGACATCACCGGCTTTGGGCTCCTGGGGCATCTGCGCGAGGCGCTGATCGCCTCGGCGGTGGCCGCGCGGATCGAGGTGAGCGCGGTGCCTTTGATGCTCGGGGCCTTGGCGCTGGCGGAGGCGGGCGTGATCCCCGGCGGCACCCGCCAAAACCTTGAGCATGTCCGCCCCCACGTCACCTTTAAGGGCGTCGTCGAGCCCCTGCGCCACCTCCTCGCCGACGCCCAGACCTCGGGGGGCCTGCTCCTGATCTCGCCCCACGCCGCCGCCCTCACCCGCGCCCTGCGCGCGGGGGGCGTCGAGGCCGCCTTGATCGGGCAGATCCACGAGGGCGCCGGGGAGATCGAGGTCCGTTGAGCGTCCTCATCTCCGCCGAGTTGAGGTAGAGTCGCCTGCTTTATCAACAAGGAGGCGCCATGCACGCGCTTGAGGGGCTTGAGCCCAAACGCTTCTGGGATCACTTCTACGCCCTGACCCAGATCCCCCGCTGCTCTGGGGATGAGGCCGCCGTCTCCGCCCATGTCCAAGGCTGGGCGGCGGCGTTGGGGTTTGCCTGCGAGATCGATGAGGTCGGCAACGTCCTCGTGCGTGTGCCCGCCACGCCCGGCCATGAGGGCGCGGAGATCACCGCCTTGCAAGGCCACCTGGACATGGTGTGTGAGAAGCACTCCACGCATCAGCATGACTTCGCCACCGATCCGCTCAGGCTGCTGCGCGCCGGTGAGTGGATTGTGGCCGAGGGCACGAGCCTGGGGGCGGATAATGGCGTGGCCATCGCCGCCGCCATGGCCGTCGCCGAGGACCCCGAGGCGGTCCACGGCCCCCTTGAGCTGCTGTTCACCGTCGATGAGGAGCGCGGCTTGGTCGGCGCCTTCAACCTCAAGGGCGGCTGGCTCAAGGCCACGCGGCTGCTCAACCTCGACACCGAGGAGGAGGGCTCGCTCTACATCGGCTGCTCCGGCGGCGGCGACACCTGGATGACCCTGCCGCTGCATCGGGCGCGGATCAAGCACGCCCATGGGCTCAAGGTGCGGCTGCATGGGCTCAAGGGCGGTCACTCTGGGCTCGACATCAACCTGGGCCGGGGCAACGCCATCCAGATCCTCGCGCGGCTGCTCGACGGGCTGGGCGAGGGCTGCGCGTACCAGCTCCTCGACCTCCAGGGCGGCACCAAGCACAACGCCATCCCCCGCGAGGCCATCGCCTGCCTCGCCGTGGCCGATCTCGCCGCCTTTGAGGCCGCCCTTGAGGGCTTTCAGGCGGAGATCGCCGAGATCTACGGCGTCACGGAGCCGGGGATCGCCTGGGAGATCGAGCCGCTGGCGCTGGCGGGCGAGGCTTTGTGCGGCGGCAGCCTCAACGCGCTGTTGTGGCTGCTGGGCGGGCTGCCTCACGGGGTGATCACCATGAGCCAGGCGGTCAACGGGCTGGTGGAGACGTCGAATAACCTGGCGATCGTGCGGCTGGAGGCGGCTCAAGCGCGGGTGCAGATCAGCACGCGCTCGTCGAACAACGCGCGGCTGCGGCAGACGCGGGCGGGGATCTTCGGGCTGGCGCGGCTGGCGGGGGCGAGCGTGGAGGCCGAGGCGGCGTACCCCGGCTGGCAGCCCAACCCCGACTCCCCCCTCTTGGCCCTCGCCAAAGCGGTCCACGAGGCCACATTGGGCAGCCAACCCGAGATCAAGGCCATCCACGCGGGGCTGGAGTGTGGGATCATCGGCGAGCGCTATCCCGGAATGGACATGATCTCCTTCGGCCCCACGATGCGCTGGCCCCACTCCCCCTCTGAGGAGCTGCACATCGCCTCCTCGGCGCGCTTCTATCGCTTGCTCTGCGCGCTGCTGGCGGCGCTGAGTTAGGGCAGCGTCATCTCCGCCGAGGCCACCACCACCGGGCCGCGCGGCGCCGCCTCGTAGTACCGCTTAAAGGCCGCCACCTGGGGGGTCTCAAAGGCAAACAGCTCGGCGGCCCAGCGGGCGCTGAGCGTCTGATAGAGCAGCTCGACGCGGACGCGGGCGACCTCGCCCATCACCGGCGCGGCGATGTGGATCACATCCCCCCCGCCGCTGAAGTCCGTGTCCCCCTCCACGCCCACGGGCGCGATAAAGCCGATGTCCTCATGATCCGCGCGCCAGCCTCGGGGCAGAAGGCGGTTGTCCTTGAGGAAGCGGGCGGCGCGCAGGAGCACAAAGGTGGGCGCGCCTGCTGTGTCGGCGTTGACCGTCTCCCAGATCACCACCTCGTCTGCGCCCGCGATCTGATCGCGGTGGGGCTGCGTGGGGCCGCCCGCCCGCTCCGAGGCCAAGGGCGCGCCCTGGCCGTCGAGGATACGACCCGCTTCATCCACCCCCCCCGACTCAAAGAGGACCGCCCCGTGGGCGTCGAGGGCCTGGATATGCAGCCAGAGCCGACGGCTGGGGTAGCCCGTGGGGAGCTTATGGCCGGTGAGGTTGATCACCTGAGCCTCAAAACGCAGGACGCCGCCGCCCTCTACGCGCGCCTCGCTGAGGCTCAGCGTCGCCGTGCGCGTGCTCAGCTGCTCGATGACGCGCTCGATGAGGGCGTTGAAGGCGGCGGAGGTGGCGAGGGGGCGCAGCGCCGAGGCGTTGTCCTTGAGGATCGCGGGGATGAGCGTGTTGCCGCCGATAAACAGGTGACGGCCATAGGGGCTGCGGGGGCTGATGGCGTAGTCGCTGCCCATGGGGCTGCGGGCCACCGCCGTGGAGAGGGGCGCGCCGCCTTCGCTGTCGCGGGGCATATGGCAGCCCTGACAGGTCGTCTCGGCGGCGCCCTCCGGCCCAAATTCGGAGTTGCGCCACTCCAGGTAAGGCGTCTGCTCATGGAAAAGCTCGCCGGTGGCCTCGGCCTCGGCGCTGAGCGTGGCCGTGGAGAGCGTGTGGCAGGGGGCGCAGAGATCGGCCTCGTGCATATGGGGGGCGTAGCGCGTGCTGAAGCCCGTAAAGCCGATCATGGGCGCCTCAAATTGGCTGCCCTGGTGCGGCGCGTTGAGCACCTTGTCTAATCCCAGCTCAAATCCGCCGCTGAAGCTGGCCTCTTCGCCCAGATTTTCGGGCTGGATCAGGTGGCAAACCGTGCAGGAGACGCCATCGCGGCCAATGGCCCCGCGCGGGGTGTCCTCATCGAGCTGGATCATGTCCATTTCTCCGCCCGGATCATCCTCGACATGCGCCAACGGCGCATGGCAGCGGGTACATTTGGCCTCGATCACAGCGGCGGCGGCCTGTGTTTGTTGTGTCTCTACGGAGACTTGGGCGCGCCAATAGGGATCCCGCGAGGCGTTGGCCATCATCGAGGCTTGCCAGAGGTTAAAGGGCGAGATGGGGTTGCGATCTTCATCGCGCATGGCCTGGGCGTTGAGGCTGTTGCTGTGGCAGTCGGCGCAGACCTGGGCGGTGGCGAAGTGGGCGCTGCTGATCTTGGCGGCGGGGCGCAGCGGATCGGGCAGGATCATGTCGGGCGCGGCGTCGAGGAGCGCCATATCGGGCGCGGCGTCGGGGAGCGCCATATCGGGTGTGGCGTCGGGGAGCGCCATATCGGGCGCGGCGTCGGGCGCGGCGTCCAAGCTGGCCCCGTCGAGGGTCACGCCCACGTCGCGCGCAGCCCCGCGCGCGTCCGCCGCCGCGTCGATCGTGGGCGTCGCCGCCCCATCCTCATCGCAGCCCCAAGCCGCCAGCGCCAACCAAACCCATCTCCACCGCATCCTCAAGCTCCTCTTTGATCAAGGTGGGCATGATGAGGGCTGCGCGCGGCGCTGGCAATCCGGTGTACGGCCTCGATCTCCTCGGCGGGCTCAGGCGGCGACCAGCCCCAGCGCGACGGCGTGATAGGGATCGAGGTCGATCACCGCCGCGCGCCCGCCAAAGTAGGCCCTCAGCGCCGCGCGCACGGCGGGGATCTGGGAGGTGCCGCCGGTCAGGGCGATGGCGTCCACGTCACGCCGCGCCGCGTCGCGCGCCTCATCCAAGGCGCCTCGAATTTCGACGAAGAGATCATCGATGATCGCCTCGATCATCCGCCGCTCCTGGGTGAATGAGATCGAGATCGGCGGCTCCTCGAACGTAAACCGCGCGCGGGCCTCGCTGGACAGCGCGATCTTGACCCGCTCGATCTCTTGAAACAGCTCCAGCCCGAGGTTGTCCTCGATCAAGGTGATGAGCTGGGCGATCTGATCCGGCGCCTCGGCGCTGACAAGGACAGACTTGAGGAAGCGCACCGCCTCGCCACGCGCCAAAAATGAGATGTCATACCATGAGCTGAGCGAGCGCCAGATATAGGCTGGGATGGCCACATATTTATTATCAAACGGGAGAATGTAGCGTGAACCCTTGCCCAATAAAGGCACGATCTGTTCATTCATGATCGAGGAGTCAATCGAGTCACCGCCGACATAAACTCCGCTGTTTGCCTTAATTTGATAGCGATTCTCAGCGCGTTTTGAAATAAATGAGATATCTGTAGTGCCTCCACCGAGGTCAATTAGGGCAATATCTTGATATTCCAATGTTTTATGCGTAAGGTTTATTGATCTTGATGCGCTTTCTGATTCTACTGTGATGCTATTGATCTCAAATCCAGCCATTTTATAGGCTTGTATCAGTCGATCTTCAGCCATTGCGTCAATTTCACTGTCTTTTGAAAAAGAAACTGGTCTTGATATGTCAATTGGTGGAAGTCTTGAAAGTTTTGTCTCTTCTTTAATCCGATTGTGAACTTCGCTCAAAAATAATGCAATTAGATCAACTGCATTAAATCTTTTTTTGTAAATCCTGGTCTGCTCAAAGCTCTTTTGTGGAAGCAGCTTCTTGATCGAGCGCAGAAATCGTCCATGTTCTGGATCTTCGATGTAGGCGCTCAGCGCGGCGTCGTCGAAGAGCGGCCCGCCACCCTGCTCGGGGAAGTAGAGCAGCGACTTCATCAGCGTGGTTTTTTGCCCGTCACGCCGTCCGACCTTGAGGATCTGGTGCTGGCCGTCCTTCATCAAAGAGACAACGGTGTTCGTCGTACCGAAGTCGATACCGATCTTCATGGCTCCTCCTGAACTTTAGTTGTGACATTTTCTCGGCCATCACCCCCGCGCGATGAATCGCGCGGGGGCAGGCGCTCCGCTGCGAAAAAATCCTGCGGATTGTTTTCTTGCTCCGGCCTGTCCGCCTTGAGCGGATGAAGTCCGAAAAATGTCGGTCCTCGGGCTGCTTATGCAGCCCTGCGGCTCGATTCAAAAGA
>JAHJCH010000132.1 GCA_018813065.1 Myxococcota bacterium
CCGCCTGCGCCCGCCTCGCCGCCTGCGCCCGCCTCGCCGCCCGCGCCCGCGATGGGCGGATCATCCACGCATTGATGATCTACACAGACGACCGCGCACTCATCATCCACGCGGCATCCGGTCTCACAAACACCATCATATTGCCCTGGTGCTTTGGCACAGTATTCACCTTCAGCGCAGTTCTTATCGGTAAAGCAGCCACTCTGCGACGGGCGCTCACCATCCAGGGGCTCAACGCCGACATCTTCGAGCGCGTTGGGGGTTGACTTGTCCTCCTCGCAAGCGAGCGCGGAGAGCGATAGACAAATAAGTAAAAAATTCCTCAAAGTACCCCCTCCAGAGGCGATCTCTTCGGCGTTGATTAGAGGAATTTTTCAATCAGATTACAACAGCAAAGAAACAAGTTTATTGAATTTTATCTTTAAATTACAGCCGTTTAAGGAAGCATAAAGGTGGCGTTATCGCGGCTTGGGGCGATCTGATGAATGGGAATGTGAGCCGTAGAGCTACTGGGCGGGTAGGCGTGGGGCCTCGGTTTGACGGAAACGCTCCACCAGATCCTGGCAAGAGGCGGCCTGATCGAAGGTCAGGCTGTAGTCCACTTGGTTGTCCACCAAGCGGTTAATGGCGTTGGCATAGACGCGGATAAAGAGGGTTTGAGCCGCCCCCGCCTCGATATCAAAGCACTCATCCGAGGCTGTGCGGCTGTCGCTGACGCAGAAGCCATTGGCCCCCACGTTTTGACATCCGCCGATCACCACGCCCATCTCATCATTGAGCATCAGCCCAAGATCACCATCATCATTGTGATCAAAGCGCAGATAGAGCGCTCCGCTGACGCCTTGAGGGATGAGCAGGGTGAACCAATCCTGATCGAGGGGATCACCATCGCAGATCCAACGCCCATCGTTGACACCGGGCTCCAACGCATCGGCGCTCAGCACGTCATCATTGCCCCCCTCTTCAAAGGGATCATCCGTACACAGTGGCCCCTCGGGCGTAAATAAGACATCCATGCCATACGGCACAGGCCCATTATCAAAAAGCTCAACTTGAACATAATATTGTCCGGCATTTTGTACGCCTAGGTCGATCGTGGCGCCACTTTGAACATTGTCATCATACCCAATTTCATTTAGATCAGAATCATATACATATAAATCTAAATCTCCATGATCAATTGAAAAATCAAGATTAACAACGATATCACCGCGAGCGTCGGTTGTGAATGTATACCAATCTTCATCATCAACGCACATTGTAAGCGCGGGGAAGCTCCCTGGCTCAATTTGAGAAGCGACGCGTCGTGTATTATTTGAGGCGATTTCATCAAATTCATCGGGCATACAATCACCCGTAAAGCTCGGTACGCGATAAAGCAAAAGATCGTAGCTATCTTGGCTATTTTCAACACTACTTGCGACAATATAGTATGTACCTGCGCTTATTTCACGGATACGCGCGACGACGCTGCTTCCTTGGCCTTCACTTTGGCTTAATATCTGGCCTAAACTGTTTTCAATTCGCAACGCGAGAGGTCCTTGTGGGCTCTGGCGATTCACCGCGGCTTGGAGGGTGTCACCATCAGCAAGCTCTACTGAGAACCAATCTTCATCACCCGCGCAAGCCGTAAGGCCGTTGGCGATCAAGTCTTGATTGGGCTGAAGCTGACCATCTATCCCGCTAAAACCCGCTAAAGCGTGCGCGTCGGTGGCGCTGGCCGCGTCGTCGTTGTCCTCCAGCGGATCAGGCGCGCAGGCGTCGAGGGCGCGATCCAGCTCAAAGCGCAGCTCATAGTCGGAGAACTGACGATCATCGGCGCCTCGAACAATGAGGAAGTAGTCCCCACCGCCGAGGCCGGGGGAGTTGGGCGGGATGATGATATAGAGGCGACCATCGGCGCCCGTCTCGTTGATCTGGCGGACGACGGCTGAGGGGCTGCCGGGCGCGCCCGGACCATAGAGCGCCATGTCCAGCGCGTCAAAGCCCTCTCCGCCGTTGCCCAAGATCCGCAGCGCCACGCTCAAGCCGTCATTGGGGCGCAGCGTAAAGCGCAGCCAGTCCTCATCCCCGCTGCACAGGGTGCGCGCGCGCACATCGAGGGCCGCCGCCTCCCCCTCCAAGATCACCGTGGCGGTGGCCTCGGTGTTATCTGGCTCTGCGGCGTCGGCCTCACAAGACGCCGTGGCGCTGCTGATCCGCGCGTCGAGGTCATAGGCGGCCCCCGCGTTGAGGCCCAAGGCGTAGACGTGGATGTAGTAGCGCCCCGCGCTCAGCGGCGGCTCGCCGGGCTGGGGATAGTCGATGGCCTCATTGTCCGTGGAGGACTCGCTGCGGGTGATGACCTCGCCAGCCTCATCGACCAGCTCTACGTCGATGTCTCCGTTGACATGGAGGAAGGTGAGGTTGACGCGCACGGGCATCCCCGCCGCGCTCAGCTCCAGGCTGTACCAGTCGTCGAGGCTGTCGGGGCAGAGGTGGGCCGTGGCGGCGGCGGAGGCCCCGCTGAAGCTCAAGGCCAAGGCGTCCGCCTGGGTGTCATCGGGCTCCACGCCCAGATCATCGCGGCAGCCCGGCGCGCAGCGCCCATCGGGCGTGCAGCGCTCCCCCTCCTCGCAGGCGGCGTGCTCCTCACAGCGCGCACGGCATTCGCCCGAGGGATCGCAGTAGGTGTCCTCAGGGCAATCCTGATCATTGTCGCAGCCTTGAGCCTCACAAACATGGTCGGGCGTGCAGATTGCGGGCGGTGGGCAGGTGTCGGGCACCCAGCGGCAGCCGATCACGCAGGCGCCCTCATCATCGCAATACGTGCCATCAGGACAGGCTTCATCCTGAGCACATGTCTCTGGTACGCATTGATGGATCGCCTCATCACAGAAGGCCGCCTCGCCGCAGTCGGCGCCGACGCGGCAACCATCAGCGCACTTATTGGCGTCGCAGTACTGGTCTTGAGGGCAGTCTTCGTCGGCCACGCAGGCGGGGACAACCTCGCATAGATCAGGGCTGAGTGAGCAGTCCTCGCCGGGCATCGGCGCCCCGCCGTCGGCCACGCAGGCCGCCTCGGTGAGCATGATGCAGCCCTCGGGTATGCAGCAGGCGGCGGCGGCCTCGGCCTCGGGGACGCAGGCGCGTGAGGCCAGATCGCAGGCCTCCCCCGCCGCGCAGCCACCCGCGCGGCAGCCCTCAAGGCAAGCGCCCTCAGGGCCACAATAGGCCTCCGCTGGGCAGGTCGTGTCCTCAAGGCAGCCCTCGACCGCCCCGTCGGGCTCGACGAGGCCCGTGTCAGGCTCGACGACGCCCGTGTCAGGCTCGACGACGCCCGTGTCTTGTCGCGTCTGGATCTCCACGCAGGCGCGTGATTGAGGATCGCAGCTCTCACCCTCAGGGCAGCCGCCCGCGCGGCAGCCCGCTTGGCAGGCGCCGCCCTCATCGCAGTAGGCGTCGTCGGCGCAGTCCTCGTCGATCTGACAAGCGCCCCCGCCGTCTGGGCTGGCGTCGGCGCCGCCTTGTGGCTGGCTGGACGAGGCGCTGTCATCACAGGCCCATAGGCCCAGCGCGAGCAGGAGCATTAAGCGATATCGCATCTTCCCCCCTATCTTTAGTTGTGACATTTTCTCGGCCATCACCCCCGCGCGATTCATCGCGCGGGGGCAGGCGCTCCGCTGCGAAAAAATCCTGCGGATTGTTTTCTTGCTCCGGCCTGTCCGCCTTGAGCGGATGAAGTCCGAAAAATGTCGGTCCTCGGGCTGCTTATGCAGCCCTGCGGCTCGATTCAAAAGA
>JAHJCH010000133.1 GCA_018813065.1 Myxococcota bacterium
CCTCTTGGGCGAGGGCGCCGAAGGGTAAGATAATGAGCAGGCTCGTAAACCGCCGTAAGTTCATCTTCTCTCTCCGATTGATGGGTGGTTCTATCTAGGGGCTGGGGACGAGAAAATCCAGCCCCCTTTTGCCCGAGGTCAGACGAATGGCGCCCTCAAAGAAATTCCGCGACTCCCATAAAAAGCGCCACAGCGGCCCCTCGGGGCCAAACGCACAGGCAGCGTTCATGGCGCGCTTGAAAGGCTGAACGGTGATGTTGGCTTGCCCTCTCTGTGGCGCGAGGCCCCCTCTGGCGAAGCCCGGCGCGCGCTGTGATGTGGATCAGTCTGTCTTGTTGACCCCCACCGCGCTGCGCCTCTGGGGTGAGGACCCCTTCATCGGGCGCGTCGTCGCTGGCCGTTATACGATCTTTGATCTGCTGGGGCGCGGCGGCTTCGGCGCCGTTTATCGCGCGATTCAAGCCCCCCTGGGCCGTGAGGTGGCCCTCAAGACCATCCGCCCTGATGCCTCAGGCGGCGGCGTTGATCCCAAAGCGCGCTTTTTTCAAGAAGCCAAAATTTTGGCCCAGCTCACCCACCCCGGCATCGTGCGCGTCTTTGACTACGGCGAGGATCAAAGCGGCCTCTTTATGGTCTTGGAGATGATCCGAGGCGCGCCGCTGAGCGATCTCCTGCGCGATGGGCCTTTGCCTTATGCGCGGGTCGTTGATCTGGGGGCGCAGATCCTCAGCGCCCTGGCCGAGCCCCATGAGCATGCGCTGGTACACCGCGATCTCAAGCCCGATAACATCCTCGTCGTCGAGGGCCGCGAGGGGTCACAGGCGCGCCTCATCGACTTTGGCATCGCCAAGGCCCTGGTCAGCCATGAGGATGATCCACACACCCGCACAGGGATCGCCATCGGGACCGTGCGTTATATGGCCCCTGAGCAGCTGCGTCAGCGCGGTCTGATCGGGCCATGGACAGATCAATACTCAGTTGGGGTGATACTGTATCGCATGGTCGCAGGCGTGACGCCCTTTGATGGCTCTACAGCAGAGATGGCCGTGGGTCACTTGGAGAAGTCGCCCCCTCCATTTTCTTTGGGCTTGGATATCCCCGATGCCCTGTCGTATGTGATCTTTAAGGCGCTGTCGAAGCGCCCTGAGGCCCGCTTTAAGGATGTCAGCGCCATGCGCGCGGCGCTCTTGGATGTGTTGGCCGCGCCTCCCCCTCGCCCCGCGCAGCTCGGCTTCGAGGGCGTTGCACCCATCTGCGGCCCCTCGGCGCATATCCCCAAGGCGGAGGTGAGGCCACCTCATGGCGTGACGCCGCTGGCCTTGTTTTTGGCCCTCGTCTTCCTCGGCGGCCTGGCGGGCTTGGTTTATTGGTTGGAGAGCGCCCCCCTCCCCGCGCCTCAGCAGGGCCACACGCTGTCATCCCCACGCAGCGGCGCGCCCCAAGGCGTGCCTTATCCGCTCAAGGCGGCGCCCACCTCCGCGCCCAGCCCGCCGCCGGGGCTGGATCTCCCCAACGGCGTGCGCCTGATGTCGCCCGAGGCCCTGTGGCGCTTGGCGGAGGCCAATCAAGCAGCGGCAAACGACAACGCGCCCCCACCGTCGCCCGAGCCTGGCTCGATCTATAAGTCGCTGACTTTTAGCAAGGGCGGGGCGGACGCCGGCGCGCCGCCTGAGCCCGACTCGATCTATAAGTCGCTGATGTTGAAGGCCGAGGGGCTCGCCGTTGAGCCCACCCCGCGCCTCGACGCCCTGCGCGCCCCGCTCAACGCCAACACGCCTCGCCCTCCCCCCGTCACCCGGATGCTGCAAGCAGGGCAAGAGCGCCAAGAGATCAAGCTGCGACGCGCCTTGGAGCGTCGTCAGTGCGGGATCGCCCGCGCGCTGCTGGAGGAGATGGGGCCGCGCCGCTTGTTGTTCCAGGCGGAGGTTGAAGCCTGCCGACCACAGCAGCCTTGACGCGGGCGCTCAGGGCACCAACTCAAAGGCGGCGCTCAGGGTGGGGCTGAGGCGCTTGCTCTCTTCAAAGCTGACCTTGAGCCACTGGGGGCTGTAGCCCGCCTTGATCAGCCTCAGCTTGATCTCTGGGCTGCCCTTGGGGCGCTTGAGCTTGAGCGGCGTCTGGCCTAACGCCGCGCCGTTATGTAGGACGCTGACCCCCGCCGGGGTGCTGTTGATCTGCACCGTGACCTCTGAGGCGAGGGGCGGCGGCGGTGGCGGCGGGCTGAGCGGCGCCGCGTCCACCGCTGGGGCGGCGTCTGGGGCATCGCTGGGCGGCGCGCTCAACGCCGCGTCCTCTCGCAGCGGCGGGAAGGACGCCACGCTGATGACCACGATCCCCGCGTCGGCGGTGGGCGATGGCCCCTCTGGCGCGCGGCGCCATCGCAGCGCGCCGCCGATCCCCAGGCCCAAGATGAGGAGCCCCCCAATCAGGAGACGCGCGGCGCGGCCACGCCCCGGCGCGCTCCCCGGCGTAACGGCAGGGACCAACGTGAAGTCGCTGGTCTCGGCGATGGCGAAGGGGTTGTCCTCTCCCACATCAAAGGGGTTGATCTCGTCGGCGGGCTGGGGCGCTCGCGTCGGCGGGCTGAGGTCCGCGCTGGGGGTCGCTGGGCTGAAGTCCGCGCTGGGCGTGGCGCGGATAAAGGAGGCGGGCGCGCGCGTCGGCGCTTGGCGGCGCGCCCAAGGCCAACGCAGCCTCAGCCCCCGCCCCGCCGCCTTGGGGGTTAAGGCGGCGATGAGCGCCTCGGCGTCCTCGTAGCGCTGCTCCGGCTGCTTGGAGAGCAGCTTGAAGATGATCTTGCTGAGATCCTTGGGGATCTTGCGGGTGAGCGGCGGCGGCGCCTCGTGGGCGTGCTTGTAGAGGATGCCCATCGGCGTCGGCGCGTCAAAGGGCACCTGGCCCTCCGCCGCTTGGTAGGCGATGACCCCCAAGGCGTAGAGATCCGCCCGGCCATCCAGCTCTTTTTGGGTGAGCATCTCCGGCGGCATGTACTTGGGCGTGCCCAGCATCTGCGCGGTGGTCTGCTCCCCCACCGTCTTGACGATCCCCAGGTCCATGATGGTCACCCGCCCATCTGGCCCCAAGATCAGGTTGCCCGGCTTCATGTCGCGGTGGATCAGCTCGGCGCGGTGAAGTGTCCACAGGGCGTCCGCGGCCTCGATGAGCATCCGCCGCAGCGCCTCGGGCTCCAGCGGCCCCGCCTTGAGCCGATCCGAGAGGGTCTGGCCCTCGATGAACTTCATGATCATGTAAAAGACGCCCTCCTCGCGGCCCACGGCGTAGACCGGGACCAGCCCCCGGTGCTCGACCTTGGCTAAGGAGCGCGCCTCGCGCATAAAGCGGGCGAGGATCGCCGGATCGGCGTTGATCATGACCTTGACAGCCACAGGGCGGCTCAGCGTGAGATCGACGCCTCGGTAGACGACGCCCATCCCACCACGGCCCGCCACGCTCTCCACCCGGTAGCGCCCCTCTAAGACCTTGCCCAAGGGGAAGGGCAGCGGGGCCTCTAGGGGGCAACCACAGGCGAGGCACGCGGGGGCCTCTGGGGGTGCTTCGACACCACAGGCGTGGCAGACCACAGGCTCTCTTCCTCCCAAGCGCTCAACGGTGTTGGGGAATCGCCCAAGACGGATCGGTTGATATCACACTCCAGGCGCCTTGGGGAAAGGTTTGGCGGGGGGGGCCAGCCGCGTAGCGGCGCTTGATTGCATATATAAGCCTTAAACTTGCGCTTTAGTTGTGACATTTTCTCGGCCATCACCCCAGCGCGCGATGAATCGCCCGCTGGGGCAGGCGCTCCGCTGCGAAAAAATCCGCTCTGCGGATTGTTTTCTTGCTCCGGCCTGTCCGCCTTGAGCGGATGAAGTCCGAAAAATGTCGGTCCTCGGGCTGCTTATGCAGCCCTGCGGCTCGATTCAAAAGA
>JAHJCH010000134.1 GCA_018813065.1 Myxococcota bacterium
AGAGCGCGCCCGCCGCACCGCCTTGGACTTGGGGGGGCGCTTAAACGCGCGTAAGGCGGCGCACGCCGCTGCGCGTCATGTGATCTCGATGACGCCCAGGGTCGTCGGCGGCGCCCTGGTCTTGCCCCAAGGGCTGCTGCGTCGTTGGCGAGGCGAGGCGCCTTTGTTTGCGGTGGATGTGGCGGCGCGGCGACGCACCGAGCGTCTGGCGATGGAGGCCGTGCGCGCCGACGCCGAGGCGCGAGGCGCGCGGGTCGTGGATGTCTCCGCCGAGAAATGTGGTTGGGATCTCACGGTGTACCCTGCGGACGGGTCGGCGTCTTGGCATGTGGAGGTCAAGGGGCGTCATCGGGGCGCGACCACCCTGACCGTGACCCGCAATGAGATCCTCTATGCGCTGAATCAGGCGGATCGCTTTGTCTTGGCGGTCGTGTTTGTCGATCCGCTTGATGACGCGGGCATCGACGGGCCTTTTTATGTGCGCGCGCCCTTCTCCACCGCGCCTGATTGGGGCGTGGCCTCGTGGAATATGGAGATCAAGGCGCTCTTAGATAAAGCGACGCGGGCTTTGATGATCTCGAAATGATGCGGCCTTAAACACAGATAAATAAAAAGAAAAAAGAAGATTATCCGCGTGATAATTCTTTTATTTTGGTTTATATTTCTTATAGTTCTTTTTGATTTTGTAAACCGGAGGGCGATATGTTCGGCGAACGAATCAAGCGCGCGCGCCAAGCGGCTGGGCTCTCACAACAAGCCCTCGCCCAACGTGTTGAGTTAAGCGCGATGGCCATCTCCAAGTTTGAGAATGACGCCATCACGCCGACCTCAACCAACCTCATCCGCTTGGCAAAGGCGCTGAATACACGCGTTGAGTTTTTCCTGCGGCCTACGCGCGTGGCCTTGACACACATTGAGTATCGTAAGCAATCAAGTTTGCGTCAGCGCGATTTGGCGCGCATTGAGGCCGATCTTTTAGAGCAGGCTGAGCGTTTTTTCGAGCTGCTCTCATTCTTCCCAGAGCGACCCATCCCCTCTTTCTCTGTGCCTGATGGGCTGCCTGCGCGCGTTGATTCTTTGGACGATCTGGAAAACTTCGCGCTGAAGGTGCGTGAGGCGTGGCATCTGGGGACGCAAGCGATCCCTGATCTCACCGAGGTCTTGGAGTCTCAAGGGCTGTTTGTCTTCAGCACACCCATCGATGAGAAGTCGCGTTTTGATGGCTTAACGGCCACGATCAATGGCGCGCCGATCATCGCGCTCGCTCAACATCCCCCTGGTGATCGCCAGCGTTTTACGATGGCGCATGAGCTGGGGCATCTGCTCCTCGACGGGCGGCTCGCCGAGGGCGTGGATCTTGAGAAAGCATGTGATCGCTTCGCCGGGGCGTTGTTGGTGCCCGCCTCCACCGTGCGCGCGGCTTTAGGGCGAGCGCGGCGACGCATCGAGCCTTATGAGCTTTTGCCGCTGAAGCAGGAGCATGGCCTGAGCATGATGTCTTGGGTCTTTCGCGCCCATGATGTGGGTGTGATCCCAACTGCGACCAAGGACATTCTTTTTAAATTATTTCGCAAACAGGGGTGGCATCTTCAGGAGCCGGGTTTAGCATTGGCGCGTGAGCCTCACCGTCTCTTTGAGCGTTTGGTTTTTCGGGCGCTGGCGGAGGATCTGATCTCGATGGGCAAGGCTGCGGAGTTGATGCAGATCTCAACTTCCGCGCTTCGTTCTTCATTGGCGCTGAAGGGCTTGTCGTTTGAAGAGCAAAATGAAGGTGTTGATCAGTGACGCCAATATCCTGATCGATTTTGAAGAGGCGGGGTTCACTCAAATCATTTTTCAAATCCCTGATTCTTCAATCGTGGTGCCCGATATGCTTTTTGAGGATGAGCTGAGGGCGCAGCATGAGCATCTCTTGGATTATGGCCTGATCTGTCTTGAGCTTAATGGGTTATCCATCCAGAAATTAAAGCGTTTGAACCAAAGGGAAGATCTTCGGCGTATAAGCTTTTATGATCTTTCCGCCTTGGTCGCGGCTCAACAAGAGGATTGTCCTCTTTTGACGGGCGACCGCCGCTTGAGAGCGCTCGCCAAGGAGATGGGCGTAGAAGTGTATGGCACGCTCTGGTTGGCCGAGCGCCTTGTCTACGCGGGCCTGCTGAGCGTGGCCGAGCTGCGTCAGGGTTACGCGCGGATGAAGGCGCAGGGGCGCCGCTTGCCTTGGGCGAAGGTTGAGGAACAGCTGAAGCGGCTAGAGGGGAAGGCGCGCGGCGCTTGAAGGGGGGGATCGGCTCTGCTAGTGAGGGCTGTTCAAACACGCAGCGTAGAGGCCGCCTTGCACGCCATCAAAGCCCCCAAGAAGCTGATCGAGGTGGCGCTGCCCCTCAATGACATCAACAAGGCCGCCGCCCGCGAGAAGTCAATTCGGCATGGGCACCCCAGCACGCTGCATCTGTGGTGGGCGCGCCGCCCCCTCGCCGCCGCACGCGCGGTGATCTTCGCCCAGTTGGTCAATGATCCCTCTTGGCGCTGGGAGATGGATCATCCCGGCGTGGCGCCGCCCCATAAAGAGAAGGTGGCGCACGCGGCAGAGCGTCAACGGCTGTTTGATCTGCTGTCTGAGCTGGTGAAGTGGGAGAACACAAATCATGAGGGGCTCTTGGCTCAAGCCCACGCGGAGATCGTGCGGTCTTGGGGAGAGACGTGCGCGCTGAATCAGGATCATCCTCAGGCGGCCACGCTCTTTGATCCTGCCAAGTTGCCCGGTCTGCATGATCCTTTTGCGGGGGGCGGGGCGATCCCCTTGGAGGCGCAGCGCCTGGGCTTGGCAGCGTTCGCCTCCGATCTCAATCCCGTGGCGGTGTTGATCAATAAGGCGATGATCGAGATTCCACCCAAGTTCGCCGGTCAAGCGCCCGTGCATGTCTTGGCGGCGCAGGCAGCAGCGCGTAAGGGGCAAGTGGATCTGTTTGAGGCGCGCCCCGAGGAGGCGCGCGTTTGGCGCGGCGCGCAGGGTTTGGCCGATGATGTGCGGCATTATGGGGCTTGGATGCGCGCCGAGGCGGAGCAGCGCATCGGTCATCTGTATCCCAAGGTGTTGATCACGCCGGAGATGGCGGTACGGCGGGATGATCTCAAGGGTGTCGTCGGGCAAGAGTTGACCGTGATCGCTTGGCTCTGGGCGCGCACCGTTAAGAGCCCCAATCCGGCGTTTTCTCATGTGGATGTGCCTTTGGTGTCGAGCTTCGTGCTCTTCAGTAAGCAGGGGAAGGGCGCGTGGGTGGCGCCTGTCGTGGAGGCCGACGGTTATCGCTTTGAGGTGCGCGTGGGTGAGCCGCCGGAGGCGGCGAAGGCGGGGACGAAGCTGGGGCGCGGGGCGAACTTTCAGTGTGTGATGTCTGGGGCGGCGATTGAGCCTGCGTATATTTATGCTGAGGCGCGGGCGGGGCGTATGTCTGAGCGTCTCTTCGCGATTGTTGCAGAGGGGGTGCGTGGGCGTGTGTATCTTGATCCCCTTGTAGAGCATGAGGCGTTGGCGCGCATTGCTCAACCTGAATGGAAACCTGAGCTTAAAATGCCAGAGAATCCCCGTTGGTTCTCTCCTCCAGGGTACGGTTTGACAACCTATGGCGATCTCTTTACCCCCCGCCAGCTTGTCGCCTTAACGACGTTCTCTGATTTGGTCGCTGAGGCGCGGGCGCGGGCGCAAGCAGATGCCATTGAGGCGGGTCTGTCTGATGATGATGTGGGCTTGGCCGAGGGCGGTCGCGGCGCGCGCGCTTATGGCGAAGCGGTGGGGGTGTATTTAGCTTTTGTAAATAGCCGTATGGCTGACCGTCAATCAGCGTTATGTCGTTGGGATCCGAATCCTTCTGGCTATGCACCAAAAATCGCAAATACCTTTGGTCGTCAAGCATTACCGATGGTTTGGGATTTTGCTGAAGGAAATGTTTTTAGCAATTCTTCTGGTAATTTGACAGATGCAATTGGTTGGATTACAAAAGTAATGATTAATACTACCATTAATAATGAGAATGGAATTTCATCAAATGTAAATGCGATGGATATAGAACTCTATATGAGATTTATCTCCACCGACCCACCTTATTACGACAACATTGGTTACGCCGATCTCTCCGACTTCTTCTACGTCTGGCTTCGCCGTACGCTGCGCAGCACCTTCCCCGCGCTCTTTGCCACGATGGCCGTGCCCAAAGCAGAAGAGCTTGTCGCCACGCCTTACCGACATGGCTCCAAAAAAGCCGCCGAAGACTTCTTTCTCGAAGGCATGACCCAGGCGATGACGCGCCTCGCCGAGCAATCACACCCGGCGGCGCCGGTGACGATCTACTATGCCTTCAAGCAATCCGAAACCAAGAACAACAACGACACCAGCTCTACGGGCTGGGAGACGTTCCTTGAGGCCGTGATGCGCGCAGGCTTTGCGCTCACCGGCACTTGGCCGATGCGCACCGAGCTGGGCAACCGCATGATCAGCTCAGGCACCAACGCCCTGGCCTCCAGCATCGTCTTGGTCTGCCGCAAGCGCGCCCTGGACGCGCACACGACCTCGCGCCGCCAGTTTATCCGTGAGCTGAACCGCGCGCTGCCCCTGGCCCTCGATGAGATGACCTCGACGAATGACAACGATCCGCTGCGCGCGCCTGTCGCGCCGGTGGATCTCTCCCAAGCCATCATCGGCCCCGGCATGGCGATCTTCTCGCGATACGCCGCCGTCTTGGAGGCCGATGGCACGCCGATGACGGTCAAGGCCGCGCTCCAGCTGATCAATCGCTTCTTGGCCGAGGATGACTTCGACGCGGAGACGCAGTTTTGCCTGCGCTGGTTTGAGCAGTGCGGTTGGGGCGAGGGCGTGTACGGCGAGGCGGATGTCTTGGCGCGGGCCAAGGCCACCAGCGTGGGCGCGGCGGTGTCGGCGGGCGTGGTCGTGAGCGGCGGCGGCAAGGTGCGCCTGCGCCCTTGGTCGGATTATCCCCAGGCGCCCAATCTCGCCGAGGCGCCTCGCTTGCCCGTCTGGGGCGCGCTGCATCAGATGGTGCCGCTCTTTAGGGCCAAGGGCGAGGCAGACACTGGGCTTTATCTGGGGGCGATCAAGAACAAGGCGGATGCCATTCGCCAGCTCGCTTATCGCTTGTATACCCTCTGTGAGCGGCGCGGCTGGGCGGAGGATGCCCGCGTCTATAATGAGCTGGTGACCTCTTGGAGCGCCCTTGAGGCCCGAGCCGCGACGGTGCCCGATCCTAAGGAACAGTTGGATTATCTCAAGGGGCAGTGAGCGCGATGTTGCAGCAGCTTGATCTCAAGAACTTTACGGTCTTTCCCGAGGCGACGTTCTCTTTTGGCGCGCAGCTGAACATCATTCATGGGGAGAACGGGGCAGGGAAGTCACATCTGTTGAAGCTGGCCTATGTGCTTGAGCATGCCTTGGCTTCTCCGCCTTCCACGGCGCAAGGAAGCGCGCCCACCAAGGCGGGCTTGCAACGCGCGGTGGCTGAGGAGCTGGTGGAGGTGTTTCGCCCCGATGCGCTCGGGCGTTTGGTGACGCGTACCCCGCCCGGACGCAAGGGGGCGCAGGTGCAGGCGCTGTTCGCTGGGCAAGCACAGCCGCTTTCTTTTGCGTTTCATTCGGCGAGTAAGACCGAGGTGAAGATCGCGCAGGCCCCTTCGGCGTGGTTGGATGCGCCGCCTGTTTTCTTGCCCACGCGTGAGGCGCTGACGATTTATCCGGGCTTTGTCTCGCTTTATGACACCACCGTCATCGAGTTTGATCGGACCTGGCGTGATCTCTGTTTGCTCTTGGGCGCGCCGCTGTCTCGCGGGCCACGCGCGGCGCGCGGCGCGCAGCTCTTGGCGCCCTTGGAGCAGGCGATGGGCGGGCGCGTGGAGTTGGATCAAAGCGGGCGGTTTTATCTCAATGATGATCGCGGGCGCGTGGAGATCAACCTCGTGGCGGAGGGGCTGCGCAAGTTGGCGATGATCGCGCGGTTGATCGCGACCGGGCACCTCGTTGGGCAAGGGGCGTTGTTTTGGGATGAGCCCGAGGCCAATTTAAACCCCAAGTTGATCAATGCGGTCGCGGCTGTGCTGGTCGCGCTGGCCTCTCAAGGCGTTCAGGTGATCGTCGCGACGCATAGCTTGTTCTTGGTGCGCGCGCTTTATCTGCTTGTGTCTCGTGCGCAGTCCGCGGTTTCCGCGCGTTATTTTGGCCTTCATCTCCGCCAAGAGGGGGGAGGCGCTGAGGTTTATCAGGGGGATGAGATCGGCGCGGCGGGGGCTTTTGTGGCGTTGGATGAGGATTTGGCGCAGGCCGAACGCTACCTCGATCATGAGACGGGGCTCGGCTGATGGCTCAGGTGCAGGTTGAGCATTTGGTCTTTGATTTCTCGGCGGGTGTTGCGCCTTTTCAGTATGAGCAGTCGGGGGCTGTGGTCGCGGGTTGGCCGAATGGCTCGAAGGTCGTGGATGTCATCGCGACAGATGCTAAGAGTGGGGCGGTCACCGCGTGGTTTATTGAGGTGAAGGATTTTCGCATCATCATGCAGCCGCCAAAGCCCGCGAATTTGCAAAAGTTGGCGCAGACCGTTGAGCGCAAAGTGCGTGATTCGTTGTCAGGTGTGAAAGCCGTCGCGGCGTCCTCGGCCAATTGCGCCGCTCAGAAACACGCGGCTGTCGCGTCGCGCGCAGCGCACAGGCGTGTTGTGCTTCACCTGGAGCCTTACGGGGGCGGGCCTCATTCCTTTTTGTTTCCTCACGGCTTCGCGGCAAATGTCCTGATGAAGCTTCAAAGTCAGGTGCGGGATATTGATCCCAAGCCGCTGGTTTTGCGTGTGTCCACGACTCCCAAGGCGGGTGTGCCTTGGTCCGTTCGTTGAGAGGTCTTGATGAAGCCTTGGTGTGAAGTCGCGCTCCCCCATCCCGATGTTTTGGCGGGGACGTTTCAGCAGTCCGAGTTCGCCGCAGATCTCTTGGCGGTTCATGAGGGGAAAGCGCTGCCGATTTATCAAGACGCCGCGCAGTTTTTTCAACGCACGTTTATCACCGAGGGGATGCGCCTTCTGTTGGTTGAGGTGGCGCAGCGGTTGTGCGGTCAGGGCGGTGAGCCTGTCGTTCAATTGCAAACCGCGTTCGGCGGCGGCAAGACGCATACGCTCTTGGCGGTGTATCACCTGGCGACACGCTCCGGCGCGCTGCGTGATCTGGCGGGCGTCCCTGCGATCTTGGATCAAGTCGGCCTCTTGGATGTGCCCCGCGCGCGTGTTGCGGTTTTGGATGGTCATCATCGGTCGCCCGGGCAGCCTCAAGCGCGCGGCGCGCTGCGTATTCATACCCTTTGGGGTGATCTGGCTTGGCAGCTCGGCGGGGATGAGGGCTATGACTTGGTGCGTGAGGCGGATCTGGCGGGTGTCTCGCCCGGTAAGGCGCTGCTGGCTACCCTGTTGGCGCGCTTCGCGCCTTGTGTGGTCCTGATCGATGAGCTGGTGGGGTATCTGCGCCAGTTCGTTGAGGGGCAGGTCTATGTCGGGGGCACATATAACAGCAATCTTTCGTTTGTTCAGGCGCTGACCGAGGCCGTTAAGCTCGTGCCCAATGCGCTGATCTTGGCGTCTTTGCCCGAGTCGGAGGTGGAGGCAGGGGATCAGCACGGCGTCTTGGCGATGAAGGCGCTTGAGAAGGTGTTCGGGCGCGTTCAGGCGCTGTGGCGGCCCGTGGGCGTCGAGGAGTCCTTTGAGATCGTGCGCATCCGCTTGTTTGAGCCCATCGCTGATCTCGAGGTGCGTGATCAGGTGTGTGAGGCGTTCGCGGCGCTTTATCGTCGCGAGGGTACGCGCTTGCCTTCTGAGGTGCATGAGGCGCGTTATCTGGATCGCTTGAAGCGCGCTTATCCCATTCATCCCGAGGTGTTTGATCGTCTCTATGAGGATTGGACGACGTTGGAGAGCTTTCAGCGCACACGCGGTGTGCTGAAGCTGATGGCGCATGTGATCTATCGCTTGTTTAAGGATCACTCCGCTGATCAGATGATCTTGCCCGGCTCTTTGCCGCTTTATGATGGGCCGATTCGGAATGTGTTTATTGGGTACTTGGGCGGTGGTGAGGGCGATGGTTGGAGCGCTGTCTTTGATAAGGATATCGACGGTGAGCGGTGTGATGCTGTGGCTTTGGAGATGAAGGAGGCGCGCTTTGGCGCGGCGCAGGCGGCGCGGCGGGTGACACGCACGGTGTTCTTGGGCAGCGCGCCTGCGTCCGTGTCGC
This sequence comes from Myxococcota bacterium, assembly GCA_018813065.1. Classification (GTDB taxonomy): domain Bacteria; phylum Myxococcota_A; class Bradymonadia; order UBA7976; family UBA1532; genus JAHJCH01. The sequence goes on from JAHJCH010000134.1 coordinate 8,272, forward strand.
TTAGGCCGGGCGTGCGTGGTTTGAATCGCGCGCGTGTCCTGTTGGGGTGTTTGCAGCCCGGTCAGTCTTCGTCTTTGTTTGGTGATGCGCTGAATCGTTTGGTTGATCATCTGCATTATTTGAATGTCTCGGGTGATTCGTCTTTGGATCACGCCCGCTTCTGGTTTGATACTCGGGCGAATCTGCGTCGCGAGATGGAGGAGCGTAAGGCGCGCTTTAAGTTTGATTCGGATGTGTTGCCGGTTGTTCGAGATGCGATCTCTCGTTTTGTGCGCGGTAGCAATTTATTCGATGGCGTTCATGTCTTTACGCCTTGTTCAGATGTGCCCGATGATGAGCGATTGCGCTTGGTGGTCTTGTCGCCTCAATTTTCTTGGAAGAAAAACGCCGCGCCGGATGAGACGGTTTCTAAAATTGTCTCTTACTTGCAGTTGCATGGTGAGAAGCCGCGTTTTCGTAGGAATCGTTTGCTGTTCTTGGCGATGGATAGCGGCTCGACGAGCAGAGTTCATGAGATCGTGCGCGCTTGGCTGGCTTGGAATTCAATCGTAAAAGATGCTCAATCTCATCAGCTTAATCTCGATGGCTTGCGCTTAGAGCAAGCGAGGAAAGAGGCTTTAACCTCGAAGGCCGCCGCAGAGCAAATCATCCGCGATGGTCTTCGTTGGTTGTTGTGTCCTGTTCAAGAGTCCGCTCTTCATCAAGAGATCGAGGTTGAATGCGCTGAGGTGAAGAGTCGCGGTGGGGTGTTTTATTCTGGTTTGGATCAGGCTTGTATCGAGAATGAGTTTGTGATCTCAGCTTGGCATTCAAGCCATCTTAAAAATCGGCTTGAGCAGTATTATTGGAAGAATGATCAAGTTTATGTCAGAGCGATGGCCATTTGGGAGGATATGCAGCGCTATCTTTATCTCCCTCGCTTGGCGTCGCGCACGGTGTTGTTTGATGTGATTAAGCAGGGCGTGGCCTCCGGCGATTTCGGCGCGGCGCGTGGGGTGAGCGGTGAGGGCTTCGTCGATCTGCGCTTGAAAGGTGAGGTTGCTTGGGATGATGGGCTGTTGTTGGTTGAGCCCTCTCATGCCGCTGCGTTGCTGGAGCGTTCGCGGCAGGCGGCGGAGGCCGCCGCGCAGCAGCCGCCCCAGGTCGAGGGGCCAGGGTTGGGCGCCCACACGCCCTTATCGCCCAAGGCGCCCGAAGGTTTTTTGCCTTTCATCAGCGCTCAAGCGTCGCCCAGCGTGTTTTTTGGCGCGGTCGAGGTGAACGCGACGACCGCGCGGCTTGAGTTGGTGAATTTGGCTGAGGAGATCATCAGCGTGTTGGCGTCTGATCCACACGCTTCGGTGCGCGTGACGGTGGAGATCAACGCGAAGTTCCCGGATGGGGCGCCTGATCATGTGCGCCGCGCCGTGAATGAGAACGCGGCTCAGCTCAAGTTTAAGACGCAGGTTTGGGAGTAAGGCCGCGCGCTAGTTGAAGTCGTAGCGCAGGCCCATCGCCAGGGAGAAGACGGGGTTGCGAAAGCCGCTGGTGTTGTCGCGGTAACGCACATAGTAAAAGCCCTCGTCGTCGCCCAGGAACTCCTCGACCTCGGGCTTTTGCTGGGTCGCAGCCTGGGCGAAGGGCATCATCACGTCGCCTTGGATCGTAAACTTAAGACGCTGCGCACCAAACTCCATGCCTAAGAGCGGGTGCAAGGCCACGGCGGTGGGTGACTCCTCCGCTAATGTCGCGTTGAGATCGTTGTCTGTCCTCGTCGTCAGCTCCGGCGGCATCTTCGATCCATTGAATTCATCAACTTGGATATTTAACGCGCCATCAAGCTTGCTTGAGATGGTCCCGCTGGTGAAGTCCATGCCAAATCCAATGTATGGGCTAAACCAGCTCATTCGCCAACGTCCACGCGCTTCAAGCTGAAGCTGCATGAGTGACCATTCCAGCGTCGGGCCCGCTGTGAATTCATATTCTCCACCCACTGCGCCAATGCCCATGTCTTGGCTAAATCTTTCTTTTTTGCCCGCTGCAAGCGCCAATGCGCCGCTGGAGTAGGCGCCACCCGCGCTGAGGATGACCTCCGGGCGTGATTTCTTGGCGCGCATCACACGATAGCGGGCGTTGCCACCAAAGAGCATGTGCCCCGCTTCAATCTCCATCAGATCAAAGCTGTGCGTCATCGTGGGGATGAAATCAATCCGCGCGCCAATGTCGAGCTTTTTGTTGATCGCGAAGCGCCCATAGATGCCTAAAGAGGGCAGCGGTACCGTGTTCGGGGTCGCGTCCTCTAGCTTGAGGAACTCTGTGCCATAGCTGACATCTTTAAATTGGCCGTAGATGTCGCTTTTTAGGCTTATGCCCAGGCTGAATTGTCCTGATTTTTTTAAATCCATGCCCGCGACGGGTGGCTGGCTGGCCATCAGCATCGGTAGGCGTGAGGAGAGGTAGACTGGGCCATTGAATAGGATCAAGAAGGCGTCATTGAGCGCCTCGTTGGCCGCTTGTTCGCCCGCGCCACTCTGGGCATGGGCTCTGGCGCTGATGAGGAGGAGCGTGAGGAGGGTGAGGCGGCGCATCGGCTGAACTTAAAAGCCGCTCATGCACTCGACGGCGTCGGGGTGCTGCGCGCAGCAGGCCTCGAAGTCGCCGTTCATCTCGTCAAGGCAAAGGTAGAAGCCTTCGCCCGCGCTGCACTCCGGATCTTCTGGGTTCATCACGCAGTAGTCGTCTTCTTCATCACAGCCCGGCATGGAGGGATCGAGCAGGCAAGGATCGTCGCCGCCACCCGCGCAGAAAGGGTCCTCTGGGTAGAATCCGCAGAAGTCGTCGCCGCCTGCGCAGAAGGGATCGTTGGGGAACTCGGCGCAGAGATCGCCGGCGTTGTCGAAGCTGTAGGACCAATCTTCGCCGCAGATGGGATCGTCGGAGAACTCCGCGCAGAAGTCATCTTCGGCCCAGCAAGAGGGATCTCCCACGCCTTGTTGTGCGCAGTACTCAGTCCATTCCCAGCCGCCCGCACCCTCAGCGCAGATCGGATCACTCGAGAACTCGGCGCAGTACTCTTCAAAGCCGTAGTTTTCGTCAAAGCCAAAGTCAGATTCTTCGATCTCTTCCCAGTTGATCCATTCTTCGCCTTCCCAGTTGCATTCTGATCCCCAAGCGTCCGCGCACTCCTCTTCCCAACTCCAATCGTTCATCCAAGCGTCATCACCCTCCCATTCTCCCCAAGGCGCATTGTCTTCCCAGTTGAGCTTGCCATCGCCATCAACGTCTTCATCGTTGAGGTCGTCAAGGCTGTCTCCATCGGTGTCAAATGCGGTGAGTGGGTTTGATTGCGGTAGAAAAAATTGGCCCCCACCGTTCGGATCTTGTTTTAACTCAAGCCGCCCCAAGTCAAACACGCCGTTGCCTTTGGCGTTTGTGTCTGGAATGACAGAGGAGAGTTTGCCCGATTGTCCTTCTTTTTTCGTTTTGGGGAACTTCATGTTAAAGGTCTTGCCGCCTTTTTGAACAACAAGCGCCTTCGGGCCAGGCGGGATCGTGTCGAATGTAAATTTCTTGGTGTTGGGGTCGAATTTCCCTGCGATTTGCTTATTCCCCGCCATCATCGAGACTTTGGCGTTGGAGTTGCTCCCCAGGAAGGTCAGCTTTCCTTCGAGCTTGGCGAGGCGCGCGCCTCGGTTGATCCCACTGCCTTTATTGGGCTCGCCCTCACAGCCGAGCTGGGCGAGGGCGAGGATGAACAAGGTGAACAACACAGATCTCATCTGTGGTTCCTCCAATGACGTGGTTTCGGACGCGCAGAATCTAACACCAAGCGCCCGAAACTAAGCAATCTTCGCGGAGATTTTCGCGTGAATTCAGTGAATTTAGAGCGGGCGACGGCCCGAGAGGGCGCGAGAGAGGGTTAAGGGATCGGCGTATTCCAGATCGGCGCCGATGGGCACGCCGCTGGCGATGCGCGTTACGGTGATCCCCAACGGGGCAATCAGCCGATGGAGGTAGATCGCCGTCGCTTCGCCTTCCACGCTGGGGTTCGTGGCGACGATGATCTCCTCGACGCCGTTGAGACGCCCCATTAACTCGCGCAGGTGTAGCTCGTCTGGCCCCACGCCGTCCAGCGGCGCCAGTACGCCATGTAGGACGTGGTAGAGGCCGTTGAACTCCCCCGTTTTTTCCACTGCCATTAATCCCTGCATCGACTCTACGACGCAGATCACCGATCGATCGCGGCGCGCGTCGGCGCAGAGCCGGCAAGGATCTGCTTCGGTGAGCTGGCAGCAGTGTGAGCACAAGCGCACACGCGTCTGCACGTCGAGCAGCGCCTCTGCCAGCTCGCGGGGCAGCGCTGGATCGGCGTTGAGCAGGAAAAAGGTCAGCCGCGCCCCTGTCTTCTCGCCAATGCCAGGGAGCTTGGAGAAGGCGTGGATCAAACGGCGAATGGGATCGCTCAAAATAGCCCAGGGAGGTTAATCCCGCCGGTGATCTTCTTCATCTCGCTCTGGCTTCGATCTTTGCTTTCGGTCAGGGCCATGTTCGTCGCCGCTTGGACCAGATCCGCCAGCTCGTCGAGGTCGTCAGGGTTGATCGCTTCGGGGTTGATCTCCACGCGCTTGACGTTTTGGCGACCGTCCACCACGACCTTGACCAGCCCACCACCCGCCGCGCCCTCGAACTCCTCCTCATTGAGGTTCTCTTGGAGCTGCTTGATTTGGCTCTGCATCCTGCGAGCCTGGAGCATGATATTCCCGCCGGTGCCGGGCTGCTTGGCCATCGTCATCTCTCCTCTGTCGCGTCATCCGCGACGTTAATTTGGGTGATTTTGGCGTCACTAAAGACCTTAAAAACGGCCAAAACGCCAGGGTTATCTCGGGCCTCTCGCCGCATCGCCTCGCGGCGGGCCTGTGCGCGGGCCTCGCGCCATTCATGCAGCGTCTCGCCCGCCTCTTCTGGCCCTGAGGCGGGGATCAAGGACACCTGAAATTCGGGGCCAAGCTGCGCCTGACCCGCCGCGATGATGTGGCTGAGCTGTCCCTGAAGCTGGGAGGACACCTGGGGGGCGGCGCTGAGCGTCAGCTGGGCGCCCTCGAAGCGCATCAGCCGCGCGATCTGCGCGATCTGGCGCGCGTTGAACTTCTGCGGGATCTGCTCAAGGAGCTGGTCGAGCCGCGCCATCTGGGCGTCGCGCGTGGGGTCGTTTGTCTCAGCAGAGGGGCGATGTGATGGCGGCTGGGGCGGCGGCGCTGAGCGCGGCTCAAGGCTCTTCTGCGGCTGGGGCGGCGGCGCTGAGCGCGGCTCAAGGCCCCCCTCTGAGGGCGGTGAGGCCGCCTCAGCGGGGTGTTGGCCTCGCCCAATGGACCACGTCGGCTCCCACGCGCCGCGCTTCGCGCTGGGTTTGGCCGGGCTCGGCGGCTGAGAGACACGCGCGCGCCAAGGTGAGCCCTCGGATCGGGCGACAGTCGGCGCCTCAGGCGTAATCACGGGCGGCGTGGCGGGCGTCTGGGCCGCCGCCTGGGCCGCCCCTCGGTCAAAAGGGCGCTGGTCCGCGCCAGCCCCCTCGTTGATCCGCGCCTCAAGCCGCTCCAAGCCCACCAGTATCTCGGCCAAAGGTAGGGTCGTCCCTTGGGCGCAGAGCCTCAGGAGCGTCATCTCCAGGACCAGCTTGGGGAAGCTCGAGCGGGCGATCTCTTCGGCGCTGGTGAGCATGGCGTTAAATAGGCGGTGAATCTGCGCCGGGGCGACGCCCTCGACCTGCCGACGCATGGTCTCAAGCTCCGCCTCGGGGAGATCAACAAGCTGGCCCGGCGTCTGTGTGACCTTGATCACCATCAGATCGCGCAGGTGCTTGACCATCTCCGCGCCAAACTTTTGTAGATCAAGGCCAAACTGGAAGAGGTCTTCGATGATCTCCAACGCGCGCTGGCCCGCGCCGTCGAGGATCGCCTGCGTCAACTCATGCATCACCCGGCGATCGGCGATGCCTAAGACTTCACGCACTTGGGCCTCTGTGGCCTCCACACCGCAGAAGGCGATGATCTGGTCCAGTAAGGAGAGGGCGTCGCGCATCCCCCCCTTGGCCTCTCTGGCGATGTGCGCGTAGACCCCATCTTCGATCTGGAGCCCCTCGTTGCGCCCAATGCGGCTCAAGGCGTTGATGATCTTGATCTCAGGGATTCGCTTGAAGTCGAAGCGCTGGCAGCGGGAGAGGATCGTCTCAGGGATCTTGTGGGGCTCGGTGGTGGCGAAGATAAAGAGCGCGTGCGATGGCGGCTCCTCCAGCGTCTTCAACAGCGCGTTGAACGCGCTGGTGGTGAGCATGTGGACTTCGTCGATGATGTAGATCTTGCGCTTGCCCTGCGTGGGCGCGAACTTAATCGCTTCGCGGATCTCGCGGATCTGTTCGACGCTGTTGTTGCTGGCGCCGTCAATCTCAAAGACGTCAATGGAGCTGCCCGAGGTGATCTCGACGCAGGCGCCACATACTCCGCAGGGATCGATGGTGGGCGCTTGGACGCAGTTGAGCGTCTTGGCGAGTATCCGCGCGCATGAGGTCTTGCCAACACCTCGGCTGCCCGTGAAGAGGAGCGCATGGGCGACCCGGTCTTGTAAGACGGCGTTGGAGAGGGTGCGCGTGATGTGTTCTTGGCCTACGACGTCTTCGAAGGTCGTTGGGCGCCACTTCCTGGCGAGGACAAGGTAGGACATTGGCTTCCCCAAGTCTTCAGGCCGCTCGTGCTCTCAATGTGTGGGGAGAGATTGGGTCGACGACCGGGACCCAACACCCCAAAAGGACCGCTACCGTTGCTGCCTCCCGGCCCTGGCGGAGTTCACGGCTTTTGGTCATTGGGCCCGGTCATCACAAGGGCCTCGCGCTTGTGCGCGTCAGCGGTCAAGCGAGCTGTCCTCGCCTGATATTTTGTCTGGAGCAGGCTCCAGCGCCCCTCTGGGGGCTCTTGTTTGAAGACCAAGGTCTTCTTTAATGAGCGCACTTTATGCGAGCGGTGCGTTGGTTGAGCGCCTCACCGGTTTTACGCGGTCTTTGAGGTTCTCGGTTGAGCACCTCACCGGTTTTACGCGGTTTTTGAGGTTCTCGGTTGAGCGCCTCACCGGTTTTACGCGGTCTTTGAGGTTCTCTATTTTACGAGCAACACCTTAACCACTCGCGAAACGGCTTTGCCGTTTCACTCGTGCGCTTTTTTTGGGCTCAGCCCAAAAAAAGCGGAGAGGGTGGGATTCGAACCCACGGTACCCTTTTGGGGCACACACGATTTCCAGTCGTGCACCTTCGACCAACTCGGTCACCTCTCCATATCTGGAGACTTGGCTTTTATATCACGCATCTCCCGCCAGCGGAAGTTGCTTTTTGCGGCGCCGGGCCACTTTTTATGGGCGTATTATCCTCGATAAAAGGACGCGGGCTTGATGCACGCGCCTTATCCTCGATGGAATTTATCCTCGATGGAATTTATCCTCTTATCCTCGATGGAATTTATCCTCGATGTAAGAGAACGCGGGCCTGGTGCATACGCTTTATCCACTCGCGAAACGGCTGCGCCGTTTCACTCGTGCGCTTTTTTTGGGCTGAGCCCAAAAAAAGCGGAGAGGGTGGGATTCGAACCCACGGTGGGTGAAACCCACACTTGATTTCGAGTCAAGCGCCTTCGACCTCTCGGCCACCTCTCCAAAGTTTTAATGCGCCTTGTCTGTCCAAGCACGCCGCGCGCTGCGGCTTCGACCACGACGCCCCCGAAAGAAGCGCCTCAGCTCCTCAGCACACTCAGGCGCGCGGACGCCCCGAGTCACCTCAAGCTGATGGTTCAGCCGCGTATCCGTGACAACCCCATGGAGTGAGTCAACCGCCCCCGCCTTTAAATCCGCGCAGCCGTAGACCAGCCGCTTGACCCGCGCGTTGACCAAGGCGCCCGCGCACATAAAGCAGGGCTCCAAGGTCACATAGAGGGTCGTCTCCAGCAGACGCCAATGTCGCAGCACCTCAGCCCCCGCCCTCAAGGCGAGCACTTCAGCGTGCGCGGTTGGATCCGCCGTTCGTTCTCGAAGGTTGTAAGCGCGGCTGATGACCCGCCCCTCGCTGACCAGGATGGCGCCAACAGGGATCTCCCCTTGTGCCGCCGCTCGTCTCGCGAGGTTGAGGCAGATCCCCATGTACGCGTGATCGTCAAACCCCAAAATTTCCTCATGAGGACAAAAGAAAGCCCGGCGCAGAGTCTCTACGTCGGGCTTAGCGCACTCGGCAGGATTCGAACCTGCGACCCTCGGTTCCGTAGACCGATGCTCTATCCAGCTGAGCTACGAGTGCATTTGGACTTTTGTCAAGCGGAGAGGGAGGGATTCGAACCCTCGATAGGTGTTACCCTATACACGCTTAGCAGGCGCGCGCCTTCAGCCACTCGGCCACCTCTCCAAAGTCTCATGAGGCTTTATTTGATATAAAAGCCTATCTTTCAAAGAGCTGAAAGCCTATGCGGAGGAGGTAGGATTCGAACCCACGGTGAGTTTCCCCACAACGGTTTTCAAGACCGCCGCCTTCGACCGCTCGGCCACTCCTCCAGAGAAGCTCCCCTCACCAGAGGGTTGCTCTTATACGTCAGCTCTTCAGGGAGGTCAAGAGATTATTTTCATCCCCCCCATATATTTTTGCAGCGCCTCCGGGATCAGCACCCCGCCGTCCGCCTGTTGGTAGTTCTCCAAGATGGCGACGACCGTCCGCCCTATGGCCAGCCCAGAGCCGTTAAGTGTATGGACAAGCTGAGGTTTTCCCCCTCCCTCGGGGCGATAACGGATCGCCGCGCGCCGCGCCTGGAAGTCCCCAAAGTTGGAGCAAGAGCTGATCTCACGGTAGGCCCCTTGGCCCGGAAGCCAAACCTCAAGATCGTAGGTGCGCTGGGCCGAGAAGCCCAAGTCGCCCGCGCAGAGATCCACCACGCGGTAGTGCAGCCCCAGGGCTTGGAGGATCGCCTCTGCGTGGCCCGTTAACGCCTCATGGGCCGCCTCGCTGTCCTCCGGTCGCGTAAACTGCACCAGCTCGACCTTCTGGAACTGGTGTTGACGGATGAGCCCCCGCGTGTCCCGCCCATAGCTGCCCGCCTCCCGCCGGAAACAAGGCGTGTAGGCCGTGTACTTGACCGGCAATGACGCCAACTCAAGGATCTCATCGCGGTGGAGGTTGGTGACCGGCACCTCCGCCGTGGGGATCAGGCTCAGGCCGTCACGCTCCAACTCAAAGGCGTCTTCGCGGAACTTGGGGAACTGGCCTGTGCCCTCCATGGACTCGGCGTTGACCAGGAAGGGCGGCAAGACCTCCGTGTAGCCATGCGCCGTGGTGTGCATGTCGAGCATAAAGGCCATCAGCGCCCGCTCCATGTGCGCCGCAGCGCCCATTGAGACCGTAAAGCGTGAGCGGCTGATCTTGACGGCCCGCTCAAAGTCGAAGAGCCCCAGTCGCTCGCCGATCTCCACGTGCTCCTTGGGCTCGAAGTCAAATTGCGGCTTCTCGCCGAAGGTCCGCAGCACCACATTGGCGTGCTCATCGGCGCCGTCAGGGATCGCCTCGGCGGGGAGGTTGGGGAGGGTCAAGAGGATGCCTCGCAGCCGCTCCTCGTTCTCTTTTTGGGCCGCCGCGACCTCTTTGATCTCTTGGGCGACCTGGCGCATCTTGTCGCGGAACTCGGTGAACTCGGCGCTCTGCTTGTCGGCGCCTCGCATGCCCTTCTCTGTCTCGCTCTTGGCTTGGCGAAGCTGATCCGCCCGCTGGATCAACGCGCGGCGCTCGGCGTCAATGGCGATGACTTCTTCAAAGTTCGTCTGCTGCCCCCGCCGCGCGAGCGCTCGGCGGAAGCGCTCAGGGGATTGCCTGATCTCTCGAATGTCGAGCATATGGCTCCTCCAAAAGGCGAGCGCAGCGCCGTGGCGCGACGTCCGCTCGTTCACCTCGGGCTGTGGCGGCAGCCCAGGCGGGGCATTATGCAGCGCAGGGGGGTGGATGACTACAGGCTTATTGGGCGGGGCAGCGCGGCGGCTTCAGCCGAGGATTCAGCGGAGGATCTCGCGAGCAGAGTCGGCGTAGGCGCCGTCTGGTTCCAGCTCAAGGTAACGCTTGCAGTGCTTCTTGGCTTGCTCTCGGCTGCGATCTTTGATGATGGCGCAGAGCTGGTAGTGGGGCTGCGCCAATTGCGGCGCGACGCGTATGGCGCTGCGTAGCAATGTCGTGGCCTCGTTGGTGTTGGGGCGTGGCATCCGCAGGTACGCGTCCGCCGCAGCAGAGTAGGCTTCTCCAAAGTCTTTGTCTTTTTGAATCGCCTTTTTGTAGTTCGTAATCGCCTCTTTAATGTTGTTTTCGTAGTCCGCAAGCTTACCAAGCTCCATATAGAGCTTGGCGTCATCCGGCGCGCATTTTAAACCGTCTTTAAACTCTTTAATCGCGATGTGCCATTCATCCTGACGGTTAATGCGCGCTTGGCCACGACGATAAAATACATCGCAGAGTTTGTTCGCAATGGTGTTGTTTTTTCGCGCTTCTGAGATGATTGCGTCATATTCGACCAGCGCGCTCCTCACCGCAGCGTCATTGCCAAGCTCAATAAGCGCCCTTGCCATCCAATATCGATACTCAAAGTTTCCTTTTTCAGTATCATAGGCCATGTTGAAATGTTGGTTCGCTAAATCGAATTGCTTTTTTTCAAAAGCGACACGCCCTAAATAATATATTGTTTCACTTGAATTTGGATCTATTTTTTGAGCCCTTTTAAGGCTTTCTTGAGCTTTGTCTAGTATGTTTTTGTTGAAATATGTTATCCCCGCAGAGATTAAATACTCAAGACGCTCGGGGTCTCTTTTGAGAGATTTTTCATAGTATTTAAGTGCATCATCATAATTACCCATCGCTCGACTCACTTCACCCATCTCAAAGTCAAGTGGTTCATGGTAATTCGGATGCGCTTTAAGTAGCTCAAGGTCTTCAAGCGCTTTTTTAGGCTGGTCTAGTTTGAGGCTTACCCAAGCGCGCTTATGCATCGCCGTTAAAAGTCCAGGATCTAGTTTGATTGCTTTGCTATAGCCTTCATATGAGGTGGCATAGATCCTCGCATCTTGGTTCATACTGGCCAATTCAAAGTTTAAGTCAGCTCTGCCTACATGAAGTAGGGCTCCCTTGGGGTTTTTCTTCAACGCTTCGCTTAAATATTTTACAGCTTCTTGGATTTTCGCCTCTTTTACGAGCAAATCTGACATTTTTAGTTGAGCTGTTTGATCTTTAGGGTCAATTTTTAAAGCAGCCTGATAGGCTGTCCTTGCTTTATCGTATTGATTTAAATCTTTATATATATCACCGAGAGATATGGGCAAAGAAATATCGTTAGGATTTTTTGAGATGGCTTCTTCCATAATGTCAAAAGCAATGTCTTTTCTATTTAATGCAATTTGGCAATGTGCAAGTTGGATTGAGATCAACGGGCTTTCAACACCAGCAGCAGAGAGCGCTTCTAGTTGTTCCAGAGCTTCTTCATAATTCTTCTTTTCAAAGTGCTGCTTACTTAATAAATTAATGGCATCGAGATTGTTCGGCCACGCTTTAATTGCCTGTTGTAAGCTACTAAGGCCGGATTCTTCCTCTTTTTCTTTCAACTGAATTCTTGCTCTTAATAGATATGCGCGAGATTTGTTTTCAGGAGAGAGTCTTGTTGTGTCCAGTTGAAGTACTTGACCAATAAGTCGATCTGCTCGGCCAATGTTATCTTGGCTCATCTCAATCGAGGCGAGTGATAGTGCAACCGATGGCGCGCCGGGTGCTTTACGGTAGAGCCCCTCAAAGCTCTGTCTCGCTTGATCAAGGTGACCTAACTTGACCTCAAGCTCACCTTTCATTCTCAGTGAAGCAAGCGCATCGGGATTTGATTTTACCGCAGCATTAAATGCCTCTAAGGCAAGATCGTATTGTTCCGCTTGTGTGTAGGCATGACCCAATATCTGGTATGTTTTTTCAGATGGGCTTTCTTTACTAAACTGAATAATTTTATCTAGTGTACCTTCTTTTTTTGCAATTAAGTCTACAAGTAAACCCGCTCGAGTAGCGTCTGCGCTCTGATCTTTAAGCTGGCGGATCATACTGTTCATCGAGTTGATCCACTCTTCATTGCCAGGAAATTCAAGTGCGCCAAAACCGTAGTAATGAATCAGGTCTATCTGCTCTTTTGCTGTTCGAGAGTCCTTAAGCTCAAGCTCACCAATGACATCACGATAACCGCCCACTTCCGCCAATGTCGCCTGGCTGATGGGCACAAGCCCGAACTCTTGGTTCTCTTCAAGCGCAGCGGGGTTGGGTTTGTCTGGGATCGTCGTTTGGCTTGAGCGGCTCTTGTTGGGCGTGTAGCGCTTCTTGGCCTTGGTGACAGGGGTGTCCCCGCCAAAAGGCCCAATCCCCGCGATCATCAACCCACCGACGATCAAGAGGACCAGCGCCCCAATCCCTCCACCAATGATCAACTGACGCTTCTTGGCCTCATCCATCGGCGGCTTTGGCGCAGGCGGCGCCTCTGGCGCGGTGTCCTCCTCCACAGGCGCGTAATGTTCACCTTCATCGCTGGGCGCGATCAGCCCCACTGAGGCTTGCGCCGGTAAGGGGGCGTGTTGTGTGGGCAGGGGGACATGCTCGCCCGGTAAGCCCGAGGCGCCGCCGGGGAGGGGCGCGTGATCGCCGGGGAGAGGCGCGTGGCTGCCAGGGAGAGGCGCGTGGCTACCAGGGAGAGGCGCTTGCTCTCCAGGTAACCCCACGCCCGAGGTCGCAGCGTAGGCCGCGAAGGGATCAACGACTTGAGGCGCCGGCAGCGGCGCGTTGGGCTGCTGAAGCCCAGGCAGCGGCGCGTTGGGCTGCTGAAGCCCAGGCAGCGGCGCGTTGGGCTGCTGAAGCCCAGGCAGCGGCGCGCTGGGCTGATAGAGTCCAGGCAAGGGTGCGTCGGGTTGACGCAGCCCCGGCAGCGGCGCGTCAGGTTGACGTAGCCCAGGCAGCGGCGCGCTGGGCGCTCGCTTTGGCGTGGGCAGCTCGGCGGGGGCGTCCTCAAAGAGATCGTCCATCCCAGCGCCACCTTGCTCATGCGCTGGGATGCTCTCCCCAAAGCTGAAGTCAAAGTCGTCCATCGCGCCGCTGGCGGATGGGCTTGACGCGCCAAAGCTGAAATCAAAGTCATCATTGGGCGAGGGCTCATTGAAGCCTGTTGACGCCACCATCTGAATTTGACCGGTGGGGGGGGGCAGGTGCCCCAGGCTCCCATCGCCAGGCGACGGCATCATCCCGCCCGGCGGTGGGATCATCCCGCCCGGCGGCGGCGGGATCATCCCGCCTGGCGGTGGCGGCGGCATCATCCCGCCTGGCGGTGGCGGTGGCATCATCCCGCCCGGCGGTGGCGGCGGCATCATCCCGCCCGGCGGTGGCGGCGGCATCATCCCGCTGGGTTGTTGCGGGAAATTCGCTTGAGATGTCACCGCAGAAGAGACCGCCATTGAGCGACCATCGGGCTGCGCGACGAAGCTATTGAGGCACTTGGGACATTTGATTTGTAGTCCACTGGTGGGGATCCGCGCGTCGTCAATGTTGTAGTCCGCGCTGCATTTAGGGCAAATAATCTTCATCTTTTCCTCTCTTGGAGACAAAGAGAGAGGGGGGGATCCCACAGCCAAAAAGACTGTAAAAATCCATCGGTTCCAAAACGATCTTATCCGCTCTGATCAATCTACAAAAGACGTTTAATGCCCCAAAAGCGCGTCTTCTCCACGCGCTGGTTGCGCTCAGGCCACGCGCCGCCTCAACCGATAGGGGAGCATGATCACGATCCTGACGTTGGCGCTGCTGGCCACACCTCCAACCCCGCCACCCTCGCTGGCCTCCATGGCGGTGGAGACGCGCCTGGGCTTCTTGTTGCCCAAGCAGGTCCATGACGGCGCCAACCTGCACCTCGCCTTCGGCTGGCGTTGGTGGCTGGGTTGGTTGGCCCTGACGGCGGAGGCAGGCTTAGAGCGATCAACCTTGACAGGCCTCAGCGCGCAGGCGCTGACCCCCTATGGCGCTGTTCACCTCCGCGCAGACGCGCAGCTCTGGTCTGCGCCGCTCCTGGCAGGCTTGGCGCTCTCTTGGGGGCATGAGGGGGGCGAGGGGCACCTGGATCTCTTGGGCGGCTGGGCTTGGTCTTATCGCCGCTTGACGACGGAGGTGGTCAACGGGGATCTCCTCAGCGATGAGGCCCACGCGAGCTGGTCACCGCTGGTCCGGGCGCGCCTGGGCTGGAGCGTACGCTGGTCGCGCGGCGCGCTCCTGCTCGGCGGAGGCTGGCAGCACGTCTTTGATGACGCCCCAGAGGTGGGCCTGATGGCCCTCTCTACGCGAGGCGCGTTCTTGGAGGTCGGATGGCGCGCGCGGTTTTAAGGCTCAGCCCCTGGTTTATCTGCCTCGCGCTCCTCGGGTGCGCGGATGAGTGGCGCTTGGAGGTCGAGGTCCTCCCCTTATTGATCTTCAACACCTACCCAGGCAACGGCGTGACCATCGCTCAAGAGGATGTCGGTGAGGTCGCGGTGACGTTCAGTGAAGATCTGGGCGAGGAGGGGGTCGCGCGCGACGCGGCGCGTCGATTGAGCCTCAATGATGAGCGCGGCGCCATCGAGATATTGCGCGAGGATCTCACCAACGTCTCATATGATCCCGCCCGCTTTACCCTGCGCGTGGAGTTGGACCCCGAGGTTCAAGGCGCGCTGCTGGCGGGTGACTACGAGCTGCTCATCAGCGGTGAGATTGAGACGGACACGGGGCGACGCCTCCCCACCGATTATGTCGTTCGCTTCCGCGTTACGCCGCGCTGAAGGCCTCAGCGGCTTCACGCCTCTGGGGGTGGCCGCCACTCATAGGTCCCCAGCGGTCGGTATCCCAGCAGCTTTATCCGCTTAAACTCCAAGAGCGCCTTGAGCAGCGGCCACAGCCGCGCGCGCTGGGCGATGGGGCCGACGTCAAGGCGGATGAGGGGGTGCTCGTGGCTGTCCATCCAAACCTGGAACATGAAGGTCTCCTCCATCTCATCGATGAGGATGCGCGCCTCCACCGCCTCGGCCTCGCCGTGGCGCTCGATCTGAAGCTCTAGGGGTTCGCTGTGACGATCCATGCGCTTGGAGTCCCACATCGCGCCGCACAGGGCAAGCGCAATCTCCTCAAGCGCCCAAGAATCAACGCCTTAACGCCTCAACGTCAGGCGATTGACGAGGCTGAGGCCGTAGGCGCCGAGGCGCTGAGGTGAGGCGCCTGGCACACCTTTCGCTCAAGGGGCCGCCGGGTTCATCAGGAGGCGTCATGATCGAGCAGCACGCGCGAGAGCTTCAACAGCGGCTGGACTTCACCGAGGCTTGCGCGGAGGTCATGGACTTTGACGCGCTGCTCTCAGGCACGAGCGGGCTCCTCTTCAAGTGGTCCCAAGCCGACTTCGTCGCCCTCGTGCTGCCCAGCGCCGATGAGTCCCAGCCCCCCAACATCCACGTCAGCGGCCGCCAACCCCTCCTGCCCTTGGCCGAGCGATCTGTGCGTCACCAGGTGGCCGCCACGTTGGCCGAGGCCGTCTACGCTGATGTCCTCCCCGAGGAGATCCCCATTCACCGTGGCGCCGAGCTGACCCCCCTCCACACGCCCCTCCGCGATGATCCCCTCTACCCCGTCTTCTCCTCTCGCCTGGAGGCCGAGGGCGAGATCGTCGGCGTCTTGATCCTCTTCAGCTTCACCGATTGGATCCTCTCCCAGCGCACACGCCACCTCCTGCGGGGGCTGGCGCCCACCTTCGCCCGCGCGATCCGCGTGGCAGGGATGATCCAAAACCTCCGCGCCCACGCTGATCGTGATCCGCTGACGGGCGCCCTCAACCGGCGTGGCATGGAGGCGGCGCTCCGCCGCGAGGTGAGCCGGGCTCAGCGCAGCCGCCGCCCACTGTCCCTCCTCCTCCTCGATCTGGACTACTTCAAGCAGGTCAATGACACCTACGGTCACGCCTGTGGTGACGCGCTGCTCAGCGCCCTCTGTGAGTCCTTCACCGCTCAGCTGCGCCCCTCCGACGTGCTCGTCCGCCTCGGCGGCGATGAGTTCGCCATCCTCCTCCCCGATGTCGCCCAGGACGTGGCAGGCCAGATCGGCGAGCGCTTAGTGCGCCAAGCCCGTCAGACCCAGGTCGGCCCCGTGCCCTCCATCTCCCTCAGCGTCGGCGTCGCCGAGCTGGCCTTGGATCACCACGATCCCATCCCGGCGCTCTTCGAGCGCGCCGATGAGGCCCTCTACGCCGCCAAAGAGGCTGGCCGCGGTCGCATCAGCCTCGCCGTCTAAGCCCCCCGCCCTCCAGCCAACACGCCGCCGACGCGCCCACCTTGATCTCGGCGCCCCGCGCCCCTAGAATCCCCCGGCAATCTGGAGAGATTTCAATGAAACTTCATGCAGTTATCGCGCTGAGCCTCTTGGCTTGGGGCTGCGATGATGGTGACGAGACCAGCCCCGACGCGCAGCCCGCGCGCGAGGATGTTCAGATCTTTCAACCCGGCCAAGACGCTGGCGGTGGCGGTACAGGGGGCGGCGGCGGCGAGGGACGGCTGCATCACCTGATGTCCTACGTCAAGACGGTCAGCCCACGCGGCGGCGGCGCCTCGCGCACGGATCTCTTCGTCTATGACTTCGAGGATGAGGAGGAGTTTGATCTCACGAGCGAGCTGGAGGGCGAGATCGACTGCACCTCTCGTGTCTGCCGCGTTAAGGCCGATCTGACGTGGATAGGCTGGCTCGCGCCTCAGGGCGGCGGTGGCTACGCCTTGCTCGTGGCCCCCATCGATCTGGCGCGGCGGCGCGTGGACATCGACGCCAAGCGCAGCGTCAGCGAGGATGTCCTCGACTTTCAGTTCACCCCAGACAACATCGTCTATAAGCGCGGCACCGCCGCCGGCGCCGAGGCCGCATTGGAGGTCATCTCCGAGCCCATCGGCGGCTTTAACGCCGCTGGCTGTGCCTCCGGGGCCGTGCCCGCAGAGCAATGCCAACAGATCATCGGAGCGATTAACGCCAGCGGTGATTTCCGTGTCAGCCGCGATAATAACCTCGTAATTTTAATTCAAGCGACACTCTCTAAGATGGATTTGTCTTTTTTTAACACAAGTACAGGTACAGCTCAAAAATTTGTTCAATTTGGTGAGGATGAAGGCACAGGTTCACAATTTAATGGGCAGCTCCCCATGAGTTTATCGCCAGATTCAAGCTATATGGCTGTTTTTACTCGTGATGAGTTTTTATGGAAGATTAATGTTGTGGAGGCCCGTCCTGGTGCACCCGCGCCTGTTGTGATGGATTTATTTGAGACGAGTAGCCATCCGGATGGAGATTGCCAGCGTGATATGCCATTTAATTTTAATGAAGTTCTATTTAATCCATTTTTTGGTTCAAGTTCAGATCATTTTTATTTCTTAGCACATGGTGATTGTAGCCGACAAGATAACCCTAATTTTAATCGAGATGATTACGATGTATTTAAAGTAAGCAAAGATTTGAGTTCTCCACCCGTAAATATCTCAAATAATTTGCGCGCTAGCCATTGGAGCAATCATCAAATGATTGAGTTTACGGTATCATCAGATGGAAATCAGCTTGCGTTTATATCTGCCAGGCCCAACAACAACTTGAGCCAGTCTATTTGGATCATGAACACTTCTGATGGGAGCTATAACTGTGATCGACAAGGAAACCCGCAACCAAGCTTAGATAGTATTACGCGCTGCGAGTTTATCTTTGATGATACACAAAACCAGGACACGCAGTTCCGCAGCCCCCAGTTTCATGAGGTCATGGTCTCGAAGTAAGCCGCGTCGAGGGCTCGCTTAGTCCTCGCTGTCGTCGTCGTTGATCGAGGGAAACTTCTGGATCTCGGTTCGGGCGATCTTCCAAGCCTTCTGCACGATCCACGACAGGGATCTATCCTGGCGCGTGGCCTCGTGTTGGATCTCTTTGAGCATATCCTCGGGGAAATACAGGCTTTGTTTGCGCTTATCTGAGCCGGCCATCACCCACTCCTCTTCTGATGATGCGGATCATCCTAAGCATGAAGGGGGGTGTGTCAAATTTAACTACATAAGCCTACTTGTAGGGCGCAAAGCGGAGGCGGCCAAAGCGCTGGAGGGCGTGAAAGTCGGGGGCGATCGGCGGAGAGAAGGCGGCGGCCTCTTGGCGACCATGCTTGGGCAGGTCCCAGCGGAAAAGGTTGATGCGCCAGTTCGCCCCCGCTTGGCCCGCGCCGCCCGCGCCGGGCACCTCGGCGATGGGGATCGCCATCTCCACGGTGTAGCCCTTGTCCATGTCATCGCGCTGGTTGAGCGTGCCGTCGATGTGGACAGCCGAGATCAGGTTCATGTTCCACACACGGGCCACCTTGAGATCGCTGCGGTGATGCGTAAATTTGGCGTCAAAGATTACGTTGGCGGGGGTCACTTGAAGCTCTAAGTAATCTTTTTGATCCCCATCCGCGTCAATAAATACTTCAATGACCTCTTGTTCCCATGTATTGCTGTCTCGATCTTTAAAAGTTGTCCAGATGTCAGGGTCTACCGCGTTCACCGCGATATAAAGGTAGTTTTGATCCCAAAGGAAGCGCGCGGTGGTTTCAAAAGCGGCGCGCTGGGAGCCATCGGGCTTGGTCCAGCGCGGCGTTGGCTGCGCGCGCCCCCAGGCCGCCTCGTCGAGCTTGCCGTCGATGATGATCCCCTCGCCCGGCGCCAAGGCGGCGGCCACAGCGTTGCTCAGCGGCGCGCGCGGCTTGTCGGGGGCGCCTTGGACCTCGATGGTGGCCAAGATCACTCGCCCCTCTTTGTCATGGGGCACCGTCTCAGGGTTCTTGATCTTCAACCGATAGTCGTCACCGCGCCACAGCCCCCAATAAATCTGCGCGGGGCCGCCGCTAAAGCCCTGCTTGACGGTGAAGCTCTGCACATCGCGGATGATCTCGCCCTTCTTGAAGTGGCGCAGCGGGTAGAGGCCCTCGATCGGATCGTGATCGAGGTTCATCCACGCGCTCTGCCCGCCGCCTTTGCCCTGGAAGTGGACAAAGATCTTGTTGTCGGCCATGCGGTCGGAGAGGGCCTCAAGGTAATAGGTGATGGTGACGCGATCCCCAGGCTTGACCCGCGCCCTGTCGAGGTCATAGCCGATGAGCTTGATCTGATCTTCGATGATCGCGTTGACGACGTGCTGCGGCTTGGGGGCCGCCTTGAGCCGATGGAGATCGACCTTCTTCTTTTGACCCGGCGTCAACGTGGGATCAGCGTACTCCTGGCAGGCAGAGGCCAGGAGGGCGAGGGCACAGAGCCCGATTGGGAGCCGCAGCGCGCGCATCTCATCTCCATAAGGTGACTTGATTTGCCCGTCCATCCCCCATTTTAGGCGCCGCTGTCAACGCCCCCGCCGGTCTTGGCGCCCCAGACTCGGCGTTGGTTCATCGCGTTCTTCTCCCGAAAGGCCGCCTCAAGATCGATGTCGAGCCGGTTGGCCAGCGCGCAGAGGTAGTTAAAGACATCGACGATCTCCTCCGCCACCGCCGCGCGGCTGGCGCTGAGGGCCTCATCAACCTCGACGGCCTCGGCCCCCGCGCGGGCCTTGGCCGGCTCATTGAACATCCCACGGTGGCGGCGGATGGCCTTGAACAGCTCACCGACCTCCTCGCCCATCAAAAAGCAGCTCTCAACGAGATCGACATCTAGCCAGCCGTGCAGGGCTTCGAGGGCGTGGATGTAGTCTTGGTAGGCGCGCATCGACGCTTGAGGGGGCAGATCGATCATGGAGGCTCTCTTTGCTGTGGGGTTGAGAGGAAACTGTCGCTCATCGAGGCGCGCTGAGGCACACTACACCGCATGAGCCCCAAACGCGCGCTGAAGCCCAAGCGGGTGTATGCCATCGCCCTGGCCCATGTCCAGCGCTACCCCTGCTCCGTCCAACACCTCCGCGCGGTCATGGCCCGCAAGTTCCAACGCTCGCTGGCCGCCTTTGAGGGGGATCGCGCCGCCTTGGACGCCGCCTTAGAGGAGGCCATCACCCAGCTCAGCGAGGCGGGCTGGCTCAACGACGCCGCCTTAGCCCTCGCCATCACCCGCAGCCTCCACGGGCGCGGCAAGAGCCGCCGCTACATCGCCAACAAGCTCAGCGAGAAGGGGCTGGCCGAGCACCGCGCCGTCGCCCTGGAGGCGCTGGGCGAGGAGGTCGATGATCCCGATCAGGTCGCCGCCCTGGCCTTCGCCCGTAAGCGCCGCCTGGGGCCTTGGCGGCGCGGCGAAGGCGGCCCTGATGTGCTGCGCCGCGAGCTGGGCAAGATGGCCCGCGCCGGCTTCTCCTTCGATCTCGCCCGCCGCGTGCTCTCCACCCCCCTCGACGAGGACGAAGACCAGGCCGACGGCGGGCGCTGATCTGCTTCACCCCGCCGCGACGGTCTGCTAAGCCGTCCTGTAACGCCTTGACGCGATCTGGAGGAGCTGATGCGCTCTTGGACCCTTCTCTTCTGCGCGGCCCTGTGGGCCTGCGATGACGGCGGCGATGATCCCGCCCCCGCCCCCGCCCCCGATGCGGCCCCCGTGGATGTCTTTATCCCGCCCGTGGAGGACGCCACCCCGCCCGTAGAGGACGCCGCCCCGCCCGACGCCTATGTCCCTGACGCGGCGCTTGACGTCGATGGGCCGCGCATCACCTTTGATCGCCCCGGCGACAGCGAGCGGGTCGAGGGCGAGGTGCGCGTTGAGCTCAAGGTCCGCGACGCCACGGGCGTGGCGCGGGTGACGCTGAGCGTGGAGGGTGAGGAGGTCGCCGCCTTCGAGGCGGCGCCTTATGAGTGGAGCTGGGACACCCGCGAGCTGGTGGAGGGCCCCTATAAGCTCAAGGCCATGGCCTGGGACACCGTGGGCAACGCCAGCGAGCTGGAGATCACCGTCAACGTCCGCAGCGCCTGCGGCGATGACTGCCCGCCGCGCGGCCTGGAGTTCCTCTCCCCCCTCGACGGCGCCACGCTCTGCGGCGCCCAGCAGATCGAGGTCGAGGCCAGCGATGACGTGGGCGTCGCCGCTGTGGCCTTGCTCGTGGACGGCGAGGAGCTGGCCCGCTTCGAGGCGCCCCCCTATCGCCAGGCCTGGGACACGACGACCGTCGAGGACGGCCCCCATGAGCTGCGCATGATCGCCACAGACACCTCAAGCCAGCGCGCTGAGCGGGCCATCAACGTCACCGTGGCCAACGCCGCTGAGTGTGATAACCCCCCCTCGGTGGAGTTCATCGAGCCGCTGGAGGGCGCCTATGTCTCGGGGATCGTGCCCATCTCGGTCCTCGCCCGCGATGACAATGAGATCAAGAGCGTGATCTTCTTCCTCGACGGGCAGCGCCACATCGAGGACGCCACCGGCCCCTATGGCTTTGACCTCTACACGGCGGACTTGAGCGCGGGGGCGCACACGATCATGGCCCGCGCGGAGGATCGCGCCGATCAGCAGGCCGCCGTGGAGCGCGTGGTGATCGTCGATCAGGTCGATCCCAGCTTGGCGATGCTTCGCCCCGTCGAGGGCGAGGTCTTTGAGGGCGATGTGCGGCTCGAAGCCGAGGTAGATGATGACAACGGCGTCGCCCGCGTGCGCTTCTTGATCGAGGCGACGGAGATCATCGAGGGCGAGGCGGCGCCCGCCACGCTGCGCGATGAGAGCCTCGACGCCCCCCCCTGGGTGCTCACCGTCCCCGAGGCCGAGCTGCCCAACGCGCCGCTCCAAGCCCGCGTCATCGCCACCGACATCGCTGGCCGGGTCGTGGAGGTTGGCCCCACGCCCTTCACCGCCGATCCCGCCCCCACGCTGCGCTTCACCGCGCCCGCCGCCAACGCGCGGCTCGAGGGGGCCGTGGAGGTGCGCGTCGAGGCCCTCGACGATCAGGGCTTCGCCGAGATCACCTTCAGCGTCGATGGCGAGGCGCTGGGGCCCTTTATTGATGGCCGCTTCTCATGGACCCCGCAGTACTGGATGGGCGAGCGCAGCCTGCGCGCGGAGGGCGTGACCCTCTCGGGGCAGACCGCCACGGCGACCCTGACGGTGGTGGTGGATCATCCCCTCGTCGTCACGCTCGATCACTGCCTGATGACGCCCAGCGAGGAAGAAGGCGGTGAGCCCATCCGCGCCTGCGCGCCGATGGCCCGCGACGCGACGCTGCGCGACGCGGTGGAGGTGGAGGTGGGCACCGAGGACGACGACGGGGTCATTGAGGCGATCAGCCTGTTGATGGACGGCGAGATCTTCCTCAGCCGCGACGCGGCGGCCTTGGCGGCGGAGGGCCGCGCGTTCACCTTCGACGCCTGGGCCTTTGAGGACGGGCGGCGCACCCTCGCCGCCGAAGCCGTCAATGACAACGGGGCGACGACCCGGCTGGAGATCCCCGTGCGGATCAACAACTGTGATCGCGACGGCGACGGCCACGACGATGACAGCCGCGCCTGCGGCGGCCAGGACTGCGATGACGCCGAGGCCAGCGTCAAGCCCGGCGCCGCCGAGGGCTGCGACGGCGTGGACAATGACTGCGATGGCCTCATCGACGAGGGCTGCGGCGCGGCGCCGACGATCTCCAGCGTGGCCTTCTACGTCAGCGAGGGGATCTTGGGCCTGGAGGTCGAGGGCAATGACCCGGATGGGGACGTCAACCATGTCTCCATCGAGCTGTTTGATGAGAACGGCGGGGCGATCCCCATGCGCGAGGGCGTTGAGGGCGCCACGCGCTTGGCCCTGGACGCCGTGGAGGCCCTTGACGAAGAGGGCGGCTTCAGGGGTGTCTGGAGCGGCGTCGGCCCTGCGGCCTCCAACGCCCTGGTGGCCGTCGGCGACGCCTCCGGCGCGCTGAGCGATCCCCGCGTCTCCATCGCCCGCGCCCCGCGCGCCGCCGCGCTCGGCGAGGCCTGCGATCTCTACGGCGGCGTGGCCGCCTGCCCCGACGGCGCGGTCTGTGAGGGGTGGATCTGCGTCGAGGCCTCTGCGCCAACGGCCTGCCCCACGCTCTCGGCGCTCGTCGAGGCCGATGACGGCGGCTGGATCGTGCTGGGCGACACCCTCGACGCGGGGGATGACAGCCGTGGCAGCTGCGGCGGCGGCTGGGCCGAGGACCAAGCCTTCACCTTCACGGCGCCTGCGGCGGGCCTCTACGCCGTCACCGTCGAGGTCGTCGAGGGCGACGAGGGCGACGCGCCGCGCCTCTATGCCCGCAACCGCTGTGATCTGGAGGATGGCGCCTTTGAGCTGGCCTGCGGCGCCGCCTTGGAGCTGAGCCTGGAGGCCGACGCGCTGATCTACCTCTATGTAGACGGCGCGCCGGGTTGGTCTGGGCGCTACACCTTGCGCGTCACGCCCCTCTGAGCGCGCCTCAGCGCGAAGCCTCCAAGGTGATGTAATCGCGCAACATCCGCCCGTCGCGCGCCTTGATGGTCACGCCGATGGTGGTCATATACGCCTCATCCCAGCTCAAGATGGCCTCATAGGCGCGGGCGTCCTGCGCGCTGTAGTGGCCCAACTCGACGAGCTGGGCGTCATCGGCGACGCCCAGGCGCTCGATGAGCGCGCGGGGGAGGATCTCATCCACCTCGATGTAGGCGGGGACGCCCGCCTTGGGGCGGTTGGCGTAGAAGCGGCGCACCCCGTCCTTGAACTCGGCGATGTCCAAGCTCAAGGCCCCTGGCGCGCGCGGGGGGGGCGTGGGGATCACCTCGGGCGCGGGGCGCAGGCTGGGCTTGTCCAGCGCAGGGCCGGTGAGGGCGCGAGGCGGCGTGGGGCGCGGGCTGGGCTTGTCCAGCGCGGGGCCAGTAAGAGCGCGAGGCGTCGCCGAGGGCGCGGCAGGGGCAATGGGGCCGGGCGGAGGGGCCGCGTCGGTGATCCGCGCCGAGGGCGAGGGGGGTGAGGGGGGCTGTGGTGGCCTCAGCGCCCAGATCAAGGCGCCGAGGGCGAGGAGGAGCAGGGGGAGGATGAGCTTCATCACGGCGCCCTTGAGGTGTGGATCGGGGCCACACTATACAACAGGCCGTTGCCTTTCGCCGCGCGCCCTTCGGGGCTATCCTGCGGCCCTCTCACCTCGACGACAAGGAGACGCAGTGGCTGCGACCCTCTCCCTCAGCCTCCAAGGCGAGATCCTCACCGCGCGGCTCTCGACGAGCGCAGGCCCGCTTGAACACCGCTGCGCCCTCAATGGGATCGAGGGCCTCCTGGCGCGCGTCGGCGGCGAGCGCCCAGGGGCCGCCGTGGCCGCCGGTCAGCAGCTTGGCCGCGCCCTCTTTGACGGGGCCTTCGCCGCGCCCCTACGCGCCGCCTTGGATGAGGGCGTCCTGGGGATCGAGGCGGAGGGCGCCTTGCTCGCCTGGCCTTGGGAGCTGTTGTGGGACCCACAGAGCCGCCGCGCCCCGATCAGCGAGGGGATCGAGCTGGTGCGCCTGGTCCCTGGCCCCGAGGCCGCCCCACGCCACCCCCCGCGCGGGGCCTTGGTGGTCGCTCAGGCCAGGGGCAGCGCGCGCCTGGAGGCCCTGATCGCGGCGACGCGCAACCTCGCGCGCAAGCTGGAGCTGGATGTTCAGCCCGTCAAGGCGCGCGACGCCGCCGCGCTGCGGCGCGCCTTGGACCAAGGGCAGCTCTTTGTCCACCTGGAGCCGCTGATCGAGGGGGGGCAGCTCAAGCTCGACGGCGGCGCCCTGGAGTTGACCGCGCTGGGGCTCGATGGGCGCACCCATCTGGCGCTCCTCGGCGGGGTTGATCCGGGCTTGGCGGGGGCGCTGCGGCTGCGCCAAGCGGGGGTCATGGCCGTGCTGAGCCGTCAGCTCCATCTGCGCCCCAATGAGGGCGGCTTGGTGGACCGTGAGATCTACCGCGCGCTGGCCAACGGCGGCTCCTTGGTGGACGCGGCGCGGCGGGCGCGTCAGGCGCTGTCGCGGATCAGCAAGGAGAGCCCGATCTGGGCCGCGCCGGCGCTCTTCGCCGCCTCCCTAGAGGTCGCCTTGGCGCCCTTCCCCGCCGTTGAGATCAGCCGCGACGCGCCCTCGCGGGCCGCCACGCGCGCCGAGGCGAGCGCGAGCGGCTGGCTGGGGCTGCCCGTGCCCGCCGACAGCTTTATCCGTGAGACGATCAGCGCCCTCCAGGCCGGTGAGGGCGCCGATGAGGCCACGCTCAAGGCCCGCACCCTGGCCATGCGCCGCCTCGGCGGGGGCACCGCCACGCCGCCGCCGCTGGAGAAGAACCTCAGCCCCGAGCTGCGCACCGCGCGGCTCTCCGATCACTTCATTAACCTCATTGAGCGGGCCGATCTCCCGCTCAACGCGCCCCCAGATATGGCCCCGCGCCTGGCCGAGATCGCCCGCGCCTGCGACGTCACCCCCGATCAGGCCCAGCTGGCGGCCTTGGCCCTGCTCTCAAGCCCCCTCGTGGGCGTCGAGGCCCCGAGCGGATCGGCCTCTGAGGCGTTGATCGAGGCGCTGGCCACACGGCTCTTTGGGTTTTACCCTTCTTTTGTTCATGCCTCGGCGCCCGACCTGCTGCGAGGGCCTGATCCAGAGCGTCACCCTCATGAGCGCGGCGGCCCCCTCTGGCGGGCGGCGGCCATGAGCTGGAGCGGCGAGGGCCTGCGCCCCTTTGATCCCGCCGCGCCGCCCCCTCAACGGCGGGCGCACGTCTTCGCCTTGGACGCGCGGGGGGCTTGGCGCAGCTTCTTGGGGCGCTGGCTGATCATCACCGACGCTCAAGCGATGGAGCGAGAGGCGCTGTCGATGATCTCCTCGGCGCTGCGGCGCGGGATCTGGGCGGGGATCGAGGGCGACAGGCCCTATCAAATGCCATTGCCTGCGGATTTTCGCGTGATCTTGATCGGCGAGGGGCTTGATGCCCAGGCCTTGGGGGGCGCGCCGATCATCGAGCTGCCCGCCGCGCACACCACGGCGCGCTTGCTGGCCGAGGTGGAGCGCGGCTTGGGGCCTGCGGGCGACGCCACGGAGGCGGCGACGCGGCTGCGACGCGCGGGGCAGCTCTCGGCGCTGCTGAACGCCTGCGCGACCGTAACGACCATCCCCACAGCCTTGGCGCTCAACGCCGCGCGGCTGTCATTGCCCTTTGAGGGGGCCGACGCGGCGGCCTTTGGGGCGGTAAAAGCGCTGCTCTTGCGGCCTTGGGCGCGCGGGCAGCGCCACGCGATTGCCGAGGCGCTGGAGCGGGCCTGGATGCCCTATTTCTTGGAGGAGGACCCTGAGTTTGAGGACGAGGGGCCTGATCTGTCGGCGATTTTGGGCGAGGACAGCGCCGCGCCACGCCCCATGGGCGGGGCCTTTGACGATCTGCGCCAGCGCCTCAAGCGCCCCTAGCCCTCGCCGCCTCGCCCTCGCCGCCTAGCCCTCGCCCTCGTAGCGGCGCGCCTCCCCCTTGGCGCGGTAGAAGCCGCCGCGCGCGGCGGGCTGGACCTCATCGACGACGAAGCGCGCGCCCACCTCGCGCAGCTCGCGGGGGAACTGCACGTTCCAGGTGGGCTCGTAGCCCTCGGTGAGCACCCGCACCCGCACCCGCCCCTCCACCTCCACGCAGATCAAGAGCACCCCGTCGCCGATCTCGCTGACCCGCTCGACGTGGGCGCTGGGGGCGATAAAGGCGGCGGTGGCCATGTCGGCCTTGATGTCGCGCGGCTTGGCGGGCGCGCTGGCCGTGGCGC
>JAHJCH010000135.1 GCA_018813065.1 Myxococcota bacterium
CGGACTTCATCCGCTCAAGGCGGACAGGCCGGAGCAAAGAAATAAATCTGCGAAGCGGATTTTTTCTGCAGCGGAGCGCCTGCCCCAGCGGGCGATTCATCGCGCGCTGGGGTGATGGCCGAGAAAATGTCACAACTAAAGATTGCCTTTCGCGCTATTTTTTGGTCTAAAAAAAAAGCTTTTCTCTAGCAGGAAATCGTACATGCACCTCAAAAAAGCGCTCTTTGCCTTAATTCCATTGGCATGGATGGCTTGCAGTGGGCCACAGCCGGTCCATCAAGCGATGGCGCCGCTGACACCCAAGAAAAACTTCTTTATGCGCAACAGCTTTGACACAGATCCGAGCGCATACCTGGGTCGATTTGTCCCCAAAGGCACACCCTTAAGCGAGATCGACGACGCCGCCGCGTTGCGCAAGACATGCAGCCAATTTTTTACGATACGCAAGGTCGGCGGCGGCGGTGTCATCTACGATGAGATCTTCCACGCCAGCAGCCAAGTCTCAGCGGGGCTCAGCATCCCCGACAACATCCCGGTGACGATGGGCATACAAGGCCAAAGCGGCAAAGCGGTGCGTGTGCGCTACAACCTCAAAGAAAAATGGATCGCCGACCTCAACGATCCAGCGGGCTTCGCGCGCTGCTGCGCCCAAGCGGACGACGCCTGCACAGATCAGATACTCGGCGAGTTTATCTCGGGCACGGGCACCATCTTCTACGCGCTGGGCGAGGCGAGCAAAGGCGGCTCGGGCGTGGGCGATGTGGGCGGGGTGACCTTTAAAGATGGCTTCGCCTGGCGCCAATCGATTGAGATGCCCAACCCGGTCTTTTTTGCCTTTAAACTTACACAGACACCCACCACTCAGCGCACTGGCGACTGGTGCGAGCGCCCGCCGCGCGTCGCTCACGGTAAATATGTCTGTGGCGTCTCCGAGTGGATTGATTCAGAGCGAAAAGCGCGCGACCTCGCGCTCTTTGAAGCGCGTCGCCAGCTCTTAAAGTACATCTCCGAGAAAATCTCAGACGACGCGACATTACGCGAATCTGTCTCTGGCAATGCCCAGAATCTACAAACCATGTTTGGAGAGAACACCGACCACCTGAGCCGCGCCGCAGGCGGCATCGCCCGCTTTGTTGAAGCGGAGGAATGGAAGGTTGATCAAGAGCAGGCCGCAGGTGGATGGAAATACCGCGCCAAGGTCTTGGCCTTTATGCCCAACACGAGCCTACTGCAAGCCGCGAAGGAAGCCGTCCAAGCGGGGCGCTGATTTTTCTAAGGAAACCACCAAATGCTCTTGGCGTTGATTTTTCTTTTAAACCCCACCTGGAATTGCGTTGGGATCGCGCCGCTGCCCAAGAGCGGCACATATAAACACGCCGTCGCTTATCTAAAAGCAGAGCCGGGCGCTCATGAAAAAGTCACCCAACAAGCAAAAGACAAGCTCGCCCATAATCTCTGTGGCAACAGCAAATCGTGTGAGGCGCTGCGCAGCGAATTTGAGCTGTTCCCCAACAGTGTTCAACAAGGCAATCAACAGGTCTGCGCCCAATTTATCATTGATGAAGCCGCCTATCTTCGTTGGCAAAAGCAAGCACGCTCACTGACCACGTTTGAGCAAAAACTAGAGAAGAATGTGGGCACGCTGCTGGGCAAAAAAACAAAAGCGCCGGTATACATCACCAAAATTACACAAAAAAACATTGAAGGCGGCGTCCGCGCGCTTTGGCTACGGGGCCGAATGGAAGAGGCGCTCGTAAAAGCAGGCGTCGAGGTCTTGAGCAAGCCACCCAAGACACAAAGGCATATCAGCATTGAAGGCACCATTACGCCACGACGCGATAAACGAGGCGTGCCCATCTTAGAGATCCAATGGCGAAGCCTAAACAAAGACAAAGTATCGGGCATCGCCAAGGTGATCATCCCCGAAGAAGCCGCGCCCGCTGAAGCGCCACTGGGCAATGCCCCTCAGGTGACGCAAAGCAAGCAGATCAGCTTATCCTTTGAGCACGCCGACGGCGACGCCTCTTTCTGTGAAGGCAAGCAGATCGACCTTTGGCTCAACAGCAAACGGGATCTTCATGTGATGCTTTTTAACCTTTATGACGGCCAAGCGCATCTCATCCTGCCGTTTGAGGGCTATCCAGAGCGCATCAACGCCGGTGGGCGGCTCAAGGTGGGGCCGCTTGAGGCTTTTCCGCTGGGCCAAGGCGAGCGTTTTTTGCTCTTGGCCGCCCCCAAGCGCGCGGATCTCGGCTGGTTGGCCGCGCTGCCCAACGGCTGCAAGCTGACGCCTCAGCAAAGCGCGCGCTTGCACCGGGGTGACTACCCCAAGGGCATCGAGCAGGCGGTCTTAGGCTATCGTTTTATCCAAGGTCCGCGTTGCGGCGATGCGCTCACTGATGCTGCGCGGGCGCAGAAGCGCCAGGCGCTGCAACGCGCCTTAGATGATTTGCCGTTGTGTCCTTAATCGCCATCACATTGGGTGCGATGATGTCCACAAGGGATACACCCGCCAATTTATCGCGCGAGACGAAAGCCTAAGTGCTCGCTTCGATCTCTCGGACCAAACCCGGTGCGGAAAGTCGCGCGCATGTAGGGCGCCAACTCCTCCTTACTCCCGCCACGACTCACACGTAACGATCCCAATTGATGCTCAGTGCCATCACGCGGAGTTGTATCATAATTATCAGCGTAATAGTCCGCGACCCACTCCCATACGTTGCCCGCCATATCACATAAACCTTGTTCAGTGTTCCCCCTTGTCTTGGAGCAAACTGGCCACGTTCGGTATTGACCGCAGCCCTTTCCACCATCGTCCATCACCGCATAATCACAAAGCGCTTGCGCATTTCCCCATGGATACGTATGTGCTTGCCCTTGGCTCCGCGCAGCGTACTCCCACTCCGCTTCTGTGGGCAATCGCGCACCGACCCAAGAAGCAAAGGCTTTTGCTTGCTCCCAATCCACGCAGTTAATCGGGTGATCTTCTCGCCCTGATTCGGCCCAATTGCAATCATCTTCTGCATCAGGCTCACTACACACGCCAGCATCGACACATGCTCTATATTGAGCGACAGTGACCTCCGTTTTGCTGATCTCAAAGCGATTTACCTGCACTAAATGCACAGGTTGCTCATCTTTTTCTCCAGTCCTTGAGCCCATCTCAAATGTACCGCCCTCAATTTTCACCCACTCGCCCTTAAAATTCGAGCCTGCATAGACACGCCGCGCCTCACCCGCAAAGCGATTGGGAAACTCCAGATCCTCATGCTGTGGATCACCCCAGCGCGCCAAAAACACCACGAGGGCCTGCTGAGAGAAGGCATCCCCGCGCGCCAAAAGAGGCTTGGTGTCTGCCCAATCTCGCTCAAGAGCCTCATCAAAGCGCGCCTGACGTTGCTGACGGCTGACCTCCTGGGCGTGCTTACGCGCGTCGGCCTCCGCCGCCAAGCGCTTTAAATCACTGATCTTCATCTTCGCCACCGGGATAGGCGAGGGGCTCTCCGACGCCTCTAAGCCTTGAGGCTTGGGCGGCGGTGATGGAGGCAGCGCCTTCATCTGTGGCTCGGCCTCCCGCGCGCCGCGCGCCAGCACCAAGGCCCCCTCGCCCACCAGCTCGGGCTCCTGGGTGCGCCCCGTCACCAAGGTCAACAGCTTGGCGCGTGTATACCGCTGCACCTCATCCGCCGTGATCGCGCCGTTATTGTCATGATCCGCCCAGCCCCGCAGGGCGCCCAAGGCGAGGTAACTAAACGCGGGGCGCGGCGCGCCCGGCAGCGGACCAGCGAACTGATCGGCCTTGGCGGCGGTCAGCACCGTCAGGCCACGCGGTGTCGCGCTGATCTGAGCGTGCAGCGCGGGCTGAAGCCCCGGCACGAGCCGCGCCCCGCTGTTATCCAGCCCGCTAAAGCACGCGTCCAGCACCGCCACCGCCTGCGGCGCCTTGGCCAAGGCGGGCAAGAGCGCCCCTTGAACCGGGATGCCCTTGGACTCGAAGCTGTCGGCCTTTTGCTCCACATCCGCCCCCAAGAGCAGCCCATCCTTGCCGTCCGCGCTGGGGCCGCCGTGCCCAATAAAGACAAACCACAGCTTGCCTTTAGGCTGCACCAGGCTGCTCATCTGGCTCACCGCCTTGAGCACGCCCACCGCCGCCGCGCTGCCGCCCTCGCCGCGCGTCCAGCCATGCTTGGCCTCGCGATCGATCATCAGCTTGACATGGGGCACGCCCAGCGTGTCTTTCAGCCAACGCTCCCAGGCGATCGCGTTGCTGCGCGCGCCCTCCACGCCGGGGATGTAGTCATAGTTCTCGATGGCCACGATCAGCGCCGCGTCTCGTGCGCCGATCTTGTCGCCCGCAGCGGCGGTGTCCAGCGCGGGCCACGCCTCCACCTGCATGGTCGCCTCAGGCCCCGCCGCGCGAGGCTTGGCCCGCTGCCGCGCGCGCTCCGCGGCGATGGCCGCCGCCAACGGATCAACAGCGTCCGCTCTCTTCTGCTGCACGACACATCCAGAGAACAAGAGCGCCGAGAACAGCAAAAATCCCAATGTTTGGCATGGGTTTAAGCATGGTCCTGGGTGGATTTGAGGCATGGTGCCCTCCTGCGGGAATGCAGCTTTATCACGCGCCGCGCGCGGTTTGGCAACCCCACTAAAAAATCGAGGCTATGCCCAAAGCACGCATAACAAGGATACCTTCGACCGGGGCTCCGCCATCGACATGGGGCCTCGCCAATCAACACACGCGGGAGGAATCACCGTGGGCATCGCCGCCGATCTCGCCATCATCATCGTCGCTGGCCTGGCTGGGGGCCTGCTGGCCCAGCGCCTGCGCCAACCGCTCATCCTGGGCTACATCCTCGCGGGCGTGATCCTGGGGCCGCTCACCGATGGCCGCCTCATCTCTGATCACAAGAACATCGAGCTGCTGGCCGAGGTGGGCGTGGCCCTGCTGCTGTTCGCTTTGGGCATCGAGTTCTCCCTGAAAGAGCTGCGCCCGGTGCAGCGCATCGCCCTTATCGGCACGCCCATTCAGCTGGTGGTGGTTGTGGTTGTTGGGGCCGCCCTGGTGCGCCTACAGGGCTGGGCGTGGACGCCGTCGATCTGGTTCGGCGCCGCCGTCTCCCTGTCCAGCACCATGGTGGTGCTCAAGACCCTACAGAGCCAAGGCCGGGTGGGCACGCTGTCGAGCCGGGTGATGATCGGCGTGTTGCTGGTGCAGGATTTGGCCGTGGTGCCCATGCTTATCTTGCTGCCGCGCTTGGGCGATCTACAGGCTGGCGCGGGCGAAGTGGCCCTGGCGGTGGGCAAGTCTGCGGTGTTCCTGGGGCTGATGATCGTGGTGGGCTCACGGCTCATCCCCCGGCTCATGGTGATGGTCAGCCGCTGGGACTCGCGGGAGCTGTTCCTGCTCACCGTCACCGCCCTGGGCCTGGGCATTGGCTACGCCACCTACAAGGTCGGCCTCAGCTTCGCCTTTGGGGCCTTCGTCGCGGGCTTGGTGCTCAGCGAATCCGACCACAATCACCAGGCCTTGAGCGACATCATCCCCCTGCGCGACATCTTCGGCCTGCTCTTCTTCGCCTCGGTGGGCATGCTCCTCGACCCGGCCTACCTGCGCGCCAACCTCCTCCTGGTGCTGGGCTTGGCCCTGGGCATCGGCTTGGTCAAGGGCCTGGTCTTCGGGCTCCTCAGCCGCGCGTTTCGCTACGGCAACGTCATCCCTCTGGCCATGGGCTTGACCATGTTCCAGGCCGGCGAGTTCGCCTTCGTCATCGGCAAGGTGGGCGTGTCCAACGGCGGCCTGGACACCGACGCCTACGCCTTGCTGCTGGCCGTCACCCTGGTGCTCATGTTCCTCACCCCGCTGGTGTCGCGGGCCACCGCGCCGCTGTACAACCGGCTCAAGGCCCTGCGCCCCAGCGAGCCGCTGCGCACCATCAATGTCGGCGCCGATGACCTCCGCGATCACGTCATCATCTGCGGCGCGGGCCGCGTCGGTGAGCAGGTCGCCCGCACCCTGCGGGGGCAGGGGCATCACTGTGTAGCGGTGGAGCTGGATCAATACCGCCTGGAGACGTGCAGCGCCGGTGGGCTGCCCATCATCTACGGCGACGCCGCCCACCCCTCGGTCTTGGAGGCCGCCGGGCTCAAGCAGGCCTGCTTATTGGTCATCACCACGCCTGCGGCGGTGACCGCCCTGAGCATCGTGCGCTACGCCCGTCAGACGCGGCCCGATCTGCACGTGGTGGTGCGGGCCGAGGCCGAGCACCTGGTGCATGCCCTGGAAGACTTGGGTGTGTATGAGGTGGTGCAGCCTGAGCTGGAGGTGGCGCGTGAGATGCTGCGCCAAGCCGTCGAGCACCTCGAAGTGGTGGAGCAGCGCGCGCGGGCATCGGCGGCGCCCTCGGCGTGAGGCTCACAAGAGGATCAAGCCAAAGAGCGCGAGGTTACCCAGCAGCGACAAGCCCGTCAGGGTGAGGAGCGCCAGCGACATCATCGGATGACGATCGACGAAGCGCCGCCCCCGGCCGATCCAACGCACCATCAAGGTGGCCGGGCATTGAGCGGGGATGACACCCTCGGCGCGCTCATCAAGGCGTGTCAGCAGCGCCTCGACGTCGCGATAGCGCCCCTGGGGCTCCTTCTCAACGCCACCTTGAATCAGCCAGCTGATGTCGGCGGGGACGCGCCCTTGGGCGGGGGGCAGCGGCTGATAGGAGGCCATGGGGACGGGGCGCGTGGTCACGCCCATCAGGGTCTTCATGAGCGTCTTGGCGTCGGCGAGGTAGTGCTTGAGCGTCATAAACTCATGCAGGAGCACGCACAGCGCGTAGACATCGGCGCGCGCGTCGAGGGGCTGACCGAGGGCCTGCTCGGGGGCCATATAGGCGGGCGTGCCGACCACGACCCCTGTCTGTGTCTCGAAGACCCGCGCATCCTCGATATCGGCCTCGATCACCTCATCAAGGATGCTGGCGGGCTCATCCTCCTGGGCCTCGACGCGCTTAGCGATGCCCCAGTCCATGAGGATCACCTCACCAAAGGCGCCGATCATGACATTGGCGGGCTTGATATCACGGTGGAGGTAGCCGCGGGCGTGGGCGTAGGCGATCGCCTCACAGAGCGCGCGGAAGATGGTCATGCGGTGCTCGAAGCCAAAGCGCGCGTGATAGGTGACATCCCCGGCGGCCAGCTTGGCGATGATCGCCTCAAGCGTCTCGCCGTCGATGAACTTCATGATGAAATAGTAGTTGCCCTCCTCATCGACGCCGACGTCATGGACCGGGACGATGTTGGGGTGCTCCAGCCGCCCTGTGGTGCGGATCTCCTCGACGAACCGCACCACCGAGGCCATCTTTTGAGGGCCGCGCATCCGCTTCAGAGCCACGATCCGCCCAATATCGTGATCGATGGCCTTGAGGACCTCGCCCTCGCCGCCCCTGCCGATCTGACCGAGAATCTCATAGCGGGCGCGGTGCTCATGGGCCAGATTGGGCGCGCGGCCTTTGAGCTTGATCTTGGGGAGGATCGTCGTGCGCGGCCCCGAGGGGCTCGGCTGCGTGACCGCCGCGTTAAAGCCCTCCAAGCCATGAGGCCCTGGATCATAGAGGGTGTCATTGAGATCGACAGCGTTGGGATCGGGCGTGGTGGGTTGCATGGCGTGGTCCTGTGTCGTGTGGGGCTTGAGTTTACCGAGTTGAGCGAGCGCAGCGGTCGAGATTCAACCGAGAGGGATGAGCCAAAGCGCGGGGGGGATTCTGAGGCAGAGTTTTCCAAAAAAGTTGGCCCATCCTTCACCAAGAAGGTTCCCATATAGGCGGCATATGAGGGGCCATTTGGTACAAACTGAGTCCAATTCTTGAGTCTAAATTAAGCAAAATAGCTTTAACTGCATCCTCGATAGAGGTCTTATCTCCTAAAGATAGGGATATTTTTGCCTTATCTAGTTGAACAGCGTCATGTTTGGAAATAAATCTGGGGTTTGATCGAATAGCACAGCCAAAAGCAGGTTGTTTGTCAAACACATCGCTAGAAATCTCTTTTAAAATCGTGCAGGCTTTTTGGTTTATAGCATTATATTCTCCAGTAATTGTTCTATCTAAAAATGAATTATTGGATGGTTTAATAATTATGAAATATCTATCGTTAATGATTTCAAATTCCCAAATATAATCAGGTACTTGATGATTAAGATCAGAGATAAGATCGTCTATCGAAATACTTCCCTCTTTTATGTCATATGATCCAGAACTATCGACACTGTTTGAAGCTTCAAAGATAGACTGAAGAGGGATCTTTTTTGACGCATACCAACTTCGTTCAATAATAGATTTCGCCTCATTGACGCTAAGATTGGAATATGAATCTACCTCTATTGTGCGATCTAGCTTAAAAGCTGTCTTTGTATTCTCTTTAGGGTCCTCAGAAATATGATCTTTAGTAAAGTTATGGGAACATCCCCAGGATGAAAGAAGAATTGATAATATCACGAGATATAACCTTATTTTTTCTCCTCGTGATAAGAAGGTCGTCAACGAGGGCGAACTAAAGCCGATCACGAAAGTAGCACCCCTTTTTCTCGGTGCCGCTCACGGTGGCGCAGCGCAGGCCGTTGTCACAGTCTGCGTCTGTCTCACACCCCGCCAGGCAGATGTTGATGTCATAGCTCGCACAGTCGCTACAGGGGCTGACGTGTATAGACTGGCAATATGATCCCTCGCCGCACTCCATGCCGAAGTCACAAGGGACCGTGCACACGCCGTGAGGTGGGTTTGACGCCTCCTCCTCCTCATCGTGCTTGGAGATGCAATAGCCCGTCTCGCAGTGCGCAACGTCCTTCGAGGTGCAGGTCTGCTGAAAGACGAGGGGCGTCAGCGGCACAGTGCAGCGGCCCTCACCGGTCTGCTCCCCGCTGCGATAGACCCCCCAAGAGAAGTTGCACCGCGCGTCGAGCCCCGCGCAGTCCCAGCTCGACTCACAGGGATCGCGGAAGGTGAACTTACCGTCGATGGCCAACCGGCAGCTCAGCGGCTCCTTGTAGCTGTAGAGGGGCGCGCACTCTTGAGCCTTCAGCTCGTCGAGGCAGGCCATGGCCTCCTTGGCAGTGTAGGTCTGCCAGCCCAGGTTGAGCTTGTCGGTGTGCGTCTCGCCGCAGCGCGAGTCCAAGACGCGATCGCAGGTGGCCTCGGTGAAGCCATAGGCGCCCTCCAGGCGCTTGAGCTCCTCCACATCAAAGCAGCGATACCACAACTCGCAGCGCGCCTTGGCGTACTCATGGCAGTAAGAGAGTGAGGGTCCCTTATCATCGCAGCCCCAGGCGAGGAGCGCCGCGAGGAGCCCGAGGCGGCTCAAGAGGTAGAGGACTTCAGCGCGCAAGCTCAGCCCCTTTCCTTTGTGATTTATGCGAAGTTTAGAGGACAGGAGATTCAAGCAAGCCATCGTAAGTAAGCATGATTGCAAGACTATCCCCATCGAAACCTTTTTCGACGAGCCGAAGATAGACCTCCCCCCTCCCTGCCTCAAGCGAAATTTTTCGACCATGTGGCCGCGCAGTGTTTTGCCGTCAACAAATGGGTCGAGATTCGACCGAGA
>JAHJCH010000136.1 GCA_018813065.1 Myxococcota bacterium
CGGCCCGATCCCGACGCCGCGCGGCCCGATCCCGACGCCGCGCGGCCCGATCCCGACGCTTCGCGGCCCGATCCCGACGCTGCGCGGCCCGATCCCGACGCCGCGCGGCCTTTGGACGCGGCGATCAACCCGGATATCGGCCAGGCGGGGCTCTATGATGGCCTTGAGGCGCTGCGCGATGACGCCCTCATCGACGCGCTCAACGATCTGGTGACGCGCAACCACCGCACACCCTCCCGTTGGGATGACTCCAAGTACGCGATTTTCGCAGATCTGGACCTACGCCAAGACGCCAACGGCGGGTTTTATGCGGAGTGCATCTACACGCTGCAACATTTCCCGCTGGATGGGGAAAACCTGCCAAATTTCAATGACTTCAATATTGAGCACAGCTGGCCCAAGAGCCTCGGCGCGGGCACGCATCCCGCCAGCGGCGACATCCACCACCTCTTCCCCACCAACTCGCGGGTCAACAGCTTCCGCAGCAGCTTTCATTTTGGCGATACGGACTGTGAAACCAGCGGCGGATCGTGCAACTGGAGCGATGGCGGCGGCTCCGCGCTGGGCGCGCCAGCGTCGAGCATGAACGCCAACGTCGATCGCGTCTTTATGGTCCGCCAGGAATACCGAGGGGACATCGCCCGCGCGCATTTTTACTTCGCCGTGCGCTACCCGGCGGTGAACAACAACAGCAACTTCCCCCAGTGGGAGGAGATCGTCCTGCGCCGTTGGCATGAGGAGGACCCCGTCGATGACTGGGAGCGGGCGCGCAATGATGGAATCGAGGGTTATCAGGGCAACCGTAACCCGTTCGTGGATCACCCCGAGTTTGTGGGGCGGATCGCTGATTTTTAACCCCCATTTTGGGCGCGCCTGGGCGCGGCTTTGGGTCTGGTTTTGGGTCTGCGCCGCGCTCCTCGGCTGTGGATCGTCGCCCGCGCGCGTCGATCCCCCGCTGGAGCCACGCCCTGGCGTCATCGCGCGGCTCGATCCCACGTCTGATCCCGCGCTGGAGGCCCTGATCGCCGCAGCCGATCCCGCCGTCGCCGTGGCCGCCTTGGACTCCGCGACGCTGCGCCGCCTCGCGCCGCAGCTCCCCCAAGAATCGCCCGCCTGGGGCTGGGCGCGGCTGGCCTGGGCGCGGCTGGAGGCGCATACGGGTCAGGCCGCCTTGGCGCTCAAGGCCCTGGAGCCGCTCGTCGTCGCCCAGCACCCGGCCTCGGCGGAGGCGGGCGCCTTGGCCGCGCGGCTGGCGAGGCGACAGCGCGTGACGCCCAACCTCATCGGCGTGCTCTTGCCCCTCTCTGGCCCCTACGCGGGCATCGGCGAGGTGGCCATGCGCGCCATCCAGATGAGCCGCCAAGGCTGGCCTCGCGTGCGCTTGGTCTTCGCCGACACGCAGGGGGACGCGCGGATCGCCGCCGATGAGGTCCGCCGATTGGTCGAGGAGGAGGGCGTCGGCGCGATCATCGGCCCCGTCGGCGGCCTGGAGAGCTGGGCGGCGGCCCTGATGGCCGAGCGGCTGGAGGTGCCGATCGTCACGCTCACCGCCCGCGAGGGGATCTGCCGCTTGGGTGGCTTCGTCTTCCGTCACCGCCTGACGCGCTCCGCCGAGGCCCGCGCCCTGGCCCGCTACGCCGTGGAGAAGATGGGCATCCGCCGCTTCGCCATCCTCTATCCCGATGTGGACAGCGCCCGCGAGGCGATGAAGGTCTTTTGGAGCACGGTGACGCGCCTCGGCGGGGAGATCCGCGCCGCTCACAGCTTCCCGCTGCACGCCGAGGACTTCACGCCCGCCATCCGCAAGCTCGTGGGGCGCTATCACCTGGAGATCCGTGAGCCCTCGCCGCGCTGGCGGCGCCTCAACCGCAAGGCGCGCCACCGCGCGCTGCATTACCCGCCCCTCGTGGACTTCGAGGCGCTCTATATCCCCGCCTCCGCCGCCACCATGACCCGCCTCCTGCCACGCCTGCTCTACTGGGATGTGGAGCTGCTGAGCGATTTCGACGGCTTTGAGGATGAGCAGATGAGGATGAAGTATCAGGGCGATCCGCCGCCGAGGGTGCAGGTCTTGGGCAGCAGCCAGCTCAATCACCCCGATATGGCGCGGGTGCGGCCCGCCTACAACGCGGTGTTCCTCGACAGCTTCTGGGAGGGCGCGCCGCGCTCGGAGGCCTTCGTCGCCGCCTGGCAAGAGAAGACGCGCGGCTTCACCCCGCCCGCCCTGGCCGCCCACGCCTATGACGCGGCGGCGCTGCTGGCCCCAGCGGTGGAGGGGCGCGCGGATCGCGGCGAGATTCGCTTGGCCTTGCTGCGCCAAGGGCACCGCGGCGTCTTTGGCTGGAGCCACTTTGAGGGGGATGGGGAGGCCGCCTTGGAGTTGCATGTCTTGACGCTGCGACCCGAGGAGGGTGTCTCGCCACGTCAATTCGAGCTGGGGGAGGGCGGCGATGAGGCGCGACGGCCTTAGAAATACGCGCGGGGCAAGATCCTGCCCTTGTCGCACCCTCGCCTTTTAAGCACCTTTCGTCTCCGAGTCGGGCCCTTGCAGATTCGACCCGCTTAAAAAAGTTCTTGATCAACTCTGAGGTGGCTGTTTATCTGCGCACCTCAATCTTTTCGCCTTTGAGGGGATTCATGAAGCTCTCCCAAGCTTATCTCTGGCTGTCTGTCGGCGCGCTGATGTTCGCGTTTGGCTGCGAAGTGAACGTCAACGAGGACGAGAACGAGACGGGCGTGGCCGGCACCGGCGGCACCGGCAACGACGGCACCGGCAACGTCGGCGGCGGCTTCTCTGGCTTTGACGCGAGCACCGGCAACGTCGGCGGCGGCGGCGAAGGCACCGGCAACACGGGCGGCGGCGGCACCGGCAACACGGGCGGCGGCGGCGATGAGCCCCCCGACGGCTGCGACGCCATCCCCGCCACGCGTAACATGGGCGCCGAGTGTACCAGCCCCGCCGACTGCGGCGAGGGCGGCGTCTGCACCGGCGACGGCGCCTCTGTCTGCTACCAAAAGTGCATCCCCGGCGAGTGTACTGACATGTGCGCGGGCACCCAGTCCTGTATGGCCCTCACCGACGCCAACGGTCAGCCCATCGTCGAGGGCGGCAAGCCCGTCGGTTACTGCGCCGCCCAGGCCACTGGCGATGACTGTGTTGGCGTCATGGAGTGCATCTTTGAGTGTGAAGACTCCGCCTGCGCCCAAGCCTGCTACGCCAACGGCACCCCCGCCGCCGCCGCTGAGGCCAATGAGCTGATCGCCTGCATCCAGGCCAACTATGACCTCTGCGAGACGGACGCCTGCTTCGAGGACGCCTGCGCCGAGACCTGGCACTGCATGCCCGAGGGCGGCAGCGCGCCGTCCGGCGACCAGGACTGCAACACCTCTTGGTTCTGCATCTTGGGCTGTGACTCCGATGACGCCGCCTGCCAGCAAGACTGCGTCAACAACGCCACGGCGGACGCCTATAGCCAACTGATGGACGTCTTTGACTGCGCCCAGACCGCCCCCGGTGAGACGTGGCACAGCGTCGCCGATTACTGCGCCGAGGAGTGGGCTGCTTGTGATCTGCCCGCCATCGGCAATGGCACCTGCGCGGACTTCTTCAACTGCTTCATCGAGTGTGAGACTGATCGCTGCGCCATCGAGTGCATGCTCTCCGTCTCCGAGGAGGCCATCGGTCAGTACAACGACATGATCGACTGCGCCGATCAGGCGGGCATCCTTGATAACCCACAGGCCACCTTCGGCGACATCGCTGAGGGCTGCCCCGAGGCGTGGGCCACCTGCGGCCTCGATCCCATCGAGTACGGCGACGCGACTTGCAGCGACATCATCGTCTGCATGGACGGCTGTGGTGAGGATCAGGCCTGCTATGAGGCGTGCTTCAACTCCGGCAGCCAAGAAGGTCAGACCGGCTACAGCGGCGCCGTCAGCTGCATCATGGAGGCGGAGTGCAACGCCGAGGCGCAGACCGCCGCCGAGCTGTTCAACGCCGAGACCTGCCCCGACTGCGCTGAGGCCATTGGTGTCTGCACGGGCATGTAACCCGCGCTCAGCGACCACGCCTTGACGCCCGCCGGCCCCGCCCGCGGGCGTCTCGCGTTTTAGGGGGTCTGTTTCTGCGCCAGTTTTATCGCTGGCGCGTGGTCGTTTGGCATCGCGCCGCGCGAGCGCTAACGGCTAAAGCTGAGCGTGCTCATAAAGTGCTTGGGATCTTCTTCATCTAAGAGCCGCGCGATCTCAGCGCGGATACGCCGCTTCATCTCCGCGTAGGTGCGGGTGCGCGCCTCGCCCAAGCGCGCCGCCAAGGCGATGGCCTCGTTGAGCAGCGTCGCCTCTGGATAGGCCGCCTCGACGAAGCCCATCTCGATGGCCTCCGCCGCCCCAAAGCGCTCGCCCGTGTAGTAGAGCTTATGAAAGCCCGCTGGGGTCATCGTCGCCTGGCAGATGGCGATCATCCCCGGCAAGAGGGGGATGTTGATCTTCACCTCCGGTAGAGAGATCCAACCTCGATCAGCGCGCATCAGGCGAAAATCAAGGTGCGCGGCGAGGAATAATCCGCCCGCAAACGTGTGGCCGTTCAACGCCGCGACCGTGGGCTTGGAGAACAGCGTCCAGCGCTTGTAGACCGCGTTGAGCGCGCGCATATAGCCGTCAAGGGCCTTGATGTCTTGCCCATGGGCCATCATCCAGTCGAGATCCAGCCCGTTGCAGAAAAACTTGGGGTCTGAGCCCGTCAGCACCACCGCGCGAAGGGCCTTGTCCGCCTCGATTTGATCCAACGCCGTCAGCATCTCCGCCAATAGATCAGGGTGAAAGCGGTTCTCCGCCTCATGGTCCATGTAGAGGACAGCGACAGACTCGCGGCGCTCCAGCCGCAGGTGCTTAAGCTCAATGGGGGTGGGCATGATCACTCCTCATGGGTTGGGCTGAGGAGGGTAGCATCCAGGGGTGAGGGGTGGCGAGGGGCTCAACGAGGCGAGATCTGCTCGCGGTGCTCAGGGTGCTCGTTGGCGAAGGCGACCTGGCTCTCATCGGTGATCTCAATGGTGAGATCTTCGGCGCCGACGATGACCTGGCAGGCCAGGCGGCTCTCTTCGCGGATGTCCTCGGCGAAGCCCAGCACGTCATCCTCTTGGTCCTCAAGCGTGTTGAGGCTGTCAAAGCCCTTGATGATGTACACATGGCAGCTGGCGCAGGCGCAGTTGCCGCCGCAGGCGTCCCCCATGGGCAGGCCCGCGTCGGTGGCGGCCTCCATGAGGTTGGCCCCCTTGGGGATCTCAAGGGTGATCGGCGTCGCTGAGAGGCGCGTGGGCAGGAAGGTGATCTTAGGCATAGCTCACGGATCGGTCGTCAGGGTGTCGTATACGCCACGGCGCTTGCCCGTCTCCTCAACCAGGCCCGAGGTGCAGTAGTCTGCGCTGTATTGCAGGGCCTCTGGTTGAGCTTGGGTGAACGCCGCGCAGCGGTTGGCCTCCGGCACGGCGGTGATGTCCGCGAAGCGACGCCAGGAGATCCACTCCACCTCGAAAGGACTCAGGTAGCCCTTGACGGTTTCTAAAAATCCGGTCTTGTCGCCCGAGGTGCGCCAGTCAATCTGGGGGATGACCAGCGGTAACCCGCCCGCCACCAGCCCGATGTATTGGTAGTAGGCGCTGATGCCCGCCTTCTCGATCTCGCTTTGGGGCCGTGAGATGCCCATAAAGGGCGGCTCGCTCTCAAAGGGCATGAGCGTCACGGCGAGGTAGTCGGCGGTCTTGATCTCCACCCGCCCCCCGCCCTCTAAGGCGCGGTAGCTCAGCAGCGGCGCGATGATGCGCTGGCTGGCCTTGTAGACCGCCTCCAGGCTGTCAGGCGCCAACCCCAGCTCATTGGCGATCTCAGGCACGCCATAGATCATAAAGTTGGCCCAGCGGATCCCTGGCCCCACCTTGACGTCCGGGTTGACGGCTTTGATCTCCTCGTAGATCCGGCGATAGAGCGTGATGTAGTTGGTGTAGTCGTCGATCTGCCGCTCATTTTGGGGATCGAGCAGCTGGTAGTAGACGTTCATCTCCAGCCCCACGGTGATGTAGGCCACGCCCGGCACCCGCGCCAGCGCGCCGAAGGCCTCGGCGACGGCCTGGCGATGCTCAAAGAGGTCAAAGCGCGCGGTGGAGGCGGTCTGAAGTTCGGGATGCAGCAGCGCCGTGCGCTTGGGCACGAGCAGATCCACGTTGACGGCGACGCGATCAAACTCGATGCCTCGGGTCTTGATCTGCGCCAATAACGCCGTGGCGGTGGCCGCAGGCTGGGTGCAGCGCACCGGGGCGTGGGTGTCAGCGCACTCGGCGAGATCCCCCGTCGGCGTCCAGTCGCCCCAGAAGTATTGGCCGTAGAGCCGATCGTAGTAGGGGCGGTTGAGCACCAAGAGGCCAAAGTCCCCCATCACATCCGCGGGGGTGATCTGCCCGCCCTCGACGATGATCGCCAGATCCTCGTTGTCGAGGGGGACGCCGCGCTGGGCGACGCTGAGGTGCCCGGCGGTGTAGCTCAGCTGCGGCGCCTCAGGCAGCGCCTCAGGCAGCGGGGCCTCAGGCGCGGGCGCGGGCGGCGGATCGTCACCGCAGCCCGCCAAGAGAGTGAGGGTCAAAAGCAAGAGGGGGGTTCGCATAGGGAGGATCACCTGGGCTCAGTAGACGATGCCGTGCTCGTCGGCGCCGGGGGGCGGAGGATCGAGGGGCTCGGCGGGGGTTCGCTTCTTGGGCTTCTTGGGCTTCTTGGCCTTATTGGGCTTCTTGGTCTTCTTGCTGGGCGCTTGGGCCTCCTCTGCGGTGGCGTGATCGCGCTCCAACGGCGCTTGCTCCGGCGCGTCCACCTCGATGTGGTGTCTCTGCCCCGTGAGGCGATCAACCACGTCGGTGTCCACGGCCTCATCGGCGCCGCCCATGATCCCCGCCATGAGGCTATCAACCTCTTCGCCGCCGCCCGCCGCCGTGGTCTCCGCGCGGGCCTCGTCCAAGGCGACGCCCTCGACCTTCTCGACGTACTTCATCACATAGGCGCTGTAGAACTCTGTGCGATCCTCCGCCGAGAGCTGTGTCTCTGCGTCTGTCCAGATCGCCACCTTGTCCTCATGCTTCATCTTCGCTTGGCCATGCTTGGCCTTGAGCTGGGTCACGAGCTGGGCGAAGGTGATCTTTTGGGCGACGCGGCTGTGATAGGAGACGACCACTTTCCAGAGACGATCGTGCTTGAAGAAGTAAAAGTTCTGCGCCTCTGGGGTGTCAACGCGCAGCATTGACTCTCCGCCATTTTGAACAAAGTCCTTGGCGATGATTGAGGCCTCATAGCCGCTCCTTTGCCCATCAAACCGAACGTACGTCTCGCGCAGCGCCTTGGATTCGGCGCGCTTGGCTTTGATCAGCCGATCAATCTCGATGGCATCGGAGACGTCCTCGGCGAGCGCGTCGTACTTGGCCTCAAGCTTCTTGTCCAGCCAGCCAAAGACGGCCTCATGGCTCGCCCCCCACTCGATCTCGCCGAGGAAGGCGGCCAGCCTGGGCGCGGTGGCCTTGTTGGCCGCCTTGGCGGCGGGCTGGGCGCGTGTGGGCTTCTTCTTCCCCGCGATCGCGGTGGACAGGCCGCTGAGCGCCAGCAGCGCCAGCAGGCTCATGATGCCTAACCTTGTTCTCATCTTCGCTGCTCCTTGCCAGGCGGCGTGGCTGGCAATATAGAGCACAGCCCCCCCAAAGAGCGCAAGCGCCCCAGGCCCCTGG
Organism: Myxococcota bacterium; assembly: GCA_018813065.1. GTDB lineage: Bacteria > Myxococcota_A > Bradymonadia > UBA7976 > UBA1532 > JAHJCH01. Next base: position 7,764 of record JAHJCH010000136.1, read on the forward strand.
CCGCGCCCCCCTGCGGACGCTACACTCCCGCCAAAAAACGGAGCCCTCCATGATCCCTTGGCGCCCAGAGAGCTACATCAAGGCGTTGCGCTTCGCGGGCGTCGCGCACGCGGGGCAGCGCTACCCCGGCACCGAGGTCTGCTACCTCATGCACCTGAGCATGGTCTGCATGGAGATCCTCGCCGCGCTGACCGTGGAGCCCGATCTCGATGGTGACCTGGCCGTGCAGTGCGCCTTGCTTCACGACGTCATCGAGGACACCCCTCAGACCTTTGAGGCCGTGCGTGAGGCCTTCGGCGAGGCCGTCGCGCGCGGGGTCGCCGCGCTCTCCAAGCGCCCCGAGCTGAGCAAGGCGGCGGCGATGGCCGACAGCCTGGAGCGCATCCAAGCCCAGCCCCGTGAGGTGTGGATGGTCAAGCTGGCGGATCGGGCCTGTAACCTCCAGGCGCCGCCGCCGTACTGGAGCGCGGCGAAGCGGCGGGCCTATCGCGATGAGGCGCGGCGCATCCTCGACGCCTTGGGGGCGGCCAGCCCCACGCTGGCGGCGCGGCTGGCGGCGCGGATCGAGGCCTACGCCGCCTTTATCACCCCCGACGCGGAGGCTTGAGATGGGTCGAAGCCTGCGCCTCGCCTTGCTCCTCTGCCTCTTGGCGCCCGCCGCCGCCGCGCAGCGCCGCGCCGAGGTCGTGGTGATCGGCCCCGGCGATGATGTGTTCTCGACCTATGGGCACGCCGCGATCTTGCTCGTCGATCCCCGCGTCCCGCGCTTTGGCCGGCTCTATAATTTTGGCATTACAAACTTTAATCGACCAAATTACATCACTGATTTTTTGACTGGAAAGGTGTTCTTTTGGGGAAAGTCTAGATCTTGGCTCAGCGCGGTCAAAAAATGGAAAAAAGAAGACCGAACTGTAACAAGATATCCGCTTAACTTAACTGAATCACAGCTTGATTTGCTTGTGTCACAAATTCAGCATGATGTTCACCCTAAATTTAGGGATTATGTCTATGATACATTTAGAGAAAACTGTTCCACGAGAATTAGAGATTATTTAGACACTGTGACAAGGGGCGCTGTTTATCGAGCGTTAGGGAAAGAGAAAACCACGCGCAGCTATCACGATGAGGTGCGTATTGCCTTCTCTGAGGAGCTATTACTACAAATGCTCACGGAGATTGTCCCTGGTATTGAAATGGACAAGCTGAGGACGCCTTGGGAGCTTTCATTTTTGCCGATGTATCTGGGCGAGGCGCTGCGTAAGGTTGAGGTCGAGGGTCGTCCGCTGACAGATACACCCATCATTGAGCATACAAGGGTTAAAGAGAGCCACGTCGATGGCTCGCCCTACACGGCGCAAGCGATCCTCCTGGGCTTCGCGCTCCTGCTCTCGCTCCTGGCGTGGCGCGCGCCGCGCTGGGGGGCGCGGACGCGTGGGCTGCTCAGCGCGGGCTGGATCATCTTCGCCGCCGCGCTGGGCGGGGGGCTCCTCTTTATCCACAGCTGGACGGCCTGGCCGGATATGCGCGAGGGCTTTGTGATGATCGCCTTCCTGCCGCTCGACGCATTTTTGCTGATCACGGCGGGGCGGGCGCTCCTTGGGGGGCGGGTGGGGGTGACGCCGCAGCGCTACCTCAAGCTGCGCCTGGGGATGGTCTTGTTGTTATTGGCGCTCCAGCCCTTTGTGGATCTCCTGCGTGGCTCAGCGCCGCCGAGGATCGTGGCGGCGGCGGGGCTCTTTTTTCTGCTGCGCGCCCTCAGCGCGCGCCCCCGCGTGCCGGTCTCCACGGCGATGAAGGCCAGTCGCTGAGCGGGCTATCGCTTGCTCTCCTCTGCCTTGGCCTTCTTCAACTCAAGGACGCTGATCATGTCACGCGCCATCTGGAGTCGCACCTGCGCCTCATCTCCAGGCGCGCGCTGGAGGTAGTGGTTGAGGTGCTTCAGCGCGTTGTCGTACTGGTCCACCTCGGCGCAAGCCATCCCCAGGTTAAAGAGCAGGCTGACGTTGCTTGGATCAAGCACGGAGGCCTTTTCATATTGCATGATCGCGTCGTCATAGCGCTTCTGAGCTTGGTAAGTGCGCCCTAAATCGCGATAATTTTCCACATCGGAGGGGTTGTTCTCAATCGCGTTTTTAAAGACGTGCGCCGCGTGAGAGTATTTTTCAAATTGAAGATAGATATTGCCTAAATTATTGTAAGCGTGTGGCATTTTGGCGTTCGATTTAATCGAATTACGGTATGCCTCTTGCGCTTTGTTGTATTTTGCTTGCTTTTCATAAGCCATACCTAAACGAAAATAGCTCTCGGCGTGCTTATCGTTTATTTTGATCGCTTTTTCAAAAGCTTCAGTTGCTGCTGATAAATTCTTTTGTCGATCATAGATTTGCCCTAAATGATAGTGGTATTCATAATCATTTGGGTTAAGCGCGATGGCTTTCCTGATGTTTTCGGCGCCTTCATCGAGCTTCTCCAGTTTTTGATAGCGAATTAGCCCGGAATAATAAAAAGCTTTGTCGTTTGTAGGGTCTATTTGTGTCGCTTGAGCGAAATGATCGATTGCGCTTTTGATATTTTTGTTTTTATATAGCTGAATCCCTTTGTTCATCAATTGAATCGACTTGTTTCTCTCTTGGTTGCACCCAGAGAGGGCCAACACCCCCCAAAACAGGAGTGCGATGGTCTTAAGACGTGATGGCATAATGAGCGGCTCCTCGGCGGATTGACGCAGGATCTCTTGAAGCTCACCGGATAACAGCTGACTCGGGTGACGTCAATCCGCTCTGTCGCGCGCGCAGGGGCCTTTCACCTTGAAAGGGGAGCGGCTACAAGGGGGCATGGTTGATCTTCGATTTCACGCGGGGACCTTGGAGCTGCGCGGCGAGGTGGACGCCGCGGCGCTGCCGAGCGGCTGCCTCTGGGATGAGCGGGTGCGGCTCTACCGCGCGCCGGCGCTGCTCTACGCGGACGTGATCATGGCGCTGATCCGGGCCAAGATCCCTTATGAGGATCACGCCCGCGCCTACGCCACGCTGGAGACTGGGCTGCGGGCGCACCGCGCGCCGAGGCCCTTTCAGACCGAGGCCATTGAGCAGTGGCGGCGGGCGCGGATGCGCGGGCTGGTGGTGTTGCCGACCGGCGCGGGTAAGAGCTATGTGGCCCAGCTGGCGATTGATCTGGTCAAGCGCAGCGCCCTGATCGTGGTGCCCACGCTCGATCTCGTGCGCCAGTGGCATGGTCTGCTCAAGCTGGCCTTCGCTCGCCCCGTGGGCGTGATCGGCGGCGGGGAGCACCGCGTCGAGGATCTCACGGTGACCACCTATGACTCCGCCTACATCCACATGGAGCACATCGGCCATCGCTTCGGCCTGGTGGTCTTTGATGAGTGTCATCACCTGCCCGGCGACGCCTACGCCCTGGCCGCCCGCTCCTGCTTGGCGCCCTTCCGCTTGGGCCTGACGGCGACCCCCGAGCGCGCCGATGGCCGCCACGTCGAGCTGCTCGATCTCATCGGGCCGCTGGTCTATCGCCGCGACGTGGTGGAGATGACGGGGGACTACCTCGCCGAGTACCAGGTGGAGCAGATCAGCGTGGATCTGACCTTGGAGGAGCGCGAGTTTTATGAGACGGAGCGGGCGATCTACCGTGGGTTTGTCTCCTCTCAAGGCATCCGAATGTCCAAGCCCGACGGCTGGAGCCAGTTCATCGCCCTCTCCTCGCGCTCGGCGGAGGGGCGGCGGGCCATGCAGGCGTATCAGAATCAGCGGCGGATGGCCTTCGCCGCGCCCTCCAAGCTGGAATATGTCGCGCTGCTCCTCCAGCACCACCGTCAAGATCGCGCGCTGATCTTCACCCAGGACAACCGCACGGCCTATGAGGTGTCGCGGCGCTTCCTCTTGCCCGTCATCACCCACCAGACCAAGGCCACAGAGCGCAGCGCGCTCTTGGAGGGCTTGGCCAAGGGCGACTACACCGCGCTGGCGACCTCCAAGGTGCTCAACGAGGGCGTGGACGTGCCCGACGCCAACGTGGCCATCATCATCTCGGGCTCCGGCTCGGTGCGCGAGCACGTCCAACGGCTGGGGCGCATCCTGCGCAAGAAGGGCGACAAGCAGGCGGTGCTCTATGAGCTGGTGTCCGCCGAGACGACGGAGACATACACCAGCGAGCGGCGGAGGGATCACGTTGCTTACCGTTGATCTGGTCCGCACACGGATCAAAGGGGGCGAGCTGACCCTTTTGGGGATCAACCCCAAGGCCCGTGGGCGGGTGTTGGCGACGGTGGAGCAGCTCTTGGCCTTGACCGAGGCCGCCGCCGCCGATCAGGCCACCCGCGCCGAGCACCTGGCCGCCTTGGAGGAGGTGGAGATCGCCGCCAGCGAGCGGCGGATCGTCGAGGGGCTCAAGAAGCTGATCTTGGATCGCTGTGACTTCAAGGCCGCCGTCGAGGATCCCGCCCCGCTGCGCGCCCACCTCTTCCTCAAGGCCGCCGCCATCCGGCGCGCGCTGCCGCCAGAGGTGCCCTTTGATCGCGGCGCGGTCCTCGCGGAGGCGGCCTCGGAGCTGGGGCTCTCCCCCGAGGCGCTGGACGGCGCGCTCTACGCGGATCTCAAGGAGAACCACCACCTGCGGCGCTTTAAGACCATCAGCGCCGAGGGGCTCTTGGCGCGTTATGATCTGGCGCTCAAGCAAGCGGCGCTGCTCAAGGCCATCCACGTCATCGTACACATCGAGAGCGACGATCCCGGCGCGCTGCGGGAGGTCTTCCGCGCGCTGAAGTTCAACCGCCTGCTCTACCGCATCACCCGTGAGGGCGCAGGCTATCTCCTGGAGATCGACGGCCCGCACAGCCTCTTTGAGCAGGTGACGAAGTATGGGTTTCAGCTGGCGATGTTCCTCCCCACCCTGGCGCTGTGTACACGCTGGGCGCTGCGGGCGGAGCTGCGCTGGGGCAAGCAGAAGCTGCCGCTGATCCTCAAGCTGGAGGGGGGCGCCTCAGACATCGATGGCCTGCGCGCGCCCCCCGCGCGCCTCCCCGACGAGGTGGAGCAGCTCCTTGATCGCTTCAAGAAGCTGGCGAGCCCTTGGCGTGTGCAGCGATCCACCCGCATTCTTGATCTCCCTGGTGTGGGCGTCTGCGTCCCTGATTTGGTTTTCTCCCAAGGTGACGCGGAGGGCACCACCACCCGCGTGTACCTGGAGGTGCTGGGCTATTGGAGCCGTGAGGCGGTCTGGCGGCGCGTGGATCTGATCCACGCCGGGTTGCCTGAGCCGGTGATCTTCGCCGTCAGCGATCGCCTGCGCGTCGGCGAGGGCGTCGTTGAGCCCGAGGCGCTGGGCGCGCTGTATGTCTATCGTGGGGCGATCAACGCCAAGGCCATCTTGACGCGCTTGGAGCAGCTCCGAGGGCATGATTGACAGCCCCGCGCGGTGTTGATACACCCAGGGCGAACCCCGGGGGATGAGCCGATGGCGACCATTGAAGAGAAGGTGAGAGAGATCATCGTCGATCAGCTCGACGTCAGCGAAGAGGAGATCGTCCCAGAGGCGTCCTTTATCGACGATCTCGGCGCGGACTCCTTGGATCTCGTTGAGCTGATGATGCAGATGGAGGAGAAGTTCGACGTGGAGATCCCCGACGAGGACGCGGAGAACATCCGCACGGTCCAAGACGCGGTCAACTACATCCAACAGCACGTCGAGTAAGCCTCCCCTTGAGCACTGCACGCCGCGTCGTGGTCACGGGCCTCGGCGCGATCACCCCCCTCGGGCTCGATCACACGCAGAGCTGGGCCGCCGCCTTGGCGGGCCGCAGCGGGATCAGCCACATCACCCGCTTCGACGCCAGCGCCTTCCCTGTGCGCATCGCCGGTGAGGTCAAGGGCTTTGACCCCATTGAGCGCTTGGGTAAGAAGGCCGCGCGGCAGATGGATCGCTTTATCCAGCTCGCCGTCGTCGCCGCCCAGGAGGCCGCCGCCCACGCAGGCCTCCCTCAACCCCTCGCCGATCCCACGCGGGTGGGGGTCTTGGTGGGCGTGGGGCTGTGCGGCCTGGAGACGCTGGAGGAGGCCCAAGACACGCTGCGGGAGAAGGGCGTCAAGCGCGTCAGCCCCTTCGTCATCCCTCGGCTCATCGCCAACCTCGCCCCCGGGCAGATCTCCATCGCGCTGGGCGCGCGCGGCCCCAACCTCGGCAGCGTCAGCGCCTGCGCCTCGGGGGCCCACAGCATCGGCGAGGCGGCGCGGCACATCCGCTGGGGCGACGCCGACGTCATGATCGCTGGCGGCGCGGAGGCCACCATCACCTCGCTGGGCATCGCCGGCTTCGCGGCCATGCGCGCCCTCTCCACGCGCAACGACGATCCCGCCGCCGCCAGCCGCCCCTTTGATCGCGAGCGCGACGGCTTTGTCTGCGCCGAGGGCGCGGGCATCTTGGTCTTGGAGTCATTGGAGCACGCCCGCCGCCGTGGCGCGGAGATCCTCGCCGAGCTGGTCGGCTACGGCCAAGCCTCCGACGCCTACCACATGACCAAGCCCGATCCCTCGGGCCTCGGCCCCGAGGCGGCGATGCGCTTAGCCCTCAAGGACGCCGCGCTCGATCCCCGCCTCGTCGGCTACGTCAACGCCCACGGCACCTCCACGGCCTTCAACGACGCCGTGGAGAGCCAAGCGATCCGCCGCGTCTTCGGCGCGGCCGCCGATCAGCTCTGGGTCAGCAGCACCAAGTCCATGACGGGGCATATGCTCGGCGCGGCGGGCGGCGTGGAGGCCGTGTTTACGGTCCTCAGCCTCCTCCACGGCGAGATCCCGCCGACGATCAACTATGAGCACCCCGATCCTGACTGCGATCTGGACTATGTGCCCAACGTGGCGCGGGCGCGGCGCCTCGACGCGGCGCTCTCCAACAGCTTTGGGTTTGGGGGCACCAACGTCAGCCTGATCTTCAGGCGATATCGAGGCTGAAATGAAGCTCGCAGAGGGCACCAAGATCGCGATCGGCTCAGATCACGCCGCCTTTGAAGCCAAGGCCCTGCTCGTCGAGCACCTGCGCGGCCTCGGCTACGAGGTGCTCGACCTCGGCCCCGACAGCGCCGCGCGCTGTGACTACCCCGACTACGCCGCGCGCGTCGCTCGCGCCGTGCGCGCGGGGAAGGCCACGCGGGGCGTGCTGCTGTGCGGCACTGGCATTGGGATCTCCATCGCCGCCAACAAGATCCCGGGTATCCGCGCCGCGCTGGCTCACGATCCCCTCACCGCCGCGCTGGCGCGCCAGCACAACGACGCGCATATCCTCTGCCTCGGCGGGCGCCTCTTGGGGCCGCTGGCCTTGACCGCCTCGGTGGACGCCTTCCTCGCCGCCGAGTTTGAGGGGGGCCGCCACGCCGATCGGCTGGCGCTGATCGACGCCCTTGATGAGCGCGTCAAGGGATGAACATCGCCTTTATGCAGCGGGCTTTGGCGCTCGCCCAGCGGCCCCCGCGCCGTGTCAGCCCCAACCCCGCCGTCGGCTGTGTCATCGTCCGCGACGGCAGCGTCATCGCCGAGGGGGTCACCCAGCCTCCGGGCGGCCCGCACGCCGAGATCATGGCCTTGCGCATGGCGGGGCGGCGGGCACAGGGCGCGGATCTGTATGTCACCTTGGAGCCGTGCTGCCACACCGGCCGGACGCCGCCCTGCGCCGAGGCGATCATCGCCGCGGGCGTGCGCCGCGTGTTCATCGGCGCCCTTGATCCTAACCCGCTGGTTGACGGCGGGGGGGTGGAGATGCTGCGCGCGGCGGGGATCGAGGTCAGCGCCATCTGTGAGGCCGCCGCCGCCCGTCAGATCGCGCCCTTCCAACGCTTCCTCGATGGCCGCCCTTGGGTGACGCTCAAGGCCGCCGTCACCCTCGATGGCCGCATCGCCACGACTCGGGGCGACTCCAAGTGGATCACAGGCGAGGTGGCGCGCGCCGACGCCCATCGGCTGCGAGCAGGCGCGGACGCGGTCTTGGTGGGCGCCGAGACGGCGCGCTTAGATGATCCGCGCCTCAACGTGCGCATGGTCGAGGGCGATGATCCTTTGCGCGTGGTGCTCGACGCTCGCCTCAGCCTCAGCGTCGAGGCGCAGATACTCGGCGCACAAGCGATCATCCTCCACGGCCCCGTCGTGGACCCGGCGCACGCCCGCGCCTTGGCCGCCACCGGCGCGCGGCTGTGGTCCTTACCGGTGGATGAGGCGGGGCGGATTGACCTCCACGCGGCGCTGCGGCGCTTGGCCGCCGAATTGGGCGTCATTCACCTGCTCGTCGAGGGCGGCGGCCAGCTCCACGGCGCGCTCCTCAGCGCGGGCTTGGCCGATGAGCTGATCTTCTACATCGCCCCCAAGCTGATCGGCGAGGGCCGCCCGGTCTTGGCGCTGCCCTCCGTCGATGAGATCGCCCAGGGCTGGCGGCTGCGCGATTTGGAGATCACCCCCATGGGCGAGGATGTCCGCGTCCGTGGGCTCATTGAGAGGTCAGCTGATGTTCACGGGCTTGATTGAGGCCGTCGGCGAGGTCCGCCGCCTGACACGACGCGGCGTCGGCGCCCAGATCCAGCTCAAGGCCCCCGCCGCGATGGTCGCGGAGCTGACCTTGGGCGAGAGCGTCGCCGTGGATGGGGCCTGCCTGACGGTCGTCGAGGCGGGCGGCGAGGCCTTCACGGTGGACGCCTCGGGGGAGACGCTGCGGCGAACCACCCTGGGGGGGCGTCGCCCGGGCGATCCGGTACACCTGGAGCGGGCGATGCGGCTGGGGGATCGCTTCGGGGGGCACATCGTGGCGGGCCATGTGGACGACACCGGCCAGATCGAGCGGCTGACGCCCGTCGGCGAGGCGGTTGAGATCTGGATCACCGCCTCTGAGACCATCGAACGCCACCTGGTAAACAAGGGCTCCATCGCCGTCGATGGCGTGAGCCTGACGCTCAACGCTCTGGCGGCGGGGCGCTTTAGCGTCACGCTGATCCCGCACACACAGCGCGTCATCCACCTGGCGCGAAAGCAGCCCGGCGCGCGCGTAAACCTTGAAACCGACATCATCGGGAAGTATGTGGAGCGCCTCTTGGGCCGCGCTGGGCGGCCCATCGACGCGGATCTGTTGAGCCGAGCGGGGTTTTTATGAAAGAGCGAGCGCAGGAGACGCACATGATCACGCCGCGCGTCTCTGATCCACGAGACGCCGAGACGATCCGCCGCGTGGAGGCCGCCATCGAGGTCATCCGCCAGGGGGGGATGATCATCCTCGTCGATGATGAGGACCGCGAGAACGAGGGCGATCTGGTCATGGCTGCGGCCAAGGTCACGCCCGCCAGCATCAACTTCATGGCGCGCCATGGGCGCGGCCTCATCTGCCTCTCATTGACCCCAGCTCGCTGCGATCAGCTCAACCTCCCGTTGATGGTCAGCGACAACACCAGCGTCTTTGGCACCGCGTTTACGATCAGCGTCGAGGCGGCGACGGGGGTGACGACGGGGATCAGCGCGGCGGATCGCGCCCACACCATCGCCGTGGCCGTCGCCCCGGACGCGCGGCCGCAGGATCTCTCTCGCCCTGGCCACGTCTTCCCGCTGCGGGCCAAGGCGGGCGGCGTGCTCGTGCGCACGGGGCAGACCGAGGGCTCGGTGGATTTGGCGCGCTTGGCGGGCCTGGAGCCAGCGGGGGTCATCTGCGAGATCATGAACGAGGACGGCACCATGTCACGCCGCCCCCAGCTGGAGGACTTCGCCCGCCAGCACGACCTCTTGATGATCTCTGTCGCGGACTTGATCACCTACCGCCTGATCCACGAGCGGCTGGTGGAGCGCGTCGCCGAGCACACCGTGGAGATCGCCGAGATCGGCGTCTTCAAGGTCGTCAGCTACCGCACGGTGGTCGATGACTTGGAGCATGTCGCCTTTATCAAGGGCGAGCCGAGCCCTGAGCAGCCCGTCTTGGGGCGGGTTCACCCCGAGAGCGTGCTGGGTGATCTCTTCCGCAGCGGCCTCAGCGACACGCGCTGGCGGCTTGAGTTTGCGCTGCGGCGGATGGAGGCGGAGGGCCTGGGGGTGTTGGTCTACCTGCAAAAGCCCGCCCCGCGCGTCTCCCGTGAGCTTCAAGCCATGGGCGCGCGCACGGCAGCAGCGCTGCCCACGCGAGACCCCCTGCCGACGGATCTGCGCGAGTTTGGGATTGGCGCGCAGATCCTGCTTGATCAAGGGGTGCGCCGCCTGCGCCTGATGACCTGCACGCCAGCGCGCATCAAGGGCATCGAGGGCTACGGCCTGGAGGTCGTCGAGCACATCCCCATCCCCCTTCGCGGTGATCCCCCACACCGCAACGCAGAGGAGTCACCATGAGCAGCCCCAAGGTTCGAGAGGGCCACTTCACCGCGCGCGGTCGGCGCTTCGCCCTCATCGTCGCCCGCTTCAACCACTTCATCGTCGATCGCCTCGTGGAGGGCGCGCTCGACACGCTCATCCGCCACGGCGCCGTGGTGGAGGACATCGAGATATTCAAGGTGCCTGGGGCCTGGGAGCTGCCCCTCATCGCCAGCAAGGTCGCCGCGCGCGGCCAGTTTGACGGCATCATCGCCCTGGGCGCGGTGATCCGTGGCTCAACGCCGCACTTTGACTATGTGGCGGCGGAGGCGGCCAAGGGGCTCGCCCAAGTCTCGCTCAAGAGCGAGGTGCCCATCGCCTTTGGCGTCTTGACCACGGACACCATCGAACAAGCCATCGAGCGGGCGGGCACGAAGGCGGGCAACAAGGGCGGCGAGGCCGCCTTGGCGTTGATCGAGATGGTGGATCTGCTCCAGGGGCTGAGCGGGGCCGACGCATGATCTCGGGACGCCGCGCCGCCCGAGAGATCGCGCTGCTGATCTTATTTGGGATGGAGGTCAGCGAGGCGGAGGTCGCCGAGGAGGCGTTGAGGCTGTTCATCGCCGCGTTCCGCGATGACCCGGAGGTCCTTGAGGAGATCTTCGCCCGAGGGGAGATCAGCCCGGGGCTCGTCAAGCACGCCCAGCGGGTCCTCTCCAGCGAGGCCGAGGGCCACTGGGGCTTCGTCGAGGCTCTCGTCCGTGGGGTGACGAGCCACCGCGCGGCCATCGACGAGCTGATCATCCAAAGCTCGCTGAACTGGCGGCTGGAGCGCATGGGGCGGGTGGATCGCAATATCCTGCGCTTGGCGGTCTTTGAGCTGGCCTTTGAGCTGGAGACGCCCGGCGCCGCCGCGCTGAACGAGGCCATCGAGATGGCCAAGCGCTACGGCACCATCGACAGCGGCAAGTTCGTCAACGGGATCTTGGATCGCATCGGCCAAAAGCTTGAGCGCATCGAGAAGAAGCCCGCCAACAAGAAGTCGCGGCGCGCCAAGAAGCCCAACAAGAAGCCCCCCGCTGCCCCGGAGTGACAAAAAACGTCACCTCGCGAAAATTGTCCGGCGAGGGGTGACGCAAATTGTCACTCCAGCCTCGACCCCAACCAAAACGCGCCTTGAGAGCGCCCTCAAAGGCTGGCACAGCCCCTGCACTTAGGCCAAAACGTCTCAAGACAACGCTGTTGGAGGCGGGATGAACAGGAAGACCACACGTAAAGGTTTCACGATCATTGAGCTAATGATTGTTGTGACCATAATGGGGGTCCTGTCACTCCTCGCGGTTGTTGGTTATCGAAAGTTTACTTACAAAGCGCGCAACTCTGAAGCATATCAAATGCTCGGAGCGGTGCGCGCGGCGCAAGAGACTTACTTTCAAGCCTTCGGCCAATACTGTGGTAGCGCTGATGTAGACGAATGGCCCGCAGATGTGCCCTTCCAGGCGAAGATCAACTGGGATGCAGCCAACATCCCCGATGACAACGCTTGGAGCCAGCTCGGGCTGAAGTCACCTGGTCAGGTTTGGTTCCAATACCGCCTCAGCGCGGGCTTGGATAACGCGCCTGGTGATCAGTTTAAAGCTGAGTTCCAAAATAAGCCTTGGTTCTGGGCTCAAGCTGTCGGCGACTTCAACGGCGACAACGCCAAGTTCTCGACCTTTGAGGTCACCTCGGCCAAGCCTGAGGTTTGGTCCAGCGGCGAGAACAACTGAGGATTTATCCTCAAAAACACGCCTCGGCGTGTGGTTTTTAAAGCACCTCGATGTAGGTAGATGGCCGCGGTACCATGGGAGGGGCCGTGCCGTCCATAATCTACCCTCCCGTGCTCTGAGTGGAGAGTCACATGCGTAATAAGGTCAAGGGCTTTACCCTGATCGAGCTCATGATCGTCGTCGCGATCATCGGTATCCTCGCGGCCGTCGCCATCCCCGCGTTCATGAAGTACATCCGTCGCTCCAAGACGACGGAGGCGACCATGAACATTCGTAAGCTCTTCGACAGCTCCGTCTCCTACTATGAGGACGAGCACGCGACCCGCCAAGGCGCCATCATCCCCCGCCAGTTCCCCGCGGGCAGCAACACGGGCGCCATCGGGGTTGGCACGCCGACCCCCGCCGGCTTCGCTTGCCTCGGCGCCAGCCAGCAGAAGCACGACCCGACCACGATCAACTGGGATGATGCCACCTGGCAGGCCCTGAACTTCGCCATCGACGACCCCTTCTTCTTCCGTTACACCTACGACAGCCGGGGCACGGGCGAAGACGCTGAATTCACCGTCCGCGCTGAGGGCGACTTGGACTGTGACGGCTCCTCCTCCCTCTTCGAGCGCATCGCCACGGTCACGGACAACAGCATCAACGGCGGCGCCGGCATCTACAAGGAGAACGAGCTCGAGTAGTCCACTCTAGAGCTTCGGTTTTCATAAAGAGGCTCCCCATCGGGGGGCCTTTTTTATATTCTGCGCAGGATTTTCCTTATCGCTTTTTAAGGAGCTGCGCATGCCCGCCCTTCACTTCCCTTATACCTCACTCACATTAAGCCAAACATTGAAGCATTTAAGTAAAAAATCAAAGATAACTCTAGCGTTTGCCTTCTTTTTAACCGCTGTGATTCACAATCAGCTTTATTTGCTCACAAGCAGAGGTATTCGCTCAGATAATGTCGTGATTAAAGACTCCGAAGTGCTCTATGTCCCTAATCAAGCAGTGCTTGAGGTGCTCTCTCTTGGCTATCATCAAGCCGCCGCTGATCTATTATGGATAAGGACAATTGGTTATTTTGCAGATCATTTTGATTCTGATCGAAAATATCAATGGTTAGAGCACTTCATTGATCAAATACTGGCGCTTGATCCCAAATTTAAGCGTGTCTATTATTGGGCTGGAACAAATGTATTGTATGGCCGTAGATTTACAAATCCAAATGTTAGATTATCAAATCGCTTTTATGAAAAGGCACTTAAACAATTCCCTGATGACTATGAAGCCCCATATCGGCTTGGTTTAAATTATTACATTGAAATGAAGCCAAAAGATGAAAAAGAAAGGCGTTATTTTAAAGAAATCGGGCTAAATTATTTAGAAATCGCGGCCAATATTCCTGATGCGCCTAATAATATAAGAACTTTAGTCGCATCAATTTCAGATAAATTAGGTAAAGAACAAGTTGCATTGCAATATCTGATTGAGCTTTACCTCACAGCAGAAGATCAAGATAAGAAACAAGCATTTTTAGAGAGAATTAAAGAAGCAAGACAAAATTTACAATCAAAAGAGTTTTTATCAGAAGCAGAGCTTTTTCGTGAAGATTGGCGCAAAAATTTTCCATATACATCGCTTGCATTATTTAGTCTACTTCGCGAGACAAGAGCACAAGAAAAGTCTTGGAGAGAACTCCTCCCAGACGTAAACGTCAGTGGAAAGCTTGAATAAATCATGATTCAAGGCGCAAACATCCTGATTACAGGCGGCGCGGGCTTTATTGGGACTTCATTGACCCAGCGGCTTTGCTCTCAAAACCAGGTGATCCTCTTCGATAACCTGCATAGAGACGCGTTCAGCAATACTGCCTTGGCGCAGCACCCCAATGTGCGCCTGATTCAAGGAGATGTCTTGGACCTGGAGGGCCTGCGGCGCGCGGCGGAGGGGACGGATATGATCATCCACCTCGCCTCCATCGCGGGCGTGGATACGGTCCTCAAGAACCCCACATTGACCATGCGCGTGTCCCTGCAGGGCACCCTCAACGCTTTGGAGATCGCCCATCAGAGCGGCGCTTGCCGCCGCTTCGTTGACTTCAGCACCAGCGAGGTCTTCGGGCAATACGCCTACAAGGTCCGTGAGGGGGACGCGACGCAGCTGGGCGCCGTGGGTGAGGCGCGCTGGACCTATGCCGTCTCCAAGCTGGCCACCGAGCACCTGGCGCTGAGCTACTTTAAGCAATTTGATCTGCCCGCCCTTAGCGTGCGCCCCTTTAATATCTATGGGCCCAACCAGGTCGGCTCAGGGGCTGTGCATCACTTCGTGACCCGCGCCCTGCGCGGCGATCCCCTGGTCATTCATGGTGACGGCTCGCAGATTCGCGCCTGGTGCTATATCGATGACATCATTGACGGCGTGTTGTCCGCTTTAGAGCGCGATGAGGCATGTGGTCACGCCTTTAACATCGGTAATCCACGCAGCACGGTGACGATCTACCACCTCGCGCGGGAAATCGTGCAGTTGGCCTCTTCTAAGAGCCAAATTATCTTTCAAGAGATGAATTATACCGACGTTGAGCTGCGCATCCCCAATATCGACAAGGCACGCGAGCTTTTGGGCTTTGAGCCTAAGGTTAACCTTGAAGAGGGGCTTCTGAGGACGATTGATTGGTATCGTCAGCAGATGTAGCTTGATCCTCATCGGTGTGCGTTCGCCCGATGAGCTGTAAGAGCCCACCTATCGCCGCGATGACGATGTTGATCAAGGCGAAGCTCAAGGATAAGACCAAGGCGCGCTCAGGGCTGATCTGAAAGAGCCTCAAGAGCGCGACCATGGCGACCTCGCGGGGGCCTACGCCGACGATGGCGATGGGGATCACCCCCGCGACGAAGGCCACGGGCACGATCAAGGCGAGATCAAGGAGGCCGATGGGGAGGTCCAACCCATCGGCGAGGATCGCGAAGGCCCCGATGCTGGCGGCGTGGCTGAGGAAGCTGATGGCGAAGGCCAGGACCAGCCCGCTGGGCGCGGGGATGGGCGGGAAGGCGCGCCAGCGAGCATAGATCCGCTCGCTGAAGCGGGCGATCACGATGACCCCCACACCCAAGGCGCTGAGGATGCCCAACGCCAACGCGGCGTCTCGGGGCTCCATAAACTGAGGGCCAGCCAGCAGCCCAATGAGGAAGAAGCAGCCCAGCGCGATCAGCCCAATGACCCGCTCCAGGGCGACGACGAGGTAGCTGGCGGCGGCGTTGTCAAAGCGCCGCCTCAGCAGGACGCCGCGCAGGATGTCCCCCCCCACCGCGCCCGGGATAAAGATGTTGTAGAAGTAGCTCACCAGATACAGGCGCATCGCGCTGAGCAGCCCAAGGCGGCTGCGGGCGCCGAGAGCGGTCATGATCAAGCGCCAACGGATCGCGCCGACGCACATCGCCAACAGAATCATGAGCGTGGCGAGGACCAAGTGCCCCAGCGGCAGCTGCGCGGCGGTCGCCGCCAGGGCTTGGCGATCGGCGAAGGTGAGCAGCCAAACACCTGGGAGGATGAGGACAAGGCCGAGGCGAAGAGGCCAGATAATCCAAGGGTTCTTCAACGGCTCATGGGCTCCATGTGTCGGGGTGATGGGGGCGAAGCCCACAAAAGATCGATATTAAGCCGCAGAGGGATTTGATTTTGATCATTTTGAATTGAAAAAATGATTCCATCGCAAAATAAACAATAAATTTAATAAATATCTTTTATTTTTTAAAAATTAACGCCAGGACGGATCGTGAGATCGAGGCTGGTGGGGATAACCTCTGCGGCCTGGTTAAGGCTCATCCCCTCATGGATCATCCGATAACGAATGAGCGTCTGACTCAGCCATTTGACGTAGTTTCGCGTCTCTTTAAAAGGGATCATCTCAATGAAGAGATCTGTGCTCATGGTGGCCTTGCCCTTAAACCACGCCGTGGTGACGTTGGGGCCTGCGTTGTACGCGGCGGCGATCAACGGCAGCTGGCCCCCATAGAGCGCGTCGAGCTTGCTGAGGTAAAGGTCGCCGAGGCGAATGTTCTCAGCGGGATCAAAGAGATCCACCTCACCCCCGCCCAACAGCTGCGCCGTGCGGGGCAAAAGCTGCATCAAGCCCACGGCGTGCGCCGGGCTGATCGCGTCATGATCAAAGGCGCTCTCCTTATGGATAAAGCTCAAGGTCCGCAGCGGATCGTGGGTGGCGTTGACCGCGGCCTTGAAGGCATAGGGGTAGGCGTCGCGCCAAGCGACGGCCTGGGCCTGCTTGGGCCAACCACGCTTAAGCTGGGGCCGGGTGATCTGCACCATGCGCACGCGGAGGTTGGGCGCATCGATCTCCTCCGCCAGCTGCGCGATCAGCTCCGGGTTATCCAGGTTCGCCGCAGAGAGCGCGCGCTTAGCGAAGTCCGGGAGATCAGCGGCGGCGAGCGCGCGGATCTCATCGGCGACGGCCTGCTCTTCAGCCTCAAGCTTGAGGGCTGGCCGCTTGGGGGCCGTCAACCCTGCCACATCCTCGAAGGGCTTCACCGCTTGGCGGCGGATGAGGAGGCTGTACCAGTCATCGGGGCGCGCGGCGAGCAGCTCGGCCTCACGCTTGGCGGCGGCCTTGGGCTTGGTGCGCTTGAGGAGCTGCGCTGCCCAGTAGGCGGCGCGGCGATCCTTGCCGGTCTGGCCGAGCTGATCGAGGAGATCAAAGGCCGCCTCATCCTCGGCGAGGTAGGCCGTCCAGGCGTGATACCAGCGCGCGGCTTTGCTCCAGCGGCCTTGGATCTCGGCGAAGCCCGCGTGGGCGTCCTTGTAGCGCCCTTGCTCATAGAGGAGGAAGACGGAGAAGAAGGCGGCGTCCTCGACGAAGCGCCCTTGAGGCCAGCGCTTGATATAGCCCTCATAGGCGCTCAAGGCCCCCGCCACATCGCCCGCGCGCGCCGTCGCCCGCGCCTTGAGATAGGCCGCCTCCTCCTCCAAGGGGCCACCCAGCGCCTCGACCTCAGAGAAGGCGCGGATGGCGACGGTGAAGTCATCGCGCAGCCGCTCTAAGTGCAGGCGCCCAATGTGAAAGCGCGCCTCTTGACCGACGGAGGTCGTCAGCAGCGCGTTGAGCTGCGCCTCGGCCTCGCCGTAAGCGCGCGCCTTCTCAAAGGCCAACGCGCGTTGGATCTGGGCCAGCTCGGTCAGCTCGCGGCCCTCCGCCGCCGCGCGCCCCTGGGGGGTGGCGGGGTGATAGACCGCCAGCTCCACCAAGAGCGCCTCTGCGGCCTCCGGGGCCTCACAGCGCGCGTGGGCTTGGGCGCGCAGATCGAGGATCTCCGCGCGCTTGAGCCACGGTGAGTCCGCGCGGGTCTGCTCCAGGGTGGCGAGGGCCGCGCGGCAGTCCGAGGCCAGGCTGGCCTTGGCGAGCGTAAAGGCGGCGCGGTGCGCCCAGCGCGGATCGGCCTCCATGACGCGGCTCGCCACGGCGCGGGCGGCCTCAAGCTGGCCTGCCGCGAGGTGGGCCTCGGCCTGAAGCGTCTCCAAGGCGGCCTTGATCTTGGGGTGCTTGGCCGCCATCTGCTTCAGCGGCTCAGCGGCCTGGGCGGGGGTCGCTTTGAAGCGCGCCACGGCGCTGGCGGGCGTCAACGCCGCCGGGGTGGTGGGCTGCGCCTGGGTGGTGGGCTGCGCCTGGGTGGTGGGCTGCGCTGTGGGCGCGATCACAGGCTGCGTCGCGGGCTCAATCACAGGCTGCGTCGCGGGCTCGATCACAGGCTGCGTCGCGGGTTCGATCACAGGCTGCGTCGCGGGTTCGATCACAGGCTGCGCGATCACAGGCTGCGTCGCGGGCTCAATCACAGGCTGCGTCGCGGGCTCGATTAAAGGTTGAGTCGCCGGTGGCGCCGCCGGCTCAGACGCGGGCGGCGCAGGGAGGAGCACAGAGAGCAGGGCAAAGAGGCTGCCGGTTGCGGCGCTCATGAGGTCCTTTTAAGCCCAAGGAGGGCTTGGCTGAAGTCCTCGGGCAAGGGCGCCTCAAAGCGCAGGCGCTCGCCCGTCATCGGGTGGATAAAGCCCAACGTCGCCGCGTGAAGGGCTTGGCGGGCCAAGCCCAGCTCAAAGCCCATCTGACGACGCAGGGAGGGCTGCTCAATGCGTCGGCGCTGACCATACATCGGATCGCCCACCAAGGGATGCCCTGCCTCGCTGAGGTGAACGCGGATCTGATGTGTTCGCCCTGTCTCTAAGCGCAGCTCAACGAAGGCGCAGGGGTAGAGCGACTCCAAGACACGCCAGTGGGTCACGGCCCGCTTCTCTGGCGCGGCTCGGTTGGGGAAGACGCGCCCGGTGAACTTGCGGCGATCATTGGGGTGACGACTGTAGGGGGTGTCGAGCGTCCCCTCTGGGGCCAAGCCATGATCCCAAGCGATGGCGAGGTAGCGCCGCTCGACGGTGTGGGCGCGGAGCTGATCGGCGAGGTGGATATGCGCCGCCTCGGTGCGCGCCACGATCAAGAGCCCGCTGGTCCCCGCGTCGATGCGGTGTACGATCCCAGGCCGATCAGGGAGCCCGATGGGTGAGAGCGGGCCATAGGCCAGGAGGCCATTGACGAGCGTGCCATCGGGGTTGCCAGTCCCTGGGTGGACGACCAGCCCAGCGGGCTTGTTGATCACCAGGATCGCCTCATCCTCATAGACGATCTCCAGGGGCATTGGCTGCGGCTCAAGCGTCCCTGTGGGCGGCGCCGGGACGCGCACGATGAGCGCCTCGCCGCCCCGGAGCTTCAGGCTCGCCCGCGTTGCGCGGCCCCCCAAGGTGACGCGGCCCTCCTTGAGCCACCCCGCCAGCTGACTGCGTGTCTTGCCCGCGAAGGCGCGCACCAGGAACAGATCGAGCCGCGCCCCCTCCTCCTCAGGCGGGACGCTGAGGTACACCTCGTGGTCCACTACCAGATATCGGTGGGCAGGTGCGCGCTCGACTTGATGAGGACATCGACGAGGGCGCGTTCGAGGAGGTTGTGCTTGTCGCGGATGCTGGGATCGACGCGGGCGTCATAGAGCTTGTGCCCCTCAGCGATCTCATCCGCGAGGATGTCGAAGAGGGTGTCATCTTTGATCCCCTCCGCGATCTTCTCCTTGTTGTAGAGGAGAATGTCGGAGGCGATGGTGCGCGCCAAGCGATGGGCAGAGGCGGCGGTCTTGATCATCGAGGCCATCGAAGGCTCCTCATGCGAGGGTGAGGCCACGAAGGTATTTCAGCGCGACGGCCTCGTCAATGAGGACGCGCGGTGTTCTCCCCTTGGACTATCGCTGACGCACGCCCTGCACTCGATAGATCGCCAAACAAGCATAGCCATTTTTATCCACGCCAGAGAAGTAGCGTTTACCAACTAAGTGATCTTTCTTATGTCTCAAAGTGAAATATGACGTCGTTTTATATTTTTTCGAGTAACCACTCAAAACAACCTTGCCATCTTTAGCGTATCCAACGAGATTTGGGAAGCTCGTTTGACCAATCACGGTAATTTGAATCTTCTCCGTCGGTCCAGAGAGTAACCATTGATAAGCAGAGCCATGAAATTCCTTTTTAAACCCACAAAAATCATGCTCGGGCTCTGTTGTGATGATCCAACCACCGACGAGGCTATCAGTCGGCTTAACCAGGCTTTGATGCAGGTGTTTTGCTGGGGGTTGCTTGCCCGCGAAGGGCGCGACGTGCTTGATCGGTGGGCTCCACAGCGCCGTCAACAAGAGCAGGGTCATCATCATCATGGTCACGTTCTCCTCGACGGCTCAGCCGTCATCGTGCTTTGCGCCGGATGGGCGCCGCGCCGCGTAGGCGGCCAAGGCGGCGTCTGCGGCTTCCAAGAAGGGGGCGACGCGCCCCGCGAAGATCACCTCAAGATCGGCGAGGGATCGCTTGAGATCCGAGTGATTGAGGGTCATCCAATGCGGATCTGGGCGCTCTGGCAAGAGCGCGCTGAGGGGCAAGAGGGCGCCGGGGGTGGCCTCGCCCTCGCGGGGCTCTAGATCGTCGGGGTAGATGGGGTAGGCGGCGACGCCCACGGCCAAGCGAAAGCCTGGGGGGTGATGGCTGCGCTTGATCTGCACCCAATGCACGCCGTCAGGCGCGGGGCGGCGCAGCTCAACGAAGCTGTTTTCGCTGAAGCGCGCGCCGTGGACGCGGCGCAGCCCAGGCAGGCGCGCGCAGAGCCAGGCGATCAGCTCTCCCAGCCCGTCGAAGGCGGGGCCGCCGCGCCAAGCCCACAGGGCGCGCCGCAGGGGGCTGGGCTGGGGCGGGGC
>JAHJCH010000137.1 GCA_018813065.1 Myxococcota bacterium
AGGCGGAGCGCCGCGCGCGCTATGAGGCCCGCCCCGTCGCCCCCGCCCCGGCGCGGCTGCCGCCCGGCTTCTTGGGGGTCCTCAAGGCCATCGACGGGCGGCTCAGCGCCGTCGTCTATGAGCGTCAAAGCCGCGTCGATGGCGCGCCGCCCACGCAGCGCCTCCGCTTGAGCATGCGCGCCTTTGGACCCGATGTGGACGTCGCCGCGCGCCTCCTCGCCGCCCTGCGCGCCCTGAAGCTGCCCGGCTTGGACAAGGGCATCCCCGATAGCCCCGTGCAGGGTAATGGGGTGCGCTGGTCCTTCAACATTCGTCGCCTCGTCGCCCCCAACGGCGCGGCCCGTGAGCAGCGCATGGATCTGGAGTGGTTCACCTTGCCCCCGCAGCCGCAGCCTCAACCCCCCGATTGCCGTAAGCCGCCCAGCGTTGAGCTGCCCGAGGAGGCGCCGGCGTGGCTGGCGCGGGTGACAGGGGCGCGCAGCACACGGCACCGGATCAGCGCCAGCGTCTCATCGAGCCCTCAAGAGGAGGCCATCACGCTGCGGATGCTCTATCGCAACGGCGAGGCCCATGATGAGGGCGTCGGCCACCTCATCGAGGCGGCGCGCGGCGCCGGGTTCGCCCTGCGGCGCGGTGAGGGCACACGCCAAGTCTGGGCGCACCCCGTCAGCGGCGAGGTCTTGGCCTGGCGCCCCGACGCTGAGCCGCTGACCCTGGGCTGTCGCTTGACCGGCCCTGTCCTGCACATCACCTGGACGCGGACGCGTAAGGCGCCGTTGTAAAGTCACCCGCGATAAACGAGGACATCATGGAGCCACGCTTTAAGAAGATCGATCACATCGGCATCGCCGTGCCTGACCTCAGTCAAGCGATGGCGATGTATGAGGCGCTGCTGGGCGCGCCCGCGACGCACACCGAGGAGGTCGCCTCCCAGAAGGTCCGCGTCGCCTTCTTCGAGGTCGGTGAGAGCCACCTGGAGCTGCTGGAGCCCACCGCCGAGGACAGCCCCATCGCGGGCTTCCTCGCCCAGCGGCGCGGGGGGATTCATCACCTCTGCGTGGAGGTCGAGGACATCGAGGCGACGCTGCGGGCCTATAAGGCGGCGGGGGTTAAGCTCATCGATGAGGCGCCCAGGCCAGGCGCGCACGGTAAGCGCGTGGCCTTCGTTCACCCCAAGTCCACGGGCGGCGTCTTGTTGGAGCTGTCACAGCGCGCCGAGCCCTGATCCCGCGCCCGGTCACGCCTCTCACGGATAAGTTACCGCTTTAAAAACAAAAAAGCCCTCGATGAAGGGCGACGAGGGCTTGATTTAGGTGGCGCTGTTGTGGCGTTAAGCCATCACGACGCTCCCCCAGCTCATGCGATCTTGAACTTCCTTGATGCGCAGCCGCGCGCGATGAAAGCGGCTCTTGAGCGCAGGTAAGGATAAGCCGGTCTCATCTGAGAGGTTCTTCAGCGACAGGCCGTCGATGAAGCGCCGCACAAACAGCTCACGATCCCCCTCTCGCAGCTCATTGAGCACGGAGTCGGTCAAGAACAAGAGCTGACGATCCGCCGCCAGCTTGTCAGGCGCGGGCGCCTCGCTCTCGATAGAGGGCGCGTAGATCTCGTCGGTGGGGACAAGGCGACGCTCACGCCGATGACGCAGCAAGGCCGTGTTGACCACGATGCGGCTCAACCATGAACCAAAGCGCGCCTCTGAGCGGAACTGATCAATCCGACGCAAAACCTGTAAGCAAGCCTCTTGTGTGACATCCTCTGCCTTGACCGGGTCGCGTGTGACCTTGAGCGCGAGGTGAAACATCTGCTGATAGTGGGCCTTGATGAGATGATTCGTCGCACGCTGGTCGCCACTCTGGGCGCGCTCGACCAAGATCTTCTCCTCATCATAGGACAGGCTGGGGATACTCTCAGTGATCATCACTTGGCGCCTCCGGTGACAGGCGATTGAACCAGCGCACCCGCGATCATCTCTGGAAACGCGTGGGTTTTGCTGACGCAGATATTACAATTATGAGGGCGTGTTTTCTCGCAGGTGTCGCACATTTTAAGGTGATTTAAGCCTGACTCAAGGGCATTTTTAAGCGTAGAGAGCTGCTTAATCTGCTCGTCAAGGCTTTGAATCTTTTGCTGAAAGTGGTCTTGAAGGATATCAAGGGCCTCTCGACCATTTTCAGCCGCGGCGACCCGCTGCAAGATGGACTGGACCTCTCCAAGGTTCAGCCCTGAGTTGACCAAGCGCAAGATCCAGCGCAAGCGCAGGAGCGCGTCAGGACCATACTGGCGAAAGCCGCCCTCTGAGCGCCCATCTGGGGAGATGAGGCCCTTCTCTTCGTAGAGGCGAAGCGCCCTGGGGCTCTTGCCGACGGCCTTGGCGAGCTGTCCGATGGTCATCATTACAAATTAACCTTTACGTTAAGGTTAGCGTTGAGTTTAGCCAACGGTCCCCGCTTGTCAACAGCCTCTTTGTTTTTTTTGTTTTTTTTCGAAACCGAGGTTTTGGGCCCCGCTTCTTGGGCAAGAGTAAGACAAAAATCTCGACAAAGCACCCCTGAAAATTGAACACGATTTATTTTCTTTATTTTTTTAGGGCAAAACATGAACAGATCGGCGCGGAGGCTCTCGCAGCGCCTGGGGAGATAAAATTCTCTCCCAAGAGATTCATTTCTATTTTTGGCGCATATTTTCACCGCATAGCGGGCTCTAAGGGCTGGCGCGGTCTCTGCTAAGGCGGCCGCGTCGTTCAAGTCACCGCCTTACAAAGTCAAAAAATGAAGCAGCTTAAACGCGCGCCTTTGATTTTCGGGATCAACCCGGCGCGAGTAAACGCAAAGAGGCGAGACATCGCGCCCGAATCGACCTATAAAGCACAGGCACAACACGACCCGGTGTCGCCCGAGAGAGGGCACGCTGTCAGCGCCGTGTTCGCCAACGGGGCCGCCTGCATTGGACGCAGCGTGGGCCCCAGGAGGTGTAGCTCAGCGGAAGAGCGCTTGATCTTCAATTAAGTGGCGCGGGTTCAACTCCCGTCACCTCCAACAAGGCCCGTTTGAGCGTATAAAGCTTAACGGGCAAGGGGTGTAGCTCAGCGTGGTAGAGCGTTTGGCGATTAACCAATAGGTCGTAGGTTCGAATCCTACCACCCCTGTTTTAAACAAGGCTCAAGGTTAATCCTTGGGCCTTTTTTATTTATGATTTTTTTAGTAACGCGCCAAGTCTCTTTAAAGATTCATCTAATTGGTTAATCATTTCTTCTGATGCTGATTCTAAATCAATCTTATGCTGGTTGATCGCTTCTTGAGCCTCATTTGTATTTAAGTGGAGTTGGCGGCAGAGCGCGTCGATGACCTGGTAATGATCCGCCGCGCCGATCTCTAACGCATAGCCGCTCCGCAGCCCCTCGCCGCTCAACGTCGCCGCGCCCCCGATGGCCCGCAGCCCCTCCACGAAGGCGGCGGCCGCCACCGCGCTTGACGCCTTGATCTGTACAGGCAACGGGGACTCGGCCAGCCGCTTGGCCTCGGCGAGCCCCAGCCCCGTCGCTTCTCGGATCAGCTTGATCGCGGCGATCTTGCGCGCAGGATCGTAGGCGCTGAGGCGCACCTCAACGGCTTGAGGCTCAGTCACCTCCACGCCCTCCGTCACGGCCTCTCCCATGGTGGCCTTCTTGATGATCGAAGCCTCAAAGCGGACCCCCGGTAGCCCACGCAACACCTCCATCAGCGCGTGTGCTTGGGGCTCAGGCAGCGGCCCCAGCGCGCTGGGCGTCTTGTCCACCAGCGCCTTGGCCTCCTTGAGCCCATAGCCGAACGCGGCGCGTATCTCCTTGATAAGCTGGATCTTTTTGTCGCCGGAGCGTTGGAGCATGATCATATACATGCTGGCCTGATGTTGCATTTCTTCTCCTCACGTCGCTGGGCCAGATGGGGATCTCTGTTTGTCCTACGCCGTGTCAATGGTTAACCTCGCGCGCGCTCTCGTTCTTGGAGCTTCAGATGCGCTCGCTCGTCCCCCTCAGGTCCTTGGCCTGTATCCTCGCCGCCTTATGTCTCAACTCTCCCCAACCCGCCCACGCTGAGCCTCCGTCGATCTCGCTCGCTCAGATATGGCCGCTCGACGCGGGGATGTTGCCCACCCCTGCGGCGAGCCTGCCTACAAGCGATCAGGTCCAGCCGCCCACGCCCAAGCCCGTTGAGCCGCCCCTGGCCTTGAGCCCCCACGCCCTCCTCCTGCGCGAGCGCGACACCCTCAAGGCGCGCAAGCTGGAGGTGGAGGGGCAAGACGCCCTCAAGGTCTATGAGGAGGCCGTCAGCCTCAGCGACAAGGCCCTCGATCTGGAGCAGCAGGCGGCGCGGATCGCCGCTGAGGCGGAGCTGCCGCCCCCCCCCAAGCCGACGCCGCTGCCCCCCGCGCCCAATCTGGAGGCGATCCAGGATCTCAACGCGGCCGCCGTTGAGCAGCGTCAGCGCGCCGTGGAGATTGAGCTGATCAACGCCCGTGAGCAGCTGGCCGCCCTTAAGGAGAAGCTGGAGGCGCAGCGCGACGCGCCCAAGGGGCTGCGCGATCAGATCACCGAGCGGCGCGCCCGCGTCGCCACCCTCAAGGACAAGCCGCCAACGCCGGACGGCGCCGCCTCGGATATGGCCGCCGCTCAGCGCGCCTTGAGCGCCGCCCAGCTGCGGCTTCATCGCGCGGAGATCCTCTTCTTTGAGCAGCGTCTCCTCTTTCAAGCGCCGCTGCTGAGCCACCTCATCGCCGCGCGCGAGGCCTTGACCCTGCGCGTCGAGGGCCTTGAGAGGCAGCTCAAGGGCTGGAAAGCCCACCTGACCCGCAAGCGTGAGCAGGAGGCCAAGGCCGCCGCTGAGGAGGCCAAGGCCGCGCACCGTCAGATCGCACGCCAAGCCCCCGCCGTGCGCGATCTCTCCAAGGAGAACGTGCGCCTCAGTCAAGACCTGGAGGCCGCCACCAAGCGCCTGAGTCAGCTCAATGAGGAGGAGGTCAGCGTCACCCGGCGCCTCAGCGCCCTTGAGCGCGAGGTGGAGCGCGTGAGCAAGCGCCTCAACGGCGGCGCCCTGTCCGAGACGACCGCGCGGCTCCTGCGGCGGCGTCAACGGGAGATGCCCTCACGTCGCGCCCTCAAGCGCGGCGTGGCCCGCTGGCGCGCCGAGGTCGCCGCCGCGCAGTCGGCGCTGCTCGACATCATCGAGCGCGAGGAGGACATCTCGCCTCAGCAGCGGGTAATACGCGTGTACCTGAGCCGCGCGCTGGCCCAAACCAAGAGCACCCCCACCCTCGGCGGGATGCTCGATGATCTCTTCCGCGATCAGGTCGAGGTGATCATCCGTCAGCTCTTGGAGGATCGCCAAGCGCTGCTCAAGAAGCTGAGCCTCGCTTATGAGGAGCATATCGCCGCGCTGAGCCGCCTCGACGCCCTGGAGCTGCGTCAAGAGGCGCGCTTTAACGGCTATCGCGATCTCCTCGATGAGCGCCTGTTGTGGATCCCCAGCACCGCGCGGCTGTCGCTGGATGACTTCATCCACGCCGCCGATGACGTGGATCTCTTGGCCAGGGTCATTCAACGGGCGCCTTGGGGCCTGGCGGGCCTCGCGCGCTGCCCCCTTGAGTGGCGCTTGGGCACCCTCGCCGCCCTGCTGGTCGCCTTGCTGGGCTTCGTCCGCCGCTTGCGGCTGCGAAAGCGCCTCACGCCGCTCCCCGCCACCCCACGCCGCCGCCTCCTTCAAATCTCCGGCGCGCTGGGCCTCCCCGCCGCCGTGGCCCTCATCGGCGGCTGCCTCTCCCGTCACAGCGAGGGCGACAGCGCGGCGATCGGCTATGGCCTCTTGGGCGTCGGCGCGTTTTGGTTGACCACCCGTGGGGTGCGCGCCCTCGTGGCGGGGAATGAGGTCCCCTGGCAGGCCACGATCCGGGCCAGCCTCAACCGCGAGACGCGCTGGCTGGAGTGGGCGCTGATCCCCTCGATCTTTGTCTTGATGACCCTTGAGCGCTACGGGCAGCCCCAGGATGGTCGCGCCTTGCAGCGCATGGCCTTGATCTACACCCTGACGCTGGCGGCCCTCTTCACCCTGCGCCTCCTCCGCGAGGGGGGGCTGTCGGGGCCGCTGATGGCCCGATACCCCGACGCCTGGCTCGTGCGCCTGCGCTTCGTCTGGTATCCCCTGGCCGTGCTGACGCCGCTGACCCTCGCCGTCCTCGCCACCTTGGGCTACACCGACTCGGCTTATCAGCTGGCCCATCAGCTGATGATCACCTCCTGGATGGTGATGGCCTTGGCCTTGGCGGAGGCGGGCTTCAGCCTGTGGCTTGAGCGCCTTGAGCCGCCGCCCTCAGCCCTGGCGATCCCCGATGGGCGGGGCTATCACTTCGCCAAGGGCAGCGCCCTGAAGATGGAGGACGACGCAGAGGCAGCCCACGCCGCCCGCCTCCAGGTCATCCGCGCCCTGATCGGCACCTTGGGGATCATCGGGCTGTGGACGATCTGGGCGCGCGTCCTGCCCGCGCTGGGGATCTTCGAGGAGGTCGTGCTGTGGACATATAACGCCACGGTGGACGGCGCCGAGGTGCAGACGCCGATCACCCTCGGGCGCTTCGCCCAGGCGATCCTCACCTTTGTCTTCACCGTGTTGGCGGCCAAGGTGCTGCCGACGCTCATGGAGCTGATCGTCCTGCTGCGGCTGCCCTTTACCGGCGGGACACGCCACGCCATCACCCAGGTGAGCCGTTATCTGATCTTCGCCGTGGGCTTGATCATCAGCCTCAAGGCGCTGGGCTTGGAGTGGGGGCGCGTGCAGTGGCTCGTCGCCGCCCTCAGCGTTGGCTTGGGCTTTGGGCTTCAGGAGATCGTGGCCAACTTCGTCTCGGGCCTCATCATCCTCATCGAGCGCCCCTTCCGCGTCGGTGACATCCTGACCGTGGGGGACATCAAGGGCGTCGTCAGCCGGCTCCAGATCCGCGCCACGACCATCATCGGCTTTGATCGCCGCGAGCTGGTCGTGCCCAACAAGGAGTTCATCACGGGGCCGCTGATCAACTGGTCGCTGTCGGACTCTGTGAGCCGCCTGACCATCCCAGTGGGCATCGCCTACGGCTCGGACACCGACCGCGCCCACGCGCTGCTCTTGGAGATCGCCCGCGCGCACCCGCTGGTCTTGGAGCGCCCCAGCCCGATGGCCTTCTTCCTCAGCTTTGGCGCCAGCAGCTTGGACTTTGAGCTGCGTGTCTTCATCGGCGATGTGCTGTCCACCTCTCAGGTGTCGCATGATCTGCACACGCGCATCAATCAAGCCTTTGGCGAGGCGGGGATCGTCATCGCCTTCCCGCAGCAGGACGTCCACCTCGACGCCTCCGCCCCTCTGCCCGTGCAGATCGTGCAGCCAGAGCGGACGGGTGAGCCGATCCCCAGCGCGCCGAGCCTCAAAAAAAACAAGAAGAAGTGATGCGAACCTCCCCCGCCTATCCACTGTCACCTCAAATCCATCAAGCCCGGTCCGCCCGAGCGCGCCCCGAAGGCGAGTGAGACGCGCCATTGCCCTGAGGATCGCCGCCGCGCCCCTCGCATCCTCCGCCTCGCTGGTGGCATACTTGGCCGGTTTTAAGGTGGAGCTTATATGCGCTTCTTTACTCTCTCCCTCGCCCTCCTCTTGGGGTGGGCTTGCAGCGACGACGCGGCCAACGGTGAAGGTGATCCTGTCGTCCTCGACTTCAGCGTGGTCGGCGGCGGCGGCGGCGTAGCGGGCGGCGGCGGCGTGGCGGGCGGCGGCG
>JAHJCH010000138.1 GCA_018813065.1 Myxococcota bacterium
CTGCGCATCGCCTCGCCGCGCGGGGGGGCGGGCTGGAGCGAGGGGCGCGGGGCGGCGGCGAGCCAAGGCAGCGGGTCGAGTACGGCGCCGAGGAGGCTGAGGCTGAGGCCGAAGCCGTCGCGCAGGGCGGTCATCAGCCGCGCCGTGGCGCCCAAGCCCAAGATCAGCAGCCCCAGGCGTGGCCTCAGCGGCAAGATCAGCAGCGGCGTATAGCAGATCAGGGCGGGGATCAGCCGCGCGGCCAAGCGCACGAGCGGATCTTCGCCCAGGGCGCGCCCCTTGACCGCGCTCCAAGCCTCAGAGGACCACGGCGCGGCGCGCACGAGGGGCGCTTGGGCGGCGTCGCGGCCATCATAGAGCGTGACAGGCGCGCAGCGCAGCTTACGGGCGCGGGCCAAGCGCAGGGGATCGGCGCCGATCTCGTGGATCTCCGCCACGCGCGCCCAAGCGCAGCGTGGATCAGCGTAGCCCTCGGGGCGCTTGATATCGGCGACCCGCTCCGGCTGCGCGAAGTCGCGCAGGGCGCGCTCTCGGCTCTGCGCCAGCGGCCCACCTGATGGGATGGGCAGGGTTGAGGCGAAGCCGCCCTCCGCGCGGGCGAGGCGGGCGGGCAAATCTGCGGGGACGCTGAGGTGTGGATCGAGGATCAAGGCCCACTCGGGCTCAATTTGGGCGGCGTTGAGGGCCTCGGGCGGGTCGATCAGGCGCGCCAACTGGATGATCTGGCGTGGCGGCGGATCGAGCGGCGGCGGCGGCGCGGCGCTGGGCCAGATCAGGGCGTAGTCGGGGGGCTCGGCGGCGGGCTCTGGCAGCGGCGGCGGCCCTGGACGGGCGGCGCGCAGCAAGATCAGCCCCCAGAGGGCGGCCAAAGCCCAGGCTAGGGCGCTGATCATGGCGCTGATCACGGCGCCGCGCCCTCATCCAAGGCGCTGAGGGCCTCATCGATCAGCCGCTCTAGGGCCACGTCCCCGCTCAAACGCGCGCGGAGGGCCTCGACGGCGGGGGGCTGCGGCGTCGAGGCCCGCTCTAGGGCCACGAGGCCCGCGCGGAGGCGCCGCAGCCCCTTACGCAGCGACTCGCGCGCCTGATCTTGGCGTTGGTCTTGGAGCATCCGCTCGACGGTGCGCAGGCTGCGACCGATGATCATGGCGATGGCGGGCTTGGCCTGACGCTCACCTTGCTTGGGACGCCCGCGCCGATCGGTGTAGCCCGCCTCGACGAGCCGCCCGTAGAGGGCGCGGATCTCGGCGCGGGTGTAGTCACGGCGCTGGGTGTTCTCCGCCGCCTCGATGGCCAGGGCTCGATCTTGATCTTCGGCGCTGTCAAAGCGGACGACGCGCACGGGCACGCCCTCGGCGAGGGCGGCGCTGGGCTCCAAGAGCTTGAGCTGGGCCTTGAGCGCCTCGCTGAAGGGCTGACGGGCCACCTCACACAGCTGCGCGATCATCACGCGCCGCGCCTCAGCCGTGGCGAGGATGAGGCGACAGGCGGCCAGGCGATGCCCCCCGGCCAAGAGCCGGTGCTGACTATCGACCACCACAGGCTCCAAGAGGCCCAGCGCGCTGATGGAGAGGGCCAGCTCGACGACATGGCTGGGGTTGAGCGGGCGCGTGTCGCCGTAGAGGCGGCTGCTGATGTGATCCAAGCTCAGCGTCGCTGGCGTCTCATCCAGCTTGATCTGCTGATCGCGCTGGGCCAGGTCGGTGGTGGCTTGGCTTGTGCGCGCGCGCATCCGGTTAAAGTCCAGCTTAGCCACGCGCCCACTCCATCAGCGCCATGATGTCCTCAGCGGCCTTGCTGCGCGGGGCGAACTCAAAGAGCGGGATGCCTTGGGCGGTGGCCAGGGTCATCTGCGTGTCTTGACGGACCTTGAGGCGCGGCACATCGGGGTAGTCCTCGATCATCACCTCGATGTTGCGATCCAGGCGGCGGCGGGCGTCGATCATGTTCATCACCAAGGCCCAGCGCGTGGGGCCGCGTCGCCCCCGCTTGGCGCGGATCTGAAGATCCTCCAAGACGCGCCCGGCGCCCACCACGGCGATGGGGTGGGCGTTGGTCACCACCAAGGCGATGTCCGCCGCCACCACGCCCAGGCGCTCCAGGTGCTCATTGCCGGGGGGGCAATCAAAGAGAACATCGTCATAGGGCCAGCCGCTGATCGTGTCGGCCAGATCCTCGGGATCGAGGCGAGCGATCTCATGGCTCGCCAGCTCGGGGCCGCCGGGCAGCACGTCGATGCCCTCGGCCACCGTCTCGGGCTCGACCGTTTGACCGGAGAGGAGATCGCTGACGCCGGGGCCGGTGGGATCACCCCCCAACATAAAGGCCAAGTTCGACTGCGGATCGAGATCCATCACCAGCACGCGCCGACCCTGGGAGGACAGCGCGCTGGCCAGCCCAGCGACGATAGATGACTTGCCCACCCCGCCCTTGCGAGCGGCGACGACGATGCGCATTGATCAAGCTCCTTGTAGCCACAGAGGGCCGAATCTTCGCGGCTGGTATTAGCACAACCGCGCGGCGGGCTCTCTGATAAACAGCGGTCGCGCCGCCCCCCGTGGCCTAGGGCCGGGTTCGCTTTTGCCCACTTGGCGTTTTATAGTCCAGCCCCCATTGACCCTGTGAGCCCCGCTTGAGCGCACCATCGCCCGTGTTCACCGCCGCCCTCGACGGGGGGCGCCTCTGCCTTGGGGGCCGCTTGGAGCGCGCCACGGCCCGCGCCCTCAGCCACGCCCTTGAGCGCCACGCCCCCAGCCCAGGCGGCGCGCTGATCGTCGATCTAAAGGGCGTAGACTATATGGACAGCGCGGCCATCGGCGCCCTGCTCGACGCCCAGCGACGCGCGGCGGCGCGGGGGAGCGTTTGGCGTGTGGAGGGCGTCAGCGACACCGCCCGCCGCGCCCTGTCCCTGTTCCGCCTTGGCCCCGAGCAGGCCGCCCCGCCGCCGCCCACGCCGCTGATGGAGGCCGTCGGCGAGGGGGCCTACGCGGCGCGGACGGCCCTCGGCGACTTCCTCCAGCTCGCCGCCGACACCACCTTCGCCCTCGCCGATCCGCGCAAGCTGCGCTTGGGCGCCTTTATCGAGCAGTGCGTCTACATGGGCTCCCAGGCCCTGCCCATCGTCGGCCTGATCGCCGCGCTCTTGGGCTTGACGTTGGCCTTCCAGTCCGCCTACCAGCTGCGCCAGTTTGGCGCCGACATCTACGTCGCCAACCTCACCGGCATCGCCATGGTCCGGGAGATGGGGCCGCTGATGACCGCCATCCTGGTGGCGGGCCGCTCGGGCTCCTCCATCGCCGCCGAGATCGCCACCATGCAGGTCAGCGAGGAGATCGACGCGCTCAAGGTCATGGGCCTCGATCCCATCCAGTTCCTGGCCCTGCCGCGCCTGGCGGCGATCATCCTGGTGGTGCCGCTGTTAACCCTCATGGCCGATCTCCTCGGCGTCTTCGGCGGCTACCTCGTCGGCGTGCTCTACCTCGACTTGACCAGCGGGGTGTATATCAGCAAGACCATCGAGGCGCTGGCGCCGGGCGATCTGCTCAGCTCCATGTTCAAGAGCCTCATCTTTGGCTGGGGGATTGGCCTCATCGGCCTACACTTCGGCTTCCAAGCGCGCGGCGGCGCGGGCGAGGTGGGGCGCACCACCACAGCCTCGGTCGTCGCCTCGATCTTCTACCTCGTCATCGCGGGCTGCTTCTTCAGCGTCCTCTTCTATGTGGTGCTCTGATGGCTGAGCCTGCTCTGATGGTCCATGACCTCGTGGCGCGCTACGGCGCGCGCACCATCCTCAACGGCGTCAACCTGCGCGTCGAGCCGGGGGAGATCCGCGTCATCCTCGGCGGCAGTGGCTGCGGCAAGAGCACGCTGCTCAAGCACTGCATCGGCCTGATCCCGCCCGCCGAGGGCCGCGTTGAGCTGCTGGGCCAGCCGCTGCACGCCTTAGAGGGGGCCGCGCGCACGGCGCTCCTGACGCGGATCGGGATGCTCTTTCAAAACGGCGCGCTCCTCGGCTCGCTGACCATCGGCGAGAACGTGGCGCTGCCGCTTGAGGCCCACACGGATCTCAGCCCTGCGGTGATCTTAGAGATCGTGCGGCTCAAGCTGGCGATGGTGGAGATGTCCCACGCTGAGCACCTGCTGCCCTCGGAGATCAGCGGCGGGATGCGCAAGCGCGCGGCGCTGGCGCGGGCGATGGCCCTCGATCCCGATCTCCTCTTCTGCGACGAGCCCTCGGCGGGCCTTGATCCCCTCACCAGCCGTGAGCTGGATGAGACGCTCCTGCGGCTACGGGATCGGTTTGGGATGGCCGTGGTGGTGGTCACGCATGAGCTGGCCAGCATCGAGACGATCGCCGATCGCGTCATCTTCCTCTCCGCCGGGCGGCCCCTGGCGGACGACACCTACCAGCGCGTCCGCCAGCACGATCACCCGGAGATCAGCTCCTTCTTCGCGCGCGTCGCTGCGGGGGAGATGCGCGGCGGCCCCAGCGCCCTAGAGGTCTTGACCAAAGGAGGCCACTGATGGCCGTCACCCGCGCGCAGAAGGCGCGCCTGGGCATCTTCCTCAGCGCCGCCGCCGCCCTGTTCATCGGCGGGATCATCGCCCTGGCGGGGGTCAAGCTCGGCGAGACGCGCGACGCCTACTTTATCCGCTTCACCCAAGAGCACGTCACGCTCAGCGGCCTCGACGTGGGCTCCCCGGTCAAGTACAGCGGCATCAGCGTGGGCCGCGTCGCCAACATCAAGGTTGATCCCAAGGACGTCTCGGTGATCCTCGTCGAGATCAGCCTCGACGGCGGCACGCCCATCGCCGAGGACACCAAGGCCAACCTCGGCAGCCTGGGGATCACGGGCCTGAAGTACCTGGAGCTGACGCGCGGCACGCCCGGCGCTCGCGTGCGCCAGCCCGGCGAGGCCATCCCCGCGGGCGCCTCATTGATGGACGATCTCACCCAACAAGCGGGGCAAATCACCCAGCAGATCAGCGCCGTCTTGACCGATCTCAAGGTCTGGACTGGCCCGCAGACGCACCAGCGCGTCGATGGGGTGCTCCAACGCGCCGACAAGCTGTTACAGACCGCCGAGCAGACGTTGTCGATCAACCAAGCGGAGATCCAGAGCGTGCTCAAGCGCTCAGATCAGCTCCTGGCCTCTGGCGACGCGCTGATCAAAGAGGTCACGGTGGCCACGCAGCAGATCAACCGCATGATCAAGCGCGCCGACCCGCGTGTATTGGCGATCTTGGATCAATCCAAGGGCGCGCTGGGGCGGATCAACGCCACGCTGGCCGAGGTGGAGGCGCTGGCCAAGGCGCTCCAGGGCGCGGGCGGGCTGTCGGACAGCCTCAAGGCCGCCAACGGCGTGCTGCGCCAGGTCGATCGGCTGCTGAGGCAGAGCCGAGAGGACGCGGTGGAGGCCATCAACGGCCTCAAGGAGACCATGGACAACCTCACGGTCTTCTCCGAGAAGATTAAAGAAGACCCTTCCCTGCTCTTGCTGCGTGAAGGCGAGGATGAGGAATGAAGCGCGCACGTTTAATCGCCCCGCTCGCCCTATTAAGCGCGCTGCTCATCGGCTGCGGCGCGCCGCCACAGCGCCAGTTCTACACCCTGAGCTACGCCCCGCCCAGCGCGGCGGAGGCCCCGGCACTGATCAAAACCTTAAGGGTCAAGAAACCCGAGATCTCAGATACATACAAGCGGTCAAACCTGGTGACGCGCCCCGACTCCCACGAGGTTCGCTATGCCCGACGGCGGCAATGGAGCGAGAAGCCGCAGAGGATGATCGCCGCGCTCCAGCTGGCGCACATCAAGGCGGCGGGGATCGCCGAGCAGGTCACCGACGCCGTCAGCGCCGAGCCCGCCCAGTATGTCTTAGAGAGCGAGATCCTGGCCTTGGAGGGCCTGGAGGTGGACGCGGCGCGCTTCGCCCACCTCAGCGTGGTGTTTCGGCTGCTCGACGGCGAGGACAAGCCGGTGTGGCGCTTTACCTTTGATGATCGGCGGGCCGTGGGGCTCAGCGCCCGAGGGGTCGCGCGGGGCTTGAGCGTGCTGCTCAAGGAGAGCACCGAGGCGGCGCTGGCGGATCTGCGGCGCCACCTGCGGGGTGAGGCGCCCAAGGCGGTCGTCGAGGCCCCCAAGGCGGGCGCGGGCTACCTCCAGCCCAGCGAGGACGATCACCCCCAGCTGCTCAAGGACGACACGCCCATGCCGATGGGCTTCGGCGCGATCTTCCTGCCCACGCTCTCCGCGCGCGAGGGTGAGCCGATCGTCACGGTGGTCAACGAGGACACCCAGCAGACCATCGAGGGGCGCATGGGGCGGCGGCTGGTCTTACCGCCGGGGCGCTATGACGTGCGCTTTGGCTCGGGGGCCGTTGAGCAGCAGCTCAAGGCCAAGGCGCGCGTGGAGGCGGGGCGGGTGACGCTGGTGGAGGCGCGCTGGTCGGCCCTGGAGGTCGTCGTCTTGGATGAGCGCTTTGTGCCCTTCCGTGGCAGCTACGAGGTGATCCGCATGGAGAACCGCGAGGACTTCGGGGTGGGCTTCGGCGCCGATGAGCAGATCGGCGAGGAGAACAAGATCTGGCTGCTTAAGCCGGGGCTCTACAAGATCATCCGCGCGGGCGGCACCTACCGAGATCGCACGGACTTCGCCACGGTGCGGCTGGTGGAGGGGGCGCTGACGCGGTTTACGCTGGTGCAGGACCCCATCTCGGGCGACTTCCTTGGGGCGGGCGAGGTGCTGCGCGACGAGGAGGATCGTGATCGCGCCTGGCGGCTGCGGGGCGTGCTGGGCGGCGACGTGGCCTTTAACCAGGATGACCGTGTGGGCGAGGAGGGCGGCTGGAGCCTCTCCTTGAGCCTCTTCTTCGACGGCGCGCTGCGCTTCCAGCGCGACGCCCACCTCTGGCAGACCCGCCTTGAGCTGGAGGAGGAGCAGTTTAACCCGCCGGAGGGCAACCGCTTTCGCAATCTACGCGACCGGCTTTACCTGCACACGATCTACACCTACCACGCGCTGCCTTGGTTTGGTCCCTATGTGCGCAGCGGCGTAGAGAGCAAGCTCTTGAGCCGATACGAGGAGTTTGAGGAGCCGCGAGATGTCCGCGAGCTGGACGCCGACGGTGCGCTCTCCAAGCCGCATATCCAGGTGGAGCGGGTGCAGCTGGGCGGCCCGTTCTCGCCGGTGAGCCTGCTTGAAGGGGCGGGGGGGAACTTCAAGGTTCTGAGAAAGCGACAGGTTGAGCTTGACTTCCGCCTTGGGTTGGGCGCGCGACAGAGCTTCGCGCGTGAATCCTTCGATTACAATGAAGGGACGCTCATCCCCATCCAAGACAAGCGCATCGAGGGGGTCGAGGCGACGATCTTGACGCGGGCCAACCTCACGCGCTGGGTGATCCTCAACAGCGAGTTTGAGGGGCTCTACCCCTTCGGCGCCGATGATGACCCTTACTTCTCTTGGCGCAACCAGGTGAGCCTGCGGCTGGCGCACTTTGTATCGCTCAACTACCGCTTCAACGCGGTGCGCGATCCCAACTTGGGCGTGATCGACGATGAAGAGATCAAGAAAGAGCACGACGTGCAGCTGAGGTTCTCGCTGACGCTGTTTTAGGCTCGTTGGAGGCTATTCTAGGTGGTGGGCGCGCTTGCTTGAGAGCCAAAAGCGGGTCACTTGCCCCTTATGATCAGAGACACGCGGCAGGCTCTGAGCCTCGCCGTCAAAGACCCAAGACGCCTCATAGTGATTGGGATCTTCGCTCAGCGCCCAGCCCTCACCTGCCAGCACATAATCAATGCGATGCGCGCCGTCAAAGGTCGATGGGGACAAACGCTGGGTTGGGTTGGCCATCGCCCATGTGTCCACGAGCCGAAACGGCGGGGCGTCCAGCCAAGCCTGATGATCGGCGCCGCCAGCGGGCACGTTGAGATCCCCCACGAGCAGATCTAAAGCCTCATCCTGGCGAAACTTCTCGGCCATAAAGGCCTTCACCTCATGGATCTGCGTCTGGGTGTCTGCGGAGTCCCAGCCCCAGGTATGGGCGACGAAGAAGTTGACCCACCCCAAGCGGGGGATCTCGACGCGGATATAGCCCACGCTGCGCCGCGCCTCTGGCGCCGGCCAAGCGTCCGTCGTCGTCAACGCCCGCTGGTCATGCTCAAGGATCGGCGTCCGTGACAAGGCCGCGTTGCACATCTCCTCGCCGTCCGCCCAGCGCGCGAAGGGGAAGCGCGCCGTATACCAGGGCACGCCCGAGGCGCGCTCCAAGGCGGCTTGGATCAAGGCCAAGCCATCATAGGTGGCGCCGTGATAGTCATAGGCCCAAAAGTCGCCAAACATCACCTCGTTGAGCCCCACGAGATCGGCGTCAAGGGCGGCGAGGCCCTCGCCGATCCAGCGCAGCTTATCGATGGAGTCAGGGCCTTCTTGAAAGCTGTGGGTGTTCAACGTCACCACGACCAAGACCTCATCGCCGGGGACATCGGGCGAGGCATCGGGCGAGGCATCGGGCGGGGGCGCGGCATCGGGCGCGGGCGAGGCA
>JAHJCH010000139.1 GCA_018813065.1 Myxococcota bacterium
CGCGGAGGCCTGCGTGGAGGGCTCGGTGCGGCGGCGCCCCTGTGAGGACGGCGGCGAGGCGCGCCGCGCCTGCGAGGGGGGCGTGTGGGGGGCGTGGGGCCCCTGTGAGGGCGGCGGCGCCTGCGTCGAGGGGGAGGTGCTCCTCAGCCCCTGCGGTGATGGCGGGCAGCGGCGCTCGATCTGCGTCGATGGCGCCTTCGTCGATGGACCTTGTGAGGGCGAGGCGGCGTGCGTCGAGGGGGCGTCTGAGTCGCGGCCCTGCGACGGCGGCGGCGTGATGATCGTGACCTGCGTCGAGGGCGTGATGGTTGAGGGGCTCTGCGAGGGCGCGCCCCCCTGCGCCGACGGCGCGCAGGAGGCGCGGGCCTGTGAGGGCGGTCAGCAGCTGCGCGACTGCGAGGCGGGCGCCTGGAGCCCCTGGGGGCCTTGTATCTGTGAGGAGGGCGCGACGATCACCGAGGCCTGCGGGCAGGGGGGCCTGCGCATCCTGCGCTGCGTCGATGGGGTCTTTGAGCCCGAGGCCTGCTTCGGTGAGGATGTCTGCGCCCCCGGCGAGCGTCAGCGCGTGCCCTGTGATGGCGGCGGGACGATGGAGCGTGTCTGTCAAGATGGGCAGTTTGTCGATGGCCCCTGTGAGGGCGCGCCGTCCTGCGAGGAGGGCGACATTGACGCCCGCCTCTGTGAGAGCGTTTATGTCCAGCATCGGGTCTGCGAGGGCGGCGCTTGGGGTGAGTTTGATGACTGTGGGCCTTGCCGTGATGATCTTCAGTACAGTGAATTGTGTGATGACGGCAGCGTGGCCCTCTTCCTCTGCTTCGCGGGGCTGCCCATCCCCCTCTCGACCTGCCCTGAAGACCCCCCGCCGGGTGAGTGCGCCGAGGGGCAGAGCCAAGAGCGCGCTTGTGATGACGGTCAAGCCCAGCGCCGCGCCTGTGAGGGCGGGGCGTGGTGCGCCTGGAGCCCCTGCGGCGGCGCCTCGGGGGCCTGCCTCCCCTGCCCTCAGCTCCCCAGCGAGGGGGTGACGCGCATCGCCAGCCCGCTCCAGGTCCTCGATCTCAGCCCGCCTCAGGGGCTTGAGGACGTCGCCCGCTGGGAGTGGGTGGTTTTGGATCGCCCACAAGGCTCAACCAGCGTGCCCATGGAGCGGTTTAATGACCCCAGTCACCCCGAGAACGGGGGGGCGCAGGATAACCCGGCCACGCCCAACGCCCGCTTCTATGTGGATCTCATCGGCGCCTATGACATTGGCTTGTTCGTGACCCACGTCGAGGGGCTGACGGCGCCCTCGGAGCGCTGCGATGGCGCCTATATCGTTCATATCACCACCCGCGCTGGCGACGGCCTCCACTTCCAGCTCACTT
Organism: Myxococcota bacterium; assembly: GCA_018813065.1. Classification (GTDB taxonomy): domain Bacteria; phylum Myxococcota_A; class Bradymonadia; order UBA7976; family UBA1532; genus JAHJCH01. The sequence continues at coordinate 1,362 of JAHJCH010000139.1, forward strand.
GGAACACGCCTGATGACCTCGATCAGTCAGATCAGGAGGGCGTGGATCTCGATATTCACCTTCGACACCCTCAAGGCGCCTCTTGGAGCGTCGCGCCGCATGATTGTTTCTATGGAAACCGTAACCCGGACTGGGGTCCTGTCGGTGAGGCGGGCGATCCCAGCCTGGACATCGACGATGTCAATGGGGCGGGGCCTGAGAACATCACCCTGCCCAGCCCCGAGGCCAATATTGGCGCGTATCACCTGGGGGTGGAGGTCTATAACGCGGCCCTCGGGCTCGGGCTGCCCGAGGTGGAGACGACGGCGCGGATGCGCGTCCACCTCGATGGGCTCGTCCTCGGGGATTGGACACGCACGCTCAACCAAAGCCGCAGCTTTTGGGAGATCTTGTCGCTGGAGTGGCGCGGGGATCGCGCGGACATCGAGGAGATCGACGTCGTGACCCCGCCGCTCACCCCCTGAGGCGCGGTGCTGGAGGGGCAGAGGGGGCGGGGCGCACGCACACCCAAGCGCGTCGCGGCAAAGTGCTACTCTCGCCGCGCTAAAGCTGGCATCATCGCCCGATGCGATCCCCCGATTTTTTCGTCCTCGACACCGAGACGGGGGGGCTTGATCCCCTCCAACATAGCCTCCTGACCGTCGGCCTCGTCAGCGGCGATGGCGCCACGCAGGTGGAGCTGCTCATCCGTGAGCCCCAGATCCACGCCGAGCCGCGCGCCTTGGCGATCAACCACGTGGATCTGGCCCAGATCGAGGCGGAGGGGCTGTCTCCCACGCTCGCTTGCGTGGCCATCGAGGGCTTCCTGGGCACGCTGCCCGAGGGGGCGATGATGGTGGGGCATAACGTGGCCTTTGACATCGCCTTCCTGCGGCGGCTCTATGGCCTGGCCGCGCGCCCCATCCCCAAGGCCCTCTCGCATCGCAGCGTCGATACCCACAGCCTGCTGTGGGCCTTGGCCCGCGCGGGGCGCTTGCCCATGACGGCGACAGGATCAGACGGCGCGTTCGCCCACTTTCAGATCGCCCCGCCCCCCGATCTGCGCCACACCGCCCTTGGAGACGCCATCGCCACCCGCGATCTCGTCGAGCGCCTCTTGGCGTTAATCTGATCTGGAGCGTGAGATGATCTCCCCCCGCTATGCCGCCCTCTTCGGCGGCCTCCTCGCCCTGGGCTGTCAGCCCAATCCGCCCGCCGCGAGTCAGCCCGCCGCGAGTCAGCCCGCCGCGAGTCAGCCCGCCGCGA